>NZ_JBWKDS010000002.1:86141-195687 GCF_056435845.1 Streptomyces sp. NPDC043867 | reverse complement strand
CCCCCCCCCCCCCCCCCCCCCCCCCCCCCCCCCCCCCCCCCCCCCCCCCCGCCCTCCCCCCCCCCCCCCCCCCCCCCCCCCCCCCGGCCGGTTCCGGGGGACCATTGACGCAGATCGCGACCGCCTATTAACTTCGCCATACGGATTTTTGATTCCGTGCAGCGGAAAACAGGAGGGTGTGGGATGGGTCAGGGTCAGCAGGAGAAGGTGGCAACGAGCCTCGCGGGCGCCGTGAGCGAGGAGATCAGCGCCTCCCTCGCCCCGGTCGACGCGGAGCTGGAGCGCGTCTATCCGGGAGACCCCGGCACCCGGCAGCCCGTCCACACGGTGTACGTCCCCGGTGACGCCTTCGCCGCCGACACCATCCGCTCCTGGGGTGACCGGGCCCTGGCGGCCCTGGACGAGCACGCCCCCGATGCCGCCTCCTTCGCCGCCGTCCTCGGCCTCGCCGACGACCTCGCGGGACCCGTGTACGACCGCGTGCGGGCCAAGCTGGAGCATGAGCCCGTCGAGGACCTGCGCGTCGACTTCGAGGACGGCTACGGCCCGCGCCCCGACGCCGAGGAGGACGCGGCCGCGGCGCGCGCGGCGCGACTGATCGCCGAGGCGTACGCGAACGGCACGGCGGCCCCGTACATGGGCATCCGCATGAAGTGCATGGAGGCCCCGGTCCGCGACCGCGGCATCCGCACCCTCGACATCTTCCTCACCGGCCTGATGGAGGCCGGCGGCCTGCCCGGGGGACTCGTCCTGACGCTGCCGAAGGTGACGTACCCGGAGCAGGTCACCGCGATGGTCCGGCTCCTGGAGGAGTTCGAGAAGGCGCGCGGCCTCGAGCCCGGCCGGATCGGCTTCGAGATCCAGATCGAGACCAGCCAGTCCATCCTCGCCGCCGACGGCACCGCCACCGTCGCCCGCATGATCCAGGCCGCCGACGGCCGCGCCACGGGGCTGCACTACGGCACCTTCGACTACAGCGCCTGCCTCGGTGTGAGCGCCGCTTACCAGGCCGGCGACCACCCGGCCGCCGACCACGCCAAGGCGGTCATGCAGGTCGCCGCGGCGGGCACCGGCGTCCGCGTCTCGGACGGCTCGACCAACGTCCTGCCCGTCGGTCCGACCGCCAAGGTCCACGACGCCTGGCGCCTGCACTACGGGCTCACCCGCCGCGCCCTCGCCCGCGCCTACTACCAGGGCTGGGACATGCACCCCGGGCACCTCCCCACCCGGTACGCGGCCGTGTTCGCCTTCTACCGCGGAGGCTTCGAGCAGGCCGCCGCCCGCCTCGCCCGCTACGCCAACCAGGCCGGCGGCGACGTCATGGACGAGCCCGCCACCGCGAAGGCGCTCAGCGGCTACCTGCTGCGCGGCCTCGACTGCGGTGCCCTCGACGTCGCCGAGGTGGCCCGGCTCAGCGGCCTGACCCGCGCCGACCTGGAGGCGTTCGCGTCCCCCCGGCGCGGCGACCTGACCGCGTCGGCCAAATAACCAGGTGCGGTGCGTGTACCGCTGGATCGTCGAAGACGACGAGGTGATCGGCGGGATCGCGCTGAGGCACGGCCCCGACGAAGTCCTGATCCAGACTCGTGTGGAGGGCTTCGAGGACGGGGACGCATGGCAGTAGGTCCAGGACGGAAGCTTCCTCCGGCGTCGACATCTTCAAGTGCGGCGTGCCCGCGGGCGGTTGCAGCCGTGGGACCCCGTGGGCATAGGTTGACGGCATGGAGCAGGGGCGAACTCCGCGGTGTCGCAGGCCGTGCCGCGGGAGCATGAGGCAGGCGGGCGGCCTGCCGCCCGGCGGAACAAGGAAGAGAGCAGGGGTGGGGCGGCTCGTTCGTCGTTGCTGATGGCCGTCGGCACGGTGGTCTCACGGGCGACCGGGCTGATCCGTCAGGTGCTGCAGGCCGCGGCGTTGGGGACGGCCCTGCTGGCCAGTACGTACAACACGGCGAACACGGTGCCGACGAGCCTGTACACGCTGCTGATCGGTGGCGCGCTCAACGCCGTGCTGGTCCCGCAGCTGGTGCGGGCCCGGGCGACGCAGCCCGACGGCGGGCGTGCCTACGAGCAGCGGCTCGTCACGCTCGTGGTGTGCGTGCTGGCAGCGGGGACGGCGCTGGCGGTGTGGGCGGCGCCGCAGATCGTGGGCGTGTACATGCGCGACACCCCGGACGGCCACCAGGCGTTCGAGCTGACGGTCACGTTCGCCCGGTTCCTGCTGCCGCAGATCTTCTTCTACGGCCTGTTCGGCATCTACGGTCAAGTCCTGAACGCCCGCGAGAAGTTCGGCGCGATGATGTGGACCCCCGTCCTGAACAACGTCGTACTCGTCGCGATGTTCGCCGCCTACCTGGGGCTGATGAACGTTCCCGGTCAGGTGGCGGACGTCACCGCCGCCCAGGTGCGGTTGCTGGGCATAGGGACGACCGCGGGCATCGCCGTGCAGGCTCTGGCGCTGATCCCGTTCGCACGGGCCGCGGGATTCCGGTTCCGGCCGCGGTTCGACTGGCGGGGCACGGGCCTGGGCGGGAGCGTCCACGCGGCGAAGTGGACGCTGCTGTTCGTCCTGGCGAACCAGGTCGCCCTGGCCGTGGTCACGAACTACGCCAACGCCGCCGACCAGGAACTGCCCGAGGCCGGCGCGGGCTACTCGGCCTACACCTACGCCCAGACCATCTGGATGCTGCCCCAGTCCATCGTGACCGTGTCCCTGGTGACGGCGCTGCTGCCCCGCATGAGCCGGGCCGTCACCGAGGGACGCATCCCGGATCTGCGCGCGGACCTGTCCCGGGGACTGCGGATCAGCGGGGCGGTCATCGTGCCCGCCGCCTTCCTCTTCGTCGCCCTGGGACCGCAGATCGCGTCGCTCCTGTTCGCCCATGGAGCAGCGGACGCCGACTCGGTCCGTCCGCTGGGGTACATGCTCCAGGCGTTCGGGCTCGGGCTGATCCCGTTCTCCGCCCAGTATCTGCTGCTGCGCGGTTTCTACGCGTTCGAGGACACCCGCACCCCCTTCTTCATGGCGGCCTGGACCGCGGGCGTCAACATCGCCCTGGCCACGGCCTGCCATCTGCTGCTGCCCCCGCGCTGGGCCGTGGTCGGCATGGCCGGGGCCTACACCCTGTCCTGTCTGGCGGGCCTCACCCTCACCGCGTGTCTGCTCCGCAGGAAGCTCGGTGGCCGCATCGACGACGGAGGTGTGCGCCGCACCTACGTGAAGCTGCTGGGCGCCGCGGGCCCGGCAGCGGCGCTGGGCTGGGCCGCGGCGCGTACGTGCACCGCGCTGGGGAGCGGAGCATGGCCGACCGCCGCCGCGCTGACCGCAGGCGCACTCACGACCGTTCTGGGGTACCTCCTGCTCGCCCGGCTGATGAAGGTCGCCGAGCTGCGCCGCCTGCCCGGCATGCGCTGAGCCGGAGGGCTTCGCCTTCGGCGTCGCGCAGGCTGGTGGGAGCAAGTCGGCTTCGCAGGAGGAAGTAGGGGCCGCGACGAGGCGCGACGCCGCGATGCGGAGACCAGGAGCGTGGCCCCGGTCCTCCGGTGCGGGCGTGCGCAGCGGGGTCCGGACTCCGGCGGTCAGCCCGAGGGGGGCAGTTCGCCCGAGCCCCGGGTGATCAGGCGGGTCGGCAGCTCGATGCGTTCGGGGGTGACGAGGCTGCCGTCCAGCTGGCGGAAGAGACGCTCGGCGGCGGTGCGGCCGAGGGCTGCGGCGTCCTGGGCGACGACGGTCACGCCGGGCTGAAGGAGATCGGCCAGCTCGAGGTCGTCGAAGCCGACCAGGGCGACGGGCCTGCCGCGCTCGGCGATGACACGGACGACGGTGACGGTCACACGGTTGTTGCCCGCGAAGACCGCGGTGACGGGGGAGGAGCCGGACAGCATGTCCTCGGCCGCGCGGCGCACCCGCTCGGGGTCCGTGACACCGAGGGACATCCAGGCGTCCTCCACCGGTATGCCCGCGTCCTGCATGGCGGTCCGGTAACCGCGCAGACGCTCGGCGGCGGTGTGGATGCGCGGCATGTCACCGATGAAGCCGATCCGCCGGTGACCGTGCGCGATGAGGTGGGCGACGCCGTCGCGGGCACCCCCGAAGCTGTCCGACAGCACGACGTCGGCGTCGACCCTGCCCGCGGGGCGGTCCACGAAGACCGTGGCGACGCCCGCCTTCATCTCCGGCTCCAGATACCGGTGGTCGTCACCGGCCGGGATGACGACGAGCCCGTCCACGCGGCGGGCGCACAGGGCGAGCACCAGCTCCTGCTCGCGCTCCGGGTCCTCCGCACTGGACCCGTTGATCAGCAGGGCGCCGTGGGCGCGGGCGACCTCCTCGACCGCGCGGCTGAGAGGGCCGTAGAACGGGTCGGCGAGGTCCTCAAGGACGAGACCGATGCTCGCGGTGCGACCCTTGCGCAGCACCCGCGCACTGTCGTTGCGGCGGAAGCCCAGCGCGTCGATCGCCTCCTGGACGCGGCGCTCGGTGTCCGGGGTGACGCCCGGCTCGCCGTTCACCACGCGCGAGACCGTCTTCAGGCCCACACCGGCACGCGCCGCCACGTCCTTCATGGTGGGACGATTGCCGTAACGGGTCTCTGATCGGCGGGCGGTCTCGGCCACGATGTGCTGTCCTGTCCTGTCGTCCACGGGGATGCGTAGGTCCATGGGGTTGTATGAGGATGTGGCGTCGAGCATAGAGCCTGGACAACGTTGTCAGATGCGGGAGACACTGTCCACCGCAATCTCCGGTCCCGCTCCCCACCAGGGGGAGCGTCGTCCTGCCGGGTTCCGGCCGGGGATCCGGGCCAGCCGCGGCAGTCGCCGCGCCGGGACCGGCATGACACAGCAGCGGGAGACCTGACTCTGATGCACACCGACCTCGTGGCCGCGCTCGACATCGGCGGCACCAAGATCGCCGGAGCGCTGGTGGACGGCCAGGGCCGGATCCTCCTGCGCGCGCAGCGCGCGACGCCCGCGCGGGAGGACGGCGACACCGTCATGCGGGCCGTCGAGGGCGTCCTCGGCGAGCTGGCGCTCTCCCCGCTGTGGGGCGGGGTGAGGGCCGTCGGCATCGGCAGCGCGGGCCCGGTGGACGCCTCCGCCGGCACGGTGAGTCCCGTGAACGTGCCGGGCTGGCGCGGCTACCCGCTGGTCGAGCGGGTCCGTACGGCCACGGCGGGGCTGCCGGTAGAGCTGATCGGTGACGGCGTGGCGATCACGGCGGCCGAGCACTGGCAGGGCGCCGCCCGCGGTCACGACAACGCCCTGTGCATGGTCGTGTCCACCGGCGTCGGCGGCGGTCTTGTGCTGAACGGCCAGTTGCACCCGGGCCCCACCGGCAACGCCGGTCACATCGGACACATCAGCGTCGACCTCGACGGTGACCCGTGCCCGTGCGGCTCCCGCGGCTGCGTCGAGCGCATCGCGAGCGGCCCGAACATCGCCCGGCGCGCGATCGAGGGCGGCTGGCAACCCGGTCCCGACGGTGACACCTCGGCGGCCGCGGTGGCCGCCGCGGCGCGGGCGGGCGACCCGGTGGCCGTCGCGTCCTTCGCGCGTGCCGCCCAGGCGCTCGCCGCCGGCATCGCGGCGACCGCGACCCTCGTCGAGATCGACGTCGCCGTCATCGGCGGGGGCGTGGGCAAGGCGGGGGACGTCCTCTTCACCCCGCTGCGCAGGGCACTCAGCACCTACGCGACGCTGTCGTTCGTCGAGCGGCTGACCGTGACGCCCGCGCTGATGGGTACGGACGCCGGTCTGGTCGGTGCGGCGGCGGCCGCGCTCAGCGGGAGGCCGAGCACGACCGCCGGGGTGTGAGTGCCCCGGGCGGGGAGCGAGCGGCGGCCCCGGTGGGAGGGCGGTCGGCGGCGGTTCCGGGCGGGGCGACGGGGCCTGCCCGGTCCGCACCGGAACCGGCGCACCGATGGCAGTGTCAGTGCCCGTCGCTACGCTGGCGGCAACGTAACTACGAACAAGTCGGGTTACTGCTGTGCCCCGTCCTTCCGCCCCGTCAGGGACAGCATCGGGAGGGCGGGGCATGCTGCTGCCCGGGGGCCCGTGAGCCCGACAGCGAGAGGTGTGAGCGGATCGCGCGGCGGTGGGTCCGGCGGGGGAGTACCCGTGACTCATCCCCGGGTCCGTAGTTGATCCGGGCATGAAGAAGCGAACCATGCTCGCCGTAGCCTCCCTCGCCACCGGATTCGTCGTCGCGGCGGTCACTCCCTCCCACGCCCTCGGAGGGGACGCGCTGGGCGACCTGAATCTCGAGAGCACCCTCAGCAACGTTGACCACACGGTCAGCAGCGACAGCCTGGCCATGGAGGAAGGCGTCCTGGACCAGGACGGCTGACCGGCACCTCCGCGGCGCCGGCATCCCGGGGGTCGGCCGGGGTGCCGGGGCCGGCGCGTGCCGCCCTTCGGGAGGCTCCCTCAACAGCGCCTGGTTTCCGTGGCAGGGTGGAGCGGGCAAGCCCCAGGGGGCCAACAGAAGAGGGGGAACCGTGATCGTCTGGATCAACGGTGCGTTCGGTGCGGGGAAGACGACGACCGCACGGGAACTGATCGACCTGATCCCGAACAGCACGCTCTTCGACCCCGAGGTCATGGGCGGAGCACTCACGCACCTGCTGCCGGCCAAGCGCCTCGCCGAGGTCGGCGACTTCCAGGACCTGCCGATCTGGCGACGCCTCGTGGTTGACACCGCGGCCGCCATGCTCGCCGAACTCGGCGGCGTCCTCGTGGTCCCGATGACCCTGCTGCGCCAGGAGTACCGCGACGAGATCTTCGGCGGCCTCGCCTCGCGCCGCATCTCCGTACGCCATGTGCTCCTCGCCCCGGCGGAAACGATCCTGCGGGAGCGAATAGCCGGGCGTGAGGTACCATCCGACCTGTCCGACGGCGAGCTGCGGGTGCGCCGGTGGTCCTTCGACCACATCGAGCCCTACCGTGCCGCGCTCGCCTCCTGGCTCACCGCCGACGCGCACCTCGTGGACACCAGCACGCTCACCCCGCACGAGGCCGCCGTGCGCATCACCGAGGCCGTGCGCAGCGGGGACGCGGCCGTCAGCGACATCGTGCAGACGCCCGAACCGACCGCCGAGACCCTGGCGGCCGGCGTGCTCCTCTTCGACGAGCGGGACCGGGTGCTGCTCGTCGACCCGACCTACAAGCCGGGCTGGGAGTTCCCGGGGGGTGTCGTCGAGCCGGGCGAGGCCCCCGCGCGCGCGGGCATGCGCGAGGTCGCCGAGGAGACCGGCATCGTCCTGGACGAGGTGCCCCGGCTCCTCGTCGTCGACTGGGAGCCGCCCGCACCACCGGGCTACGGCGGCCTGCGCCTCCTCTTCGACGGCGGGCGCCTGCCCGCCGACGAGGCCCGGCGCCTGCTGCTTCCGGGCCCCGAACTGCGCGAATGGCGTTTCGTCACCGAGAAGGAGGCGACCGCACTGCTGCCACCGGTGCGCTACGAACGGCTGCGCTGGGCGCTGCGGGCCCGGGAACGAGCGGCGGCACTCTACCTGGAGGCCGGTGTCCCGGTGGGCTGAGGACGACGGGCGTACGAGGAGCCGACTCCGGCGGATGAGCGCAGTCCGTCGGGCGCCGAGGGGCCTATGGGGCGTACGAGTCCGTTCGGGAGCCGAGGGGCCTACGGAGCGTACGAGTCCGTACGCCTGCGGAGGAGGCCTGCCCGGCGTCCTCCGCCGTGGGCGGGCCCCTCTGCCGAGGGCAGAGGGGCCCGGGGGCCGGGCCGGCGGAGGCTGGTCAGGCCCTGCCGGATCAGCTCGCCGCGTAGTTCCGCAGGAAGAGCGCCTCCGCCACGGACAGGCGCTCCAGCTCCTCGGGAGACACGCTCTCGTTCACCGCGTGGATCTGGGCCTCCGGCTCGCTGAGCCCGATCAGCAGGATCTCCGCCTGCGGGTACAGCGATGCGAGGGTGCTGCACAGCGGAATGGAGCCGCCCTGGCCGACGTACTGCATCTCCTCACCCGGATAGGCGACCGCCATGGCCTCGGCCATCGCCGCGTACGCCGGGCTGGAGGTGTCCGCCTGGAACGCCTGGCCCTGGCCGATCTGCTCCGTCCGCACCCGCGCCCCCCACGGCGTGTGCGCCTCCAGATGGGCCCGGAGCAGCTTGGTCGCCTCGCCCGCGTCGGTGCCCGGCGGCACCCGCAGGCTGATCAGCGCACGGGCCCCGGCCTGCACGGACGGCGTCGCCCCCACCACCGGCGGGCAGTCGATGCCGAGCACGGTGACGGCCGGACGCGCCCAGATGCGGTCGGCGACCGTACCGGACCCGATCAGCTGCACGCCGTCGAGCACCTTCGCGTCCCTGCGGAAGCTCTCCTCGTCGTACTGAAGCCCGTCCCACCGCGTGTCGCCGGTGAGGCCGTCGACGGTCGTCGAACCGTCCTCGGCGCGCAGCGAGTCCAGTACGCGGATCAGCGCGCCGAGCGCGTCGGGCGCGGCGCCGCCGAACTGCCCGGAGTGCAGGTTCCCTTCGAGCGTGTCGACCTGCACGCGTACCAGCGTCATGCCCCGGAGCGTTGAGGTGACCGTCGGCAGGCCCACCCGGAAGTTGCCCGAGTCGCCGATGACGATGGTGTCGGCGGCCAGCAGCTCCGGGTGCGCCTCGGCGTACCGCTCCAGACCGCCCGTGCCCTGCTCCTCGGAACCCTCCGCGATCACCTTGACGTGCACCGGCACACCGCCGTTCGCCTTCAGCGCGCGCAGGGCGAGGAGGTGCATGATCAGACCGCCCTTGCAGTCGGCGCTCCCTCGTCCGTACCAACGGCCGTCGCGTTCCGTCAGCTCGAACGGCGGAGACGCCCAGGCCGCCTCGTCCAGGGGCGGCTGCACGTCGTAGTGCGCGTACAGCAGGACCGTCTTCGCGCCCTCGGGCCCGGGCAGGAAGCCGTACACCGACTGCGTGCCGTCCGGGGTGTCGAGCAGTGCCACGTCCTGGAAACCCTCGGCCCGCAACGCGTCCGCGACCCAGCCCGCGGCGCCCTCGCTCTCGCTCCGGGGGTATTGGCCGAAGTCCGCCACCGACTTGAAGGCCACCAGCTCGGTGAGCTCCGCCTTCGCCCGGGGCATCAGCGAGGCGACGGTCTCGGCGACCGGATTCGACGACATGGGCACGCTCCTTGTGGGTGCGACGTGGTACTTCGGTGTACGAGTACCGGCTGTGCGGGGTGCACGGGGTGTGCGAGGTGTGGACCTTGTGGGGGTTGTTCCGCGATGTCTTCCTGGTGCGTACGCGCGTACCGGTGTGCAGGGCGCATACGCTGCCGATCCTCCCACAGTGGCCTGCGGCGATGCCCGCCGTAGGATGCGGGGGAAACATGCGGCAGGCGGCTGGATCGGGAGCACTGGACCATCGTGAGCAGCGAGAACTCTTCGACGGCGGACGACGCGCAGCGGGTATGGGACGTCGTCGTGGTGGGCGCGGGACCCGCGGGGGCCTCGGCCGCCTACGCGGCAGCGGTCGCGGGACGCAGCGTCCTGCTGCTGGAAAAGGCGGAGCTGCCCCGCTACAAGACGTGCGGGGGCGGCATCATCGGCCCCTCCCGTGACTCGCTGCCGCCCGGCTTCGAGCTGCCGTTCCGGGACCGGGTGCACGCGGTCACGTTCTCCCTGGACGGCAAGTTCGCGCGCACCCGGCGCTCCAGGCAGATGCTGTTCGGGCTGATCAACCGCCCCGAGTTCGACCAGCAGCTCGTCGAGCACGCGGAGAAGGCCGGTGCCGAGCTCCGGACGGGCGTGACCGTCTCGCGGGTCGAACAGCACGGCTCGGCGGTACCGGACCGGCGCACCGTCGCCGTCGTACTGCAGGGCGGCGAGTCGGTGCTCGCACGCGCCGTCGTAGGAGCGGACGGCAGCGCCAGCCGGATAGGAGCACACGTCGGTGTGAAACTCGACCAGGTCGACCTCGGTTTGGAGGTGGAGATCCCGGTGCCCGACACCGTCGCCGAGGACTGGAAGGGCCGCGTCCTCATCGACTGGGGCCCCATGCCCGGCAGTTACGGCTGGGTCTTCCCCAAGGGGGACACCCTCACGGTCGGCGTGATCTCGGCCCGCGGTGAAGGCGCCGCCACCAAGCGGTACTTGGAGGACTTCGTCGCCCGGCTGGGGCTCGCCGGCTTCGAACCGAGCATCTCCTCCGGGCACTTGACGCGCTGCCGCGCCGACGACTCCCCGCTGTCGCGCGGCCGGGTGCTGGTGTGCGGCGACGCGGCGGGACTGCTCGAGCCGTGGACCCGCGAGGGCATCTCCTTCGCGCTGCGCTCGGGACGGCTGGCGGGGGAGTGGGCGGTACGGATCGCCGAGGCGCACGACGCCGTGGACACCCGGCGCCAGGCCCTGAACTACGCCTTCGCGATCAAGGCGGGCCTGGGCGTGGAGATGAGCGTGGGCAAGCGTCTGCTCGTGGCCTTCGAGCGCCGTCCGGGTCTGTTCCATGCCGCGCTCACCGGTTTCCGGCCCGCGTGGAAGGCGTTCACGGGGATCACCCGGGGCTCGACCTCGCTCGGCGAGATGGTGCGCAGCCACCCCATGGCGGGACGCGCCCTGACCGCCCTCGACCGACAGCCCGCCCCGCCGACCGACTGATGCGTGAGGGCGTGAGCCTGCCGGGCCGCCGGTGCGTGAGGTGTGCGTCCGTCGGTGACGGGTGCGTGAGAGCGGCCGTCCGTGGGCCGGGCGAGTGCGCAGGCCCACCGCGTACTCCGCGGGGAGTACGCCTGATCACCACGCCCGGCTGACGCCGGGAACACCGGACGGCGTCTAGCGTGACGGTCATGGAAGAGCAGCACGCCCGCAGGCCCCCGGCCTCGGCCGGGCCGTCCCGGTGGTGGCGGTACGGGCCGCCGGGGCGCAACCGCCGGGACGACGAGGACCGGGGCGTTGGCCGGCCGTGGCGTTCCACCCTCCTGCTCACCGTCCTCGTGCTCGCCGGTTCGCAGTTCGCGGCCCACGCCCAGGCGGGCGAGCGCGCCTCTCTGGACACCTTCGCCCGCGTGCTGCTCCTCGCGGGCTGCGGCGTGCTGCTGTGGCGGCAGCGGTACCCGGTGTTCGTCGCCTTCGCCACGGCCGCGGCGGCGATGGTCTACCTGGGCGCCGGGTATCCGTACGGTCCGGTGTTCCTCACCGTGGCGGTCGGCTGCTTCGGCGCTGTCGTCGCCGGGCACCGCAGGGCCGCCTGGTCGGCGGTCGGGTTGCTGTGGGCCGGCCATCTGCTGGTGGCGCACTGGCTCTACCGCCGGCTGCCTCCGACGGGGGACGGCGCCGCCGCCTGGAGCCAGGAGATCGTGACGGCCGCCTGGGTGGTGGCGATCGTGGCGCTGTCGGAGCTGGTCCGCGTACGGCGTGAGCAGTGGGCGCGCGACCGGGCCGAGCGGGCGCAGGCCGCGGCGCGCCGCGCCGACGAGGAGCGGCTGCGGATCGCCCGCGAACTGCACGACGTGCTCGCGCACAGCATCTCCGTGATCAACGTCCAGGCGGGTGCCGGTCTCGCGCTCCTCGACTCCGACCCGGAGCAGGCGCGTACGGCACTCATCACCATCAAGGCCGCCAGCAAGGAGGCGCTCGGGGAGGTCCGGCAGGTTCTCGACACGCTGCGGGCACACGGGGAGGCGCCGCGGGCCCCGGCGCCGGGCCTCGGCCGGCTCCCCGAACTGGTCGAGCAGGCGGCGAGCGCCGGACTGACGGTCGAGGTGCTGGGTGAGGTCACGGGGCTCGCGCCCGGCACCGACCTCGCCGCGTTCCGCATCGTGCAGGAGGCGCTGACCAATGTCGTACGGCACTCGGGATCGCGGCACGCGCGGGTGCGGATCGACCGCACGGAGGGCGCGTTGCGGCTGCGGGTCGACGACGAGGGCCCCGCGACCGGCGCGGACGCCGGCGGCAGCGGCAACGGGCTCGGCGGGATGCGGGAGCGGGCCGCGGCGCTGGGTGGCACGATCGAGGCCGGACCGCGCGCCGACGGAGGTTTCCGCGTGCTGGCGCTGCTGCCACTCGGACTCGGGGAGGACCGGTGATCCGCGTACTGCTCGCCGACGACCAGTCGCTGGTGAGAGCGGGCTTCAAGGCGTTGCTCGACGCGCAGCCGGACATCGAGGTGGCCGGGGAGGCCGCGGACGGCGAGGAGGCGCTGCGCAGGGTTCGCGAACTGCGCCCGGACGTCGTCCTGATGGACATCCGCATGCCCCGCCTCGACGGTCTCGCCGCCACCCGCCGCATCACCGGCGAACCGGACCTCGAGGGTGTCAAGGTGGTCATGCTCACCACCTTCGAGCTGGACGAGTACGTCTTCGAGGCGATCCGCTGCGGAGCGTCGGGCTTCCTCGTGAAGGACACCGAACCGGACGAACTCCTGCGCGCGGTGCGGGCGGTGGTGGAGGGCGACGCGCTGTTGTCGCCGGGGGTGACCCGGCGGCTGATCGCCGAGTTCGCCGCCCGCTCCAAGGAGCCGGCGGCCGTCCGGTCGCTGTCCGCACTCACCGAGCGGGAACGAGAGGTGATGGCCCTGGTCGGCATCGGTCTGTCGAACGACGAGATCGCCCGCCGCCTGGTCGTCAGCCCGCTGACCGCGAAGACCCACGTCAGCCGGACCATGGTGAAGCTCGGAGCGCGTGACCGGGCCCAACTCGTCGTGCTGGCCTACGAGTCGGGACTGGTGCGGCCGGGCTGGCTGGGCTGACGGACGTGCTGGAAGCGGATCAGCACCGTCACCACGGTCGCGAAGAAGGTGACGGCCGCGAGACCGGCCGCGGCCTGCTTCAGCGTGTCCCCCGTCCCTCCACGAGGCCCGAAGAGGGCGGGGATGGCATGGAGCACGCCCAGGCAGGCCGCTCCGGCCAGCACCGCGCCCGCGAACAGCGCGTAGCCGATCTCGACCGTCATCGCGTCCCGCTCCGCCTGCGTACGTCTCCCCATGCACCGAGTCAAACAGGCGCACGCCCGGCGGGCAAGCAAATGTCCGCCGGGCGTTCCGGACCGGGGGTGAAGGACCGGGCCGGGCGTGAGAGCTGGGCGACGAGCCGGTAGTGGCGCTCGTGAGGCGGGCCGGTCAGTCGACGACCGCCACCCGCGCCTCCTCCGTCTCCTTGGGCGCCGCGCCCGGCTCCTCGTGCGGCGAGCGGGCGACCACGATCGTCTCCCGCATCCGCGGAGTACGCAGGCCGGTGAGGGTGACGAGCAGCCCGGCGAGGGCGATGCCGGTCACGACGACCAGGCCCGACCGGTAGCTGTCGAGGACGGCCTGCGGGGAGGAACTTCCGGAGGAGTTCGCGGTCACGACCGCCGTCACGACGGCAAGGAAGATCGCGCCGCCCACCTGGACCGAGGTGTTCAGCAGGCCGGACACCATGCCCTGCTCGTGGTCCTCCACGCCGTTCGTCGCCTGGATGTTGAGGGACGGGAAGACCAGGGCGCAGGCCGCGCCGATCAGCAGCATCGTCGGCAGGATGACCGCCGCGTAGACGGGGTCGAGGTCGACGCGGAGGAACAGGGCGTAGCCGACGACCATCAGGGCGAAGCCCACGGCGATGAGACGCGGGGTGCCGAACCGGTCGACGACCGAGCCCACCTTCGTGGAGGACAGCGCGACCAGCGCGCCGGCGGGCAGGAAGGCGAGGGCGGTGTGCAGCGCCGACCAGCCGAGCAGCGACTGCATGTACAGCGTCACCATGAACTGGAAACCGACGTACGAGCCGAAGAACGCCATCGCGCCGAGCTGGGCGCGGACCTGACTGCCGGAGCGGAGTACCCCGAGCCGGATCAGCGGGCTCGGGCTGCGGCGTTCGACGGCGACGAAGACCGTGAGCAGGAGCGCGACGGCGGCGAAGGAGAGCAGGGTACGGGCCGTCCCCCAGCCCACCTCGGGCGCCTGGACGACGGTGAAGACGAGCAGCAGCATCGAGGCGGTGCCGATCACGGCGCCCGGGATGTCGTAACCGCGGTGGTCCTTCTCGCGCTCGCTGCGCGGGATCAGCTTCAGGCCCGTGACCAGTGCGACGACGGCGATCGGGGCGGGCAGCAGCATGGTCAGCCGCCAACTGGCCTCGGTCAGCAGGCCGGACAGCACGAGCCCCATGGAGAAGCCGGTGGCCGCGCAGGTGGTGTAGATCGAGAGCGCGCGGTTGCGCAGCGGGCCTTCGGCGAAGGTCGTGGTGATGATGGACAGGCCGGCCGGCGCGGTGAACGCGGCGCTCAGGCCCTTGATGAAGCGGCTGGCGATCAGCAGCGGTCCCGAGTCGACGAGTCCGCCGAGCAGCGAGGCGAGTGCGAAGACGCCGAGGGCCACCAGGAAGACCTCGCGGCGGCCCAGCAGGTCGGCGGTGCGTCCGCCGAGGAGGAGGAGCCCGCCGTAGCCCAGGATGTAGCCGCTGACGATCCATTGGAGCGTCGACGTGGAGAGATCGAGTTCGGAACCGATGGACGGCAGGGCGACGCCGACCATCGACACGTCCAGCGCGTCCAGGAACATCGCGGCGCAGAGCACCAGCAGGGTGCCCCACAGCCGAGGCGTCCAAGTGCTCTGGGACGCGGGGGCGGTGAGCGGAGAAGTCATGACGAAGACAGTACATGCATGCGCATCCAATGCAAGTGCATTTAATTCTGATGCAACAAAATGGGTTCTTTGCTACGGTGCGCTCATGGCGGCGAAGAAGGCCGAGCGGGTGCTCGTGGACGAGTGGCGGGACATTCTCGCGGTACATGCGCGCACGCTTTGTGAACTCGACCGAGCACTGCACCGGTACGGCCTGGGTGCGAGCGACTTCGAGGTCCTCGACGTACTGGCGGGAGGGGCGGCGTCGGACGGCGGCCCCTCGTACCGCGTGCAGGAGATCTCCGAGCGGGTGCACCTGAGCCAGAGCGCGCTGTCCCGGCTGATCGGCCGCCTGGAGAAGGACGGGCGCGTCACGCGCTGTGTGTGCCCGACGGACCGCCGGGGCGTCCGTGTGGCCCTGACGTCGAATGGGCGCGAGCTGCACGGTGAGGTGCTGCCGGTGCAGCGGGCGGTGCTGCACCGGATGCTGGCGGACCGCCCGGCCGGATTCCGCTGACCTGAACGGCCCTCGGTCCGGTCGGGCCGCCCGGCTGCGAACCACCCGCCCTCGGATCGGGCAACTCGCCTCGCTCGTGCGCCTCTTCGGTCCGTTCAGTTCCAGGTGACGGCCGACTTCTCCCGCCACAGGTCGGCCAGTCCGGCGTCGCCCGCCACGCTCGGGAAGGGCCGACGGTTCCACAGTGCCAGGTACAACTGGTCTGCCGGACCGGCCAGTTCGCAGTCGGCGTCCCCGTCCTCGCCCGGCTCACCCACGGGCGGCTCAGCCGAGAGCCGTACGGTCCACACGGCGTCCACGGCGTCCACGGCGTCTGCGACTCCCGTGGCTTCCGCGAGGTCCGCGGTGCCGGTGGCTCGCACGCGGAGCACGCGGGGTACCTCCGAACGCACCCTGCTCTTCGGGCGGGCGTGGAATCCGCGCAGGAGCTCGTCGACACCGTCCACCGCGAAGGCCGTGGCGATCGCGGTCGGCTCACCCCCGAGTGCCGACTCGGCGTCGACCCGGTGCACGGTCGTCTCGTGGGCCTGCCGCCGCGCCCAGAAGGCCAGCGGGGAGGGTGCGGGCAGGAAACTCCAGCACTGTATGTCGGACGGTGCCGCGGCCAGTGTGTCGACGAGCCGGCGGTGGCCCTCTCGGAACCAGGCCAGGAGTTCTCCGCCGTCCAGGTCGGGCAGGCCGCCGTCGGGCTGGTACGAGGTGTGCCCGTCGGCGACGAACGCCGTTGCCCAGCGGTGCACCATGCCCGTGTGCCGCAGCAGGTCGCGCACCTGCCATCCCGGGCAGGTCGGCACTGCGGCCCCGGCCCCGGCCTCCGCGGCGGCCGAGGCAAGCAACTGGCCTTCGTGGTCGAGGGTTTCCAGGAACTCTGTGATCTTCATGGTGCAAGTGTGGCTGATGGACCGAGGGTCGGGGGAGAGCGGCTCAACCGCCAGGAGACAGCCCCGCACGTCCCCTCGCGCAATCCGGACCGCGCTGCGGGGACAAGAACTGCGCGCTCCCCGCGAGGGTTTCGGCCGAGCGAGCCTGCCACGTGCTCACCCGCTCCCCGAAGCGGGCCGTCAGCCCACCGCCGAGCGGCGGGTCGCGAAGCCGATGACGGCCGCCACCGCCGACAGTGCCGCCACGCTGGTGAGGGCCGCCGGCAGGGAGAGCCAGTCCGCCATGAAACCGATCGCCGGCGGTCCGAGGAGCATGCCGCCGTAGCCGAGGGTGGACGCGGTCGCGACGCCGCCCGGCCCGGCCAGCGCGCCCGCGCGTTCGACCGCGACCGGGAAGATGTTGGCGAGGCCGAGTCCCGTGACCGCGAAACCCAGCAGTGCCGCCCAGGCCGCGGGTGCCAGCGCGCCGAGCAGCATGCCCGCGCATGCCAGAGCGCCGCCCGCCACCAGTGTCCGCGTCCGCCCGGCCCGTTCCAGGAGTGTCGTGCCGCCGGCCCGGCCGATCGTCATGCTGAGTGCGAAGCACGCATACCCCGCCGCGGCGACGCCGGGGTGGGCGTCCAGGTCCTGTTCCAGGTGCAGGGCGCCCCAGTCCGCCAGGGCGCCCTCCCCGTAAGCGGTACAGAGGGCGATCAGACCGAAGACGACGACGAGCCCCCGAGTCCGCGCGTCCTGGCTTCGTGGAGTGCTCTCCCTCTCCGGGGGCTGCGCGCGGTCCGCGGGCGCCGGTGGCTCCAGGCGCAGCAGGGTACGGCCCACGACGGCTGTCACCAGCAGTCCGATCACGGTGAGGCCGAGCAGATGGTGTGCGGGGGAGAGCGTGCCCGCGACAAGTCCGCCGAGCCCGGCGCCGATCATGCCTCCCAGGCTGAAGGCGGCGTGGAAACTCGGCATGACGGGCCGCCGCAACGCGGCGACAAGGTCGACGGCGGCGCTGTTGAAGGCGACGTTGATCCCGCCGTACGCGGCTCCGAAGACCAGCAGAACGGCGCCCAGCGTCAGTACCGAGTGCGTGAGCGGCGGCAGTGCGACGCTGAGTGAGAGCAGTACGCCGCAGACAACCGTCACGGGGTGGTTGCCGAAGCGGCGGCACAGGCGCCCGGTGAGCATCATGGTGATCACGGCGCCGACGGAGACTCCGAGGAGCGCGAGCCCCAAGGCGCTGGCGGAAGCGCCGGTCTGCTCCTTGATGGCGGGGATCCGGACCACCCAGCCGGCGAAGATGAACCCGTCCAGTGCGAAGAAGGCGGTCAGGGCGGCCCGGAGCCGGGTGAGGTCGTTGCCCGGCACGACACTGTGCTGGACTCTTTTGTTTAGTAGCGGCACAAAGGCAGGTTAGGCGGGGCGCTGTGGCACGGCAAGGCCCTGACGTGCGTCAAGGGATACGGAGAGGGCGCACGGCGAGGCCCTGACGTGCGGCGGCAGTGATACGGAGAAAGCGCACGGCAACGCCCTGACGTGCGCGGCGATGCGGGAAAAGCGGCTAGGGCCTGTCGTTTGGATCACGCCGGCGTCGCGGGGTCCGGCACGCACATCTGCGGCGTTGTCGTCGGTCGCCGACGCTCCGCGTCGACTCCCTCCTCCGCCTTGCAGCTGCACGCGCCAGACCCCGCTCGGGTCGGTCAGGACGAACCGTCGGTCACAGCCAGCCTGATCCAAACGACAGGCCCTAGGTGGCTGAGTGGCTGCGCGACGGGGTTCTCGGACAGGCGGATCAGACCGCCAGGACCTCCACTCCCGCCTCCTCGAACCGCCGCACCGTCTCTTCGGCGACCGCGGTGTCCGTGACGAGGGTGTCGACCGCGTCGGCCGCGCAGATCCGGGCGAACGCGCGCTGTCCCAGCTTGCTGGAGTCGGCCGCGACGATCACCCGCTCGGCGCGCTCGCACAGCAGGCGGTTGATCGCGGCCTCCGCCTCGTCGTGCGCCGCCGCCCCGTGCTCGGCGTCGAAGGCGACCACGCCGAGCACGGCCACGTCGATGGTGATCTGCCCCAGCACGCCGTCCGCGAGCGGGCCGATGAGCTCGTACGACGACGGGCGCGCCACCCCGCCGGTCACCACGATCTTGAACTGGGGCCGCACGGCCAGTTCGTTGGCGATGTTGAGCGCGTTCGTCACCACCGTCAGCGCGGGTGAGCCGGACGCCAGGTCGGGGCGTGCGGACAGGGCGCGGGCCACCTCCGTGGTGGTCGTGCCGCCGGTCAGGCCCACCGCCTCGCCCGGCGTGACGAGATCGGCCACCGCCTTGGCGATCCGTTGCTTCTCCGGGGCCCGGCGGGCGGTCTTGTAGCGCAGCGGCAGTTCGTACGAGACCCCGTGGACCACCGCGCCGCCGCGGGTGCGGACCAGCATCTGCTGCTCGGCGAGCTGGTCGAGGTCGCGCCGGATCGTCGCGGCGGACACCTCCAGCTCCGCCGCGGCCTGCTCGACGTCCAGCCGGCCCCGCTCCACGAGCAGGTCCAGCAGCGTCTTCCAGCGGGCGTCGCGCGACATCCGCACTCTCCGTTCCTCGATCTTCCGCGACCCTAGCGCACCCATTCCCCTGGCAAATGCTTGATTGTGCTCGAAAGATGGCTATATCTTGCACGAATAAGCATAGGCGGCATGCGTAGGAGGGATACGGCATGACCCATGTCGAGAACGAGCTGATGACTCAGCCCGAGTGCTGGGCACGAGCCGCCGAACAGGCCGAGGGGCACGGTGCCGCGCTGCCGACACCGGGGGAGCGGGTCGCCGTCGTGGGATGCGGCACCTCGCTCTTCATGGCCCAGGCCGCCGCCGCGCTGCGCGAACGGTCGGGGCAGGGCGAGACCGACGCCTTCGCCGCGTCCGAGTTCCCGCACGGCCGGACGTACGACCGGGTGGTCGCCCTCACCCGCTCCGGCACCACCACCGAGGTGCTGGAACTCCTCGGCCGGCTCCGGGGCCGTACGCGTACGACGGCCGTCACCGCCGACCCGCGCACGCCCGTCATGGACTGTGCCGACGACGTCGTGGTCCTCGACTTCGCGGACGAACGGTCCGTCGTGCAGACCCGGTTCGCGACCACCGCCCTCACCCTGCTGCGCGCCCACCTCGGTCTGCACTCCGACGCCGTCGTGGCCGACGCGGCCACCGCACTGGAGACTCCGCTGCCCGAAGGGCTCGTCGACGGCTCGCAGTTCACCTTCCTCGGCCGCGGCTGGACCGTCGGACTGGCCTGCGAGGCCGCGCTCAAGATGCGCGAGGCGTCGCTGGCGTGGACCGAGGCCTACCCCGCGATGGAGTACCGGCACGGTCCCATCAGCATCTCCACCCGCGGCACGGCCACCTGGATGCTCGGGGACGCCCCTGACGGGCTGGCCGAGCAGGTGCGGGCGACCGGCGCCCTGTGGGTGGCCGGCGCGCTCGACCCGCTGGCCGAACTCGTCCGCGTCCAGCGGCTCGCGGTCGCGGTCGCCGCCGCCCGCGGGCTCGACCCGGACCGGCCGCGCCACCTCACCCGCTCGGTCATCCTCCGGCAGAACGCACAGTGAGTCGGCCCAACCAACTGCACAGAAGGAGGAGTTGTGCCACTCGCCGCAACCGGTGACCTGATCGCCGCCGCCGTCGGGACGCGGACCGCCGTCCCCGCGTTCAACATCATCACGCTGGAGCACATCGAGGCGGTCGTCACCGGAGCCGAGGCCGTGAACGCGCCCGTCGTCCTCCAGGTCAGCGAGAACGCCGTGCGGTTCCGGCACGGACGCCTGCTCCCGCTGGCCCGTGCCGCGGCCGCGGCGGCGGAGCGTGCCGCGGTCCCCGTCGCGCTCCACCTCGACCACGTGCGGAGCGACGCGCTCCTGCGCCAGGCCGCCGACGCCGGGTTCAGTTCAGTGATGTACGACGCGGCCCGCCTGCCGTACGAGGAGAATCTCGCCGTCACCCGGGCGGCCACCGACTGGGCGCATGCCCAAGGGCTCTGGATCGAGGCCGAGTTGGGCAAGGTGGGTGGCAAGAAGGGGGAACCGGCGCTCGACGCGCACGCGCCCGGTGCCCGCACCGACCCCACCGAGGCCCGCGCCTTCGTGGCGGACTCGGGCGTGGACGCCCTGGCGGTCGCGATCGGCAGTTCGCACGCGATGACCACCCGCACCGCCGCCCTCGACCACGAGCTGCTCAAACGGCTGGCCGCCGCCCTGGACGTGCCGCTCGTCCTGCACGGTTCCTCGGGCGTACCGGACGACGAACTGACGGCGGCCGTCGCGGGCGGAATCGCCAAGGTCAACATCGGAACGGCACTGAACCTCGCCATGACCGATGCCATCAGGGAGTTCCTCGCCGCCCACCCCGAGGCGGCGGACTCCCGCACGTACCTCGGCGTGGGGCGGGAGGCCATGGCGCGGACGGTGGCGCGCCTCATCACGGTGCTGCGCGGCTGAGACGCACCGCCCGGGCCCGCCGGTGAGTGTCGGAGACGCACCGGTGAGCGTCTGAGTCGCACTCGGTGAGTGCCCGAGTCGCGTCCGGTGCGCATCGGCTCACGGGGCCGGCGCGCACCGGACGCGAGCCCCGTGAGCCGGCACCGCAGCCGGACGCAGCTACTTCTTGACCGCCCTGAGGAGCACGAACTTGGCGTCGCTCGCGACCAGTTCACTGTTGCCGAACAGGCGGCGCAGCTTGAGGTGGTAGCCGAGATGCCGGTTGCCGATGACCCACAGCTCGCCGCCCGGCCGCAGCGCACGGCGTGCTCCGCTGAACATCCGCCACGCCGTCGCGTCGGTCGTCGCCTGGTGGGAGTGGAAGGGCGGATTGTTCAGCACGACGTCGACACTCGCGCTCGGTACGTCGGTCAGCCCGTCCCCGACGAGGAACTCCGCCGAGCCCGTCATGTCCGCCGGGCCGTCCGCCGCCGGCTGCTCCACGTTCAACCGGTACGTCGCCTCGGCGGAGGCGACCGCCTGGTAGGACTCGTCCACGAACAGCACGCTCGCCCGCGGATTGGCCAGCGCGACCGCCGTACCGACGACCCCGTTGCCGCAGCCCAGGTCCACGACGCGCTCGGCGCCCCGGCTCTCCGGCAGGTGCTGGAGGAGGAAGCGGGTGCCGATGTCGAGGCGGTCGGCGCAGAAGACCCCCGCGTGATTGGTGACGGTCCGTCCCGACACCACGCCGACACCGTCGGGGAGTTCGTAGCGGTACGGCCACGGGTTCGTCGTCCGTACGAGCCCCGGCGCGGGGGTGCTGAAGATGAGCCGGGCCTTCTGCTCGGCGAGGGACGTGCGGGTCGGGCCGACGATCCGCTCGAACAGGCGCAGCGTCGAGGTGTGGATCTCCTTCACCATGCCGGTGCCGACGACGACCGTCCCCTCGTGCAGGGCCGGTGCGAGCCGGTGGAGCTGGTCCTCCAGCAGCGCGAGGCTCCGGGGGACACGCACGATCAGGACGTCGACGCGGTCGGGCGGGGTGTCCCGCGTGGTGAGGAGGCGTACGGAGTCCTCGTCGACGCCGTTGCGCCGCAGATTCGCCCGGGTGGCCTCCCGCGCGAGGTAGGAGTCGGTGATCTGCACCGGCCGGTGCGCCGCCAGTGCCGTGGTCAGCGCGCCCCACCGGTCGCCGGCCACGACCACCGACCCGGACAGGGAGGTGTCGCTCGCCGCGAGGTGGCGCAGGACATAGGCGTCGGACGCGTCCCAGGCACGCAGCCGGTCGCGGGGGTCCTCGGGGAAGCGGGCCAGTGTGTACTCGCCCCAGGGTGTGGCCATCCGGTCGTTCATCGTGCCCCAGGCTATCCGAGGCGCAGCTCAGCACCGGTCAGGGTGGGTGCGGCCGGGGCACACAGGGCGCGCCGGGCCGCGCGGGCACCGCGATGCCGGGCCGCGGTCCCGGCCCTGACCCCGTGCAGTCGCCCGGCCCCGTCGGCGCCTGAGTGATGATGGAGCGATGGACAGCGAGCTGTTTCCGCGCGGACGGACGGAGGTCGCGCCGGGCGCGGTGCACCTGCCGGACTGGCTCGACCCCGTGGGCCAGCGGCAGCTGCTGGCGGCCTGCCGCGCGTGGGCCGAACCGCCCGCGGGGCTGCGCACGGTCCGCACCCCCGGCGGCGGCACCATGACCTCCCGACAGGTCTGCCTGGGCCTGCACTGGTATCCCTACGGGTACGCGCGCACCGTGGTGGACGGCGACGGCTCGCCGGTGAAACCCTTCCCGGACTGGCTGGCGGACCTCGGTCGCCGCGCGGTGACGGATGCCCTCGGCCGGGCGGCCGCGAATCACCCCGACCACGACATCGCACTGATCAACTTCTACGACGCGGACGCCCGGATGGGCATGCACCGCGACAGCGACGAGAAGTCGGACGCGCCGGTGGTGTCCCTGAGCCTCGGCGACACCTGCGTCTTCCGGTTCGGGAACACCGAGGCGCGGACACGGCCGTACACGGACGTCGAGCTGCGCAGCGGGGACCTCTTCGTCTTCGGCGGCGCCTCCCGGCTCGCGTACCACGGGGTCCCGCGGGTGCACGCGGGCACGGCGCCCCCCGAGTTGGGGCTCACCGGCAGGCTGAACGTCACTCTCCGGGTCGGCGGCTTCCCGGACGCGTCCTAGCGCCTGTCCGGATCATGGGAGACTCGCCCTCATGAACGGCAAGGCGGCCCCCCGGGCGGCGGGGGAAGGGAACACGCGGACGCGGCTGGACCGGGGGCGTGGTGCGCTCGGCCCCGCCCTGGAGCTCGTGCACACCGGACGTGCGCCGACCCGTGCCGTGCTCACCGCCGAACTGGGGGTCACCCGGGCGACGGCCGGCGCGGTGGCCGCGGAGCTGGAGGCGCTGGGCCTGATCCGCGTGGACGCGCGGCCCGGAGCGGCCGCCGGATCACAGGGCCGCCCCTCGCACCGCCTCGAGGTCGCCGAGGACGGCCCCGTCGCGCTCGCCGCGCAGGTCCACGCCGACGGGTTCCGCGCGGCGCTGGTCGGCCTGGGCGGCCGGATCGTCGCCACCGCGCCCGGCTGCGAGACGGTCGACGCCGACCCGGCGAAGGTCCTCGGCTCGGTGGTCGAGGCGGGCGCCGACCTGCTGGCGGCGACCGGGCGGCGCTGCGTCGGCGCCGGACTCGCCGTGCCGTCGGCGGTCGCGGAACCGGACGGCCTCGCCCTCAACCCGCTCCACCTCGCCTGGCCCGCCGGTGCGCCCGTCCGGCAGATCTTCGCCGAGCGGGTGCGCGCCGCCGGCATCCTCGGACCGGCCTTCGCGGCCAACGACGTCAACCTCGCCGCGCTCGCCGAGCACCGGCACGGCGCGGGCCGCGGCGCCCGTGACCTGCTGTGCGTGGCCACCGGCCACCGGGGTGTGGGCGGTGCGCTCGTGCTGGACGGGCGGCTGCACACGGGCAGTTCGGGCCTCGCGCTGGAGGTCGGGCACCTCACCGTGAATCCCGAGGGGCGGCCCTGCCACTGCGGGAGCCGGGGATGCCTCGACGTCGAGGCGGACCCGCTGGCCTTCCTGGACGCCTCAGGACGCACGCCGGGGCCCGAGGTCTCGCTGCTCCAGCAGTCCAACGACCTGATCCGCGGCCAGTACGCTGACCCGGCCGTCCGCACGGCCACCGAGGCACTGATCGACCGGCTCGGGCTCGGGCTCGCGGGACTGGTCAACATTCTCAATCCGGACCGCATCATCCTCGGCGGACTCCACCGCACGCTCCTGGACGCCGACCCGGACCGCCTGCGCGCCGTGGTCGCCGACCGCAGCCTGTGGGGGCAGAGCGGCGGCGTGCCGATCCTGCCCTGCACGCTGGACCACAACAGCCTGGTGGGCGCCGCCGAGCTGGCCTGGCAGCCGGTCCTCGACGACCCGCTGACGGCGCTCGCCGTCCTCTGACACCCCGGATCGGCGCGGACCTCCTAGGACCACTCGACCGCGAAGGCGCGGCCGGGGTTCTCGACGAGGACGCGTTCCACCAGCTCCCTGCCGAGGGCGGCTTCGAGCCGCGGCCGGACCCGGCGCAGCAGATACGGCATCCCGGGGCCGCCGTTGACCGAGCGGGCACCGGCGGTCGTCGTGTCGCCGCCCAGGAGCAGCCGCTGGCCGAAACCGGCCTCGGCCAGCGCCCGTACGGCGTCCGGCATGCGCCAGTCCGTGGCGTGGTGGGCGCGCGAGGGCCCGTCGAAGGCGAGGTAGGCACCCGCCTCGGCGGCCTGGCGCTGCACCACTGGGTCGGGCGACCGGTTGAGGTGGCCGAGGATCACCCGGTGCGGCGGAACGCCCAACTCCCCGCACAGCAGGTCGAGTACGTCGAGCGCACCCGTGCCCAGCTCCAGGTGGACGGCGACGGGGGCGCCCGTGGCGTGATGTGCCTCGGCCGCCGCGGTCATGGTCCAGCGGGCGTGTGCGTCCAGGGCGTGGAAGCCCCCGGCGACCTTGATCAGCCCCGCCCGGACCCGTGTCGTGCCGATGCCCCGCGTCAGTTCCGCGACGAACACCTCCGCCAGCCTGCCGCGCAGCCCGGTGAGCAACTCCGGTGCGTAGTGCTCGGCTTGGTGCAGGCCCGTCGCGGCGACCACGTGCACTCCCGTGTCGCGGGAGAGGAGCGGCAGATCCGCGGCCCGCCGGCCGAGTCCGTACGGCGTCCACTGCACCACGCTCGCACCGCCCTGCTCCCGGAACGCGGCCAGTTCGGCCCGCGCGGAGGCGGCGTCGCACAGTTCCTGGCCGGGGAGGCGGGGGCTGCCGAAGAAGAGGTGGTCGTGCGCGTCGCAGACGCCCAGCTGCCCGGGGAGCACATCCCCGAGGACGGTGCGGACCGTGCTCACCACTGCGGCCCCCGCGGCAGCAGGCCCCGCCCGGGCTGCGACATGTGCAGGACCTCGAACACCTCACCGGCCGCCTTGGGGGCGTTGTGGGCCCACACCGAGAAGTGCACCACCTCCCAGTTCCGGGTGTCGACGGCGGTCGCCGCGCAGACGGCACCGTCCAGTGCGGCCAGCCGCCCGGCCTCGCGCGCCGCTTCCTGCGCCGCCTCCGACAGCGGCACGCCCTCCGGGAGGGGCCGGCGGCGCCGCACCGCGACCGCGCCGGGAGTACCGGCGGCGCCTCCTTCCTCGTACGCGAGTCCGGTCCACTGCTGCACCACGGGCCGTCCGAAGTCGTCGACGATCCCCTGGAAGGGGCCGGTCCAGAGGAAGGCGTTCATGCCCTCCACCGTGTTCCACAGGTAGAACGGGGCGTACTGGTTGACCGGGGAGCCGTGCACGCCCCGCTCGCGTATCAAATAGGTCTTGAAGCCGAGACCGTCCCAGTCGTCGAGCCGGTGTCCGAGCCGCTCGACCCGGTCGCGGACGATGCTCATGTCGTAGTCGGCGGGCAGGGTCAGCTCGTACTGCATGGCGTGCATCGTGCCTCCGAAAGGGCTGATCGGGCCGGGTGCCGGCCGGGAAGCCGCGCTCAGCGCGAAGGGGAGAGGAGGGCGAGCAGTCCGCGCACGCCCGTGTCGAACGCGGCGGCCGAGCCGGACGCCCGGGCGAGGACGTAGCCGCCCTGGACGGTGGCGACGATCGTCGCGGCGATCTCCTCCGCGTCGAGGGAGGGAGCGAACTGCCCCTGTTCCTTGCCCTCTTCGACGATGTGGGCGAGGCGCTCACGCAGCCAGTCGAGCGTCGCGTCGACGGGAGCGCGCAGTTCCTCGCTCGCGATGACGTCCGGATCCATCGTCAGCCGCCCGACGGGGCAGCCGCGCAGCACGTCGCGCTCGCGCCGCAGATACGCCTCGATGCGCTTGTACGGGGTGCCGGAAGCGCTCAGTACGCCCTCGGCGGTGGCCCGCAACTCCTCGGCGGTCCGGGTGATGGCGGCCAGGGCCAGCTCGGGCTTGCCCTTGAAGTGGTGGTACATGCTGCCCTGGCCGGCGCCCGCGTGCTGCTGGATCGCCCTGGGGCTGGTGCCCACGTAGCCGCGCTCCCACAGCAGTGCGCGTGTGGACTCGATCAGTCGCTCCGGGGTGCTCATGACCGCACTGTACATACTAGTAGGTACAGAAGTCGATAGGGTGCGGTGAGCCACGGGAGCAGCCGAAGAACTGCTGCGTACTCCCGGGGAGGTACGCACACTGCCGACGTCCGTACGACGACCCGGCACCCCTCCCGGGGAGAGGCTCGGAGCATCACGAGGCAACCACCGAGGAGATGAACCGAGATGCAGACCCTGGCGAACTGGGACGGCGGCCCCGGCCCGTGGATCCTGTTCTTCCCACTGATCTGGGCGGCCGTCGTGATCGGTGTCGTGACCGTCCTGCGCGGCACCGCCCGGCGCGGCCGAGGCGGTCCGTGGCGGACCGCCGGCGGAGGCCGCCCGGCCGGTGACTCGCCGATCGCCGTGCTCGGCCGCCGCTTCGCCTCCGGCGAGATCGACGAGGACGAGTACTGGCGCCGGCTCTCCGTCCTGGACGAGCAGTTCGGGCGTACGGGCAAGGGAGAAGCGGCATGAGCACGGGACCGGCCGTCACCGTGACGGCCACGGTCCGCCGTGCCGCCCGGGTCACCGAGGCCGTCGAGGTGTACGGCTTCGGTGACCCGGCCGTGCGGACCCGGCCGTGCGGACCCGGCCGTGCGGACCGGGGTTGAGCGCCGGGTTCCCGGCCGGAGGCTTCGCCGCGATCGGCCCGCACCGTCCGTGCGGTCCACGGCCGGTCGGGGCGTGGACCGCACGGACGGTAAAGGCCGCTCAGCTCATGGCGGTCGCGCCGGTCGCGCCGGTCGCCCTCGCGGGACTGCGTCCGGCCCGGCGCACGGCACGGCCGGACGTGCTCCGCGCCCTCGCCGCCGAATCACGCAGCCCCTCGACGCGGAGGTCACCGCCCGGTCAGCCGGCAACGGCGGACCGGGCGGGAGCGTGCTCGGGCCTGCGTCCCTCGGGGCCGAACCTGTGCGCAGGTGTCTCCAGAGCGGTGCCGTACGGCGGCCGGGGCGGTGCGGCGAGCGCGGCGGAGTGCGCCGGCAGCGTGAACCACACGGCCTTGCCCGAGTCCCCGTTCGGCCGCACACCCCAGCTCTCGCTCATGGCGGCGACCATGGCGAGGCCGCGGCCGCAGGTGGCGAAGAGCTCCGCGTCCTCCACGACGGGCAGGCGCGGGTCGTTGTCGTGCACCGAGACCGTGAGCCGGTCGAGCAGGAACTCGATCTCCACGGTGCACATCTTGTCGGGCTGGGCGTGCCGGTGAACGTTGGTCAGAAGCTCGGTCACGCCGAGCGCCGCGCGGTCTATCAACGAGTCCAGATGCCAGTAGCGCAACTGCGCAGATACGATTCTGCGGACCTGGCCGATCCGCGCCGGCAGGGCTTGGAGCCCCACCGTGCAATGCCTGCTTGGCTGGCTGATCACGGCTGCGACTCCCCGAATTGAGGTCCGGAAGAAGACGGAGATCGGATCCAGCAGATGGCTGCGTGGAACGACCGCCTGCTGTGATGTCCGGCGGGCTGGTTCGCAGCGTTATCGCCGGTAAACCCAGAGTGACGTGAGATCAGCGTCACCCAGCGGAGGCCGTCCCGCAACTCGCGGCGCATTCAACCGTTGCGCCCCGCCGCCCTGCGCACCGCTTCGATGAACCGCCGTGCCGAGGGCGGGCCCGGCATTCCCGGCGCCGGATCGTGCTCTCCGAGAGTGAGCTGGTAGCGCGTGCCGTTGATGTCGGCCGACGCGCGGTCGTCATGGGCGAACCACGGCTTCGACGCCCGCACCGCCTGTACCGGCGCGCTGTCGATCTCGCTGCCGTAGCTGGTGAGCAACTCGAGCCTGCCGTCGCTGATCCGGACCTGTCCGGCCCGGGTGAGTGAGCGCAGCCTCTTTTCGATCCGCACCCCCGTGGCCGTGAACTCCGGCTCCGCCATGACGCCCCGCCCCCTCGCGCGGTCGGCTCCCGCTCCGTCGTGCTCCAGCGTGGTTCCTGGTCCAGTGAAGCATCCCCGTGCCGTGCAGTCTGCCCGCCTCCGGCGACGAGCACCAGTACGCACGACGAGGTCGCACCGGGGCGGCGGAAGCACTCGCCCCGATGCGCCCCCGAACCGCGACACCCCGTGCCCCAGGGCCTCCTTTGAGTTGCTCAAAGATGCGTTTATGCAGGTGAGAAGCGTGAGGAAGGTGTTTATGATCGAGGTGTCCGACCATGTCGACCGGCGTCGGCGCAATGCGTAAGGAGCCCCGCCGTGACCACCACCCCTCCGGCCAGAACCGGCCAGACCCTCGACGTCGACCACAGCGACACCGCGTATCGTGCCTGGCTCAAAGAAGCCGTCCGCAAGGTCCAGGCCGACGCCAACCGTTCGGCCGACACGCATCTGCTGCGCTTCCCGCTGCCCGAGCAGTGGGGCATCGACCTTTATCTGAAGGACGAGTCCACCCACCCGACCGGCAGTCTCAAGCACCGGCTCGCCCGTTCGCTCTTCCTCTACGGCCTCTGCAATGGCTGGATCCGGCCCGGACGCCCCGTCATCGAGGCGTCCAGCGGGTCGACGGCCGTCTCGGAGGCGTACTTCGCGAAGCTCATCGGGGTCCCCTTCGTCGCGGTGATGCCGCGTACGACGAGCGCCGAGAAGTGCCGGCTGATCGAGTTCCACGGCGGGCGGTGCCACTTCGTGGACGACCCGCGCCGGATGTACGAGGAGTCCGCGGCCCTCGCCGTCGAGACCGGCGGCCACTACATGGACCAGTTCACCTACGCCGAGAGGGCCACGGACTGGCGCGGGAACAACAACATCGCGGAGTCCATCTTCCGCCAGCTGGAGCGGGAGCGGTTCCCCGAGCCGGCGTGGGTCGTCGCCACGGCCGGCACGGGCGGCACCTCGGCGACGATCGCGCGGTACGTGCACTACATGCAGCACGACACCCGCATCTGTGTCGCCGATCCGGAGAACTCGTGCTTCTTCGAGGGATGGACGACGGGTGATCCGGCCGTCACCACCGACTGCGGATCCCGCATCGAGGGGATCGGCCGGCCGCGGATGGAGCCCAGCTTCGTGCCCGGCGCCGTCGACCGGATGATGAAGGTCCCCGACGCCGCCAGCGTGGCCGCCGTCCGCGCCCTGGAGCGGGTCATCGGACGCAAGGCGGGCGGGTCGACCGGTACCGGCCTGTGGAGCGCGCTGAAGATCGTCGCCGAGATGGTCGCGGAGGGCCGCACGGGAAGCGTGGTGACCCTGCTGTGCGACCCCGGTGACCGCTACCTGGACAAGTACTACTCGGACGCCTGGCTCGAGCAGCAGGGGCTGGACATCGCGCCCTACACGGCGGCGATCGAGTCGCTGCTGCTGACGGGGGTGTGGCAGGACTGAACCGGCGCGGGGAGCCCGCCGGGGGTGGGGCCACGCCGGGCTCGGCGAGGTCCGGGGGCGACCTGGCGGGCGGTGACGCGCAACCGGTTTCCTCAGGGCACGGAGGTCGGCCGAGCGTCCAGCTCCACGACCGCGTGCCGGAAGGCACGGCCCACCGCGGGTCCCGGCCGCAGAGCCGGCCGGAAAGGGGCGGGCCCGTCTGCGGCGCACTTCCACCGCACCCGCGTGCCCGGCCCGGCGGGCGTCAGCCGCCACGCCTCCACCAGTGCGCGTGCCCCCGGTGCGTACGGGATACCGGTCCGGGTGGGAACGTCAGGTCCCGCGGCGCCGCGCCGCGGGCGACGACACCTTGTCCGGCGGACCGTCAGATGTCCGTACCGTCTTCCGGTTCGCCCGCCACCACCAGGCGCGTGAGGTGCTCCGCGATCTCCGTGCGCACCTCGGCCGACAGCCCGGCGTCGGTCACCCACGTGTCGACCTGCTCCAGCGCGGCGAACGAACTCAGTCCCACCGTGCCCCACTTGGTGTGGTCCGCGACCACGACGACGCGCCGCGCGGACTGCACCAGCCGCCGGTTCGTCTCGGCCTCCGCCAGGTTCGGCGTGGACAGACCGGCCTCCGCCGATATGCCGTGCACCCCGAGGAACAGCAGGTCGAAGTGGAGCGCGGCGATCGCCTGGTCGGCCACGGGGCCGACGAGCGAGTCGGAGGGCGTGCGCACTCCACCGGTCAGGACGACCGTGGCGGCTCCCTGCCGCTGGCCCGAGACGCGCTGCGCCGAGTGGAAGACGTCCGCGACCCGCACCGAGTTGGTGACCACGGTCAGGTCCGGCACGTCGACGAGCTGATGGGCGAGCGCGTACGTCGTCGTGCCGCCGGAGAGCGCGATCGCCGTCCCGGGAACGACCAGCTCGGCCGCGGCCCGGGCGATGTCCTCCTTGGCCGTCAGCTCCAGACCGGACTTGGCCTCGAAACCCGGCTCGTGCGTGCTCGCCTCGGCCAGCGGGACCGCGCCGCCGTGCACCTTCTCCACCACGCCCTGGCGGGCGAGGGCGTCGAGATCGCGGCGGACCGTCATGTCGGAGACGCCGAGCTTGCGCGTCAGCTCGTTGACCCGGACCCCGCCGCGGCGCCGTACCTCGTCGAGGATGAGGGCGCGCCGCTGCTCCGCGAGGAGGTTCTGATTCTCGCTCACGTCCGCTCCGGTTCCTTTCGCCTCAGCCCGCCCGACACGCCGCCCGGACCCGCTCCGACGAGGGACATTCTCCGCGCAGGGGGTCCGGAGGACGACCCATCCTCGCACGGCTCGCCGACGGTCGCGCCACTGCCTGCGCACGGGTTCCGGCCGTCACCGTCACACGTACGGGGGAGATTCCGTGACGAGAGGTGTGAGCCGGTCCCCGAATGGAGATCCTGTGCCTGCACATGACACGCCATCGGGCAGCACGGGGGAAGTGCGGAACAGTGGAGCGTGCACGGGAACAGGCCTCGACCGGGGAGCGCGGCGACTCCCTCCAGCACTCGACGGGAGAGCACGCCGACGCTCCCGGGCGGCCAGCGGGGGACGAGACGGCCCTCGAACTCCTGGTCCACGGAGTCGGCGGTGCCACACCCCAGGACATGCTCGACGACCCGCGCACGGTGCGGATCACGGGCGACGAGACAGCGGCCGTCTACCGGCGCATCGACGACGCCGACGCCGAACAGCGCCCCGGCGGGTGCCGCGCGACCCCGGTGCCCGAGGCGTACGTCTGGTGCAACCTCACCTCGGGCAACGGCGCCCGGGCCCTGTGGCTGTTGCTGCTGCCGTTCATGGTGGTCAACCTCGCCCACTGGATGCGCCCCACCGCCCAGGGCAGGACCCGGACCGTGCGGCTGTACGGACTGATCGTGCGGCTCGCCGGACTCACCCTGACCGTGCTCCTGGTGGCCGCCGCCTGCGAGGTGGCCCTCGACCTGACCGCCTGGCAGTGCGCGGGCACGCGCGCGTGCGCCGCGAAGCACTCCTGGCTCGGCTTCCTCTCGCCCGCCGTGTCCGACGGCGGCTGGTGGAGCCCGCCCGGGCGCAGGCTGGCGCTGGCCGGAGCGGTGCCTGCCGCGCTCACCGGACTGCTCTGGTACCTCTCCCACCGCACCTGGAGCGCGTACGAGTCGCAGCAGCCGATGTCGCGCCGCGCCGAGCCCGACGAGGAGACCGGGCGCACCGGTCTCGGCCGCCCCGGGTTCTGGTACGGGCGACGCCTGGTGGCCCGGCTGCGCGCCGCGCACACTGCCGCGGGCTTCCTGACCGTGGCCGCGGCGGTCGGCACCTCGGCCGCCCGCCACGACCGGGCGTCCGGCGGCCCCGCCCTCCTGGAGGTGCTCGGTCGGCTCCTCGACGCGACGCTCGTCGTGGGCGCGGCCGTCGTGGTGTGGGTGGTCTGCCGCCGGGGCCGCAGTGAGCACCGCCTCGACCGGAAACTCGACGAGACACTCGTCCGCCGGCTGCCGCAAGGCGCGATGGTCCTTCTCGGGCTCACCATGCTGTACGCCGGCTGGTCGCGCCCCGGCTGGGAGTCGACGGGACGGCTGTCGGGTGACACGACGTTCGGTGCCATCTGCCTCGGACAGGGACTGCTCGTCGTCGCGCTCGGCGTGGTCGCCCGTGTCCTGTACCGCACCCGTCCCGACCGGCGCACCGCGATGCGCGGTCTGGCCGGTCCCGCCGTCGCGATGCTGGCCTGCGCGCTGGGCAGCGTGATGTCCGGGGGAGTGGCCCAGCGGGTCGCCGACTGGCTCGACGGCACCCGGGACACGCTGGTGAGCCCGCCGGTGCTGCTGACGTGGCAGGCGTCCGCGATCCCGCCCCTGCTGCTGGTCCTGCTGGCGCTCGCCGGATGGCTGGCCGGGCGCACCCGGCTGCTGCGGCGCGTCGAGATGACGCGGGTGGAGCTCGAATACCCCGGCGAGGCCAAGGACACCGTCCGTACCCGGCGCATCGCGTCCACGCGCGCACACGCCTCCCTCACCGACCGCGCGCCCCGCATCGTCGGCATCGTCTCGGCGGCGACCCTGTTCTTGGGCGCGGCAGCCCTGGCCGGAGCCGCGATGACCGAGAAGGCGCCGGGCGAGGCGGCCCGCGGTTCGTCCGCGTTCGTGCAGGGCGCCGCCCAGACCGCGCAGGCCCTGGGATCCTGGCTGATCGGGCTCGGCTTCATCCTGTTCGTCACCTGGGGTCGCCGCGCCTACAAGGACGCCTCCGCGCGCCGAACCATCGGCATCCTCTGGGACGTCGGCACCTTCTGGCCCCGGGCCGCCCACCCCTTCGCTCCTCCCTGCTACGCGGAGCGCGCCGTACCCGACCTGACCTGGCGCATGGCCTCCTGGACCCGCGCCACCGGCGGACGGCTCGTCATCTCCGGCCATTCCCAGGGCAGCGTGCTCGCGGCCGCCGCGGCCTGGCAGCTGAAGCCCTCCGTCCGCAGGCGGGTCGCCCTGCTCACGTACGGATCACCGCTGGAGCGCCTGTACGGCCGCTGGTTCCCCGCGCAGTTCGGGCCGGCCGCGCTGACCTCCCTGCACCGCGAGGTCGACTGCTGGCGCAACCTGTACCGCCCCACGGACCCCATCGGCGGCCCCGTCCGGCTGCCGGGCGACTGCGGGCCGCAGGTCGACCGCGAGGCACTGAAGGACCCCCTCGCCTACGGCCGCACCGAGCGCCACCCGCTGCCCGCGCCGGTCCTCGGACACAGCGACTACCAGGCGGATCCGGCGTTCGCGGAGGAGCGGGAGCGGCTGCTCGCACGGCTCACGCCGGACGTGCCCGGCCCGCGAGCCACGTGTGACGACGAGGAGCCGCCGCGTCCGCCGGACGGCGACGGTCCTCAGGGCACCTCCGGCAGGTCTTCCGCGTAGAGCAGGGTGAGGTCGTCCGTGCTCGGCTCGGGCAACTGGGCGACGCGCCCCGCGTGCCGCTCCACCATCGCCTCGAACGTCTGGCGCGCCGTGCGGCCGTTGCCGAAGGCGGGGCCCTTCGGGATCGCCGTGAAGTACTTGAGAAGAGCCTCACAGGCGCCGGGAGCGAGCCGGTACTCGTGCTCCTCCGCCTGCTGTTCCACGATCCGCAGCAACTCCTCCGGCACGTAGTCGCTGAAGGTGATGGTGCGTGAGAAACGCGACGCCACACCGGGGTTGACGGAGAGGAACCGCTCCATCTCGGCGGTGTAACCCGCGACGATCACCACCACGGCCTCCCGGTGGTCCTCCATCAGCTTGACGAGCGTGTCGATCGCCTCGCGGCCGAAGTCGCGTCCCGAGTCCTCCGGGGACAGCGCGTACGCCTCGTCGATGAACAGCACACCGCCGCGCGCCCGGTCGAAGGCCTCCTGGGTGCGGATCGCCGTCGATCCGATGTGCTCGCCCACCAGATCGACCCGGGAGACCTCGACGAGGTGCCCCTTTTCCAGCACGCCGAGCGAGGCCAGGATCTCGCCGTAGAGACGGGCGACGGTCGTCTTGCCGGTGCCGGGGGAGCCCGTGAAGACCAGGTGGCGGCGCGCGGAGGCCGCCTTCAAACCCGCTAGTTGCCGGCGGCGGCCGACCTCGATCATGTCGGTCAGGGCGCGCACCTCGCGCTTGACGCTCTCCAGGCCGACGAGCGTGTCGAGTTCACCGAGGACGGCCTTCGACGGGCGCGCGGGCCGTTCGGGCTCCGGCGCGGGCGCGGCGAGCGGGTCCTGCCCGGCGGTGCGCTGGTCCGGGACGGCGCCCAGCAGGCCGAGGGAGTGGCTCGCGGTCTGTACGGCCGTCTCTGGCGCCGGGGGCCGGGGGTGGGCGCTCTCGTCGCTGGTGCAGTCCTCGACCAGCGGCCCTCCGCCTGGCGCCGCGCCGGTGGCGGCCTCCGCGAACTCGTAGCCCCCGCGCGCGCACCGCTCCGTGCGGCACTTCTTCAGCGTCGTGCGGCAGCCGTCGATCACGTGGAAGCCGTAGCCGCCGCTGCCCGTGACCCGGCAGTTGTGGAAACTGCCGCGGCCGCCGGCCGACACGTAGAAGCCGGCCTCCGCGGGCGAGTCGACCGTGCAGCGCTCGATGGTGGGGTCGGCGCCCTTGGTGACGATCACGCCGGTCTGGGTGCCGTCCACCGTGCAGCCGGATAGGGTGCCGCCGCTGCCGTGGTCGCGGAACCAGGCGCCGGTCGCGGCGTCCCGGATCCGGCAGTCGTCGAGCTGCGCGGTGGCGCCGTCGCTGACCGACACCGCCGTGTTCCGCACCTGTGAGAGGTCGCTGTCGACGACGTCGGCCCGGGAGCCGCGGTCGAGGACGAAGAGGGCGTCCGGCACGTCGTGCACCCGGCACGATTCGAGGACGACGGCCGCGCCGTCGCTGACCCACACCGCGGGGTAGTCGCCGGTGCTGTCGAAGATCTCGCACTGGTTGGCGTCGACGCGCGTGCCCGGGTCCCACACGGACAGGCCGTTGCGGCCGAACTGCCGCACCGTGGTGCGCGTCAGGGTGAGCACCGAGCGGGAGCGCAGGTCGACCGCGTTCTCCGGGATGTCGTGGATGCGGCAGTCGGCGAGCGTGAGGACGGCGTCGGTGTCGAGCGTGACACCGTCCGCGGTCGTACGGTGCACGTCGCAGTCGGTGAGGTGCGCGGTGGCCCGGCCGGTGATCTGCACCCCGGAGCCCTTGACCTCGTACACCTCGCAGCCGACCGCCTCCAGGGACGAGTTCTCGCCCGTGGCCGAGAGACCCGCGCCCGAGGCGTGGTGGATCCGGCAGCGCTCCAGGCGGGGGCGGCCGCCGCCGCGCACCGCGACGCCCGACTGGCCGGCCGCGACGACCTCGCACTCCTCGAAGACGCCGCCTCCACCGTCGAGCACCGCGATGCCGACGCCCGCCGGATTGTCGACCGTGCACCGGCGCACCGTCGGGCGCGCGCCGCCGCGCACCTCGATCCCCGCCGCGGACCGCGTGACGATCCTGAGGTCCATGAGTTCCGGCGTGCCCTCCTCGACGAGTACCGCGGGGGCGGCCGCGTCCTGGCCCTCCACGTACAGGTCCTGGACCACGGCGGAGGCGCGCACGGTGAGCGGCACCCCGTCCACCGGGGCGATGCGGACCGAGCCGGGCGTGCCGTCCGGGCCCCGCAGGGTCACCGCCCGCTGGACGACGAGGTTCTCCCGGTAGGTGCCGGGAGCGATGGTGAGGACGTCGCCGTCGGCCGCGGCCTCCAGGGCGGCGGCCAGCGATGCGTACTCACCCGTGCGGCGCCGCCACCGCGACGTGCCGGTGTGCGTCACCTGGACCGTGCCCTGTGCCATGGCGCTGCTGTGCCCCCACCTAGTCGTACGCGGGTCCTGAGTGGCCGGCCGCGTCATGTCGAGGAACGGATCCCCCGAGGGGATCTGATCATGTCGAAGACCGCGGACAACCTCTCACGAAGGTGCCGAACCGTTCGGCCGGTCCACCGTAGCGTGCGCGGGCACGGCGGGTTGACCGGAGCGGGAAGGCCGTCAGCTGCCGGTGCCGGTCCTTCCCCAGTCCGGGCCCGCCCGGTCCCAGGCCCGGTCCCAACGCGCGTACCTGCGAAGGACCATGCGCCACACGATCAGCCGCCTGCCTCCCTCGACGAGCCCGGCGGTCACCGCCGCCGCTCCGGACCCGGCCAGGAAGGCGTGCGTCGTCGCCGTGGCGGAGTCCAGGGGGCGGCCGGCTATGCGGCCGTGCCGGTCGGTCCACACGATGAAGCGGTCACCGCGGTGGGGTGCCCTGAGGTCGGCCATGACCGTGCCGTGCCGCGCGGTGCGGTCCGGGCCGGTCCAGCGGGCCAGTACCCGGCTGTGCGCGTCGCGCGTCGAGGAGGTCTCGGGGTCCGGGTCGAGAGGGGAGCGGTCCAGCCGCCTGACCACGGTGGCCACGACCTGATGGCGTGCCTCGCGCTGGTCACGGACGGACTGCTGGAGTGCCCGGTGCGCGGCGCCTCCGACGGCGATTCCGGCGAGCGGAGCGGCGAGGAACACCAGCAGGACGGCCGCCAATGCCAGCCAGGCCTCGATGAGATCGGTCGTCCGCCGCAGCGGATTGCGCCGCCACCGCCAGAGTCCGCCGAGTGCTCGCACCGTCCACCCCCTTCCGCCTCCGTGATAACCCTCCGCGAGGCCGTTCACCCGTGAGCCCGGGGAAGAGAGAGCGAAATCACCCGCCCGTCCCCGCGGCCTCTCATGGACTGCTCATGCCGTCCCAACGCCGGTGCCGCGCCCACGGGTTCCCGCCCGGGAGTTCCCTCACCGGACCGGGACGAGCGGGTCCGGGAGGAGCGGGTCCGGCGCGTCGAGGGTCCGGGCGGCGGTCAGCCGAGAATCCGCACGGGGTCCCCGACCCGCACCGTGCCGGGGGACTCCGGCACCAGGTTCTGGCCGAAGGCGAGCTTGTCACCGACACGGCGGTGGCGGCCGAGGGTGCGCAGCGGTTCCTTGCCGCGCTCGGCGGTGCCCTGGTCGGTGGTGGTCACGACGCAGCGGCCGCACATCTTCGCGACCCGGAAGGTGACCTCGCCGATGGCGATGCGCGCCCAGTCGTCCTCGGCCCACGCCGGGGTGCCGGTCACGACGACGTTCGGCCGGAAACGGTTCATGGGCAGGGGGCCCTCGTCGGGGTGGTCGCCCTGGGCGATCAGGGAGTTGAGGGTGTCCAGCGAGGAGAGTGTGGTGAGCAGCAGCGGGTAGGCGTCGGCGAGGCTGACGGTCTCGCCGGGGTGGGAGTGCGGGGCGTCGTCGATGGGCCGGCGCGTGGCGGGGTCGTCGAGGTGGACGAGGGTCACGTCGGTGCCCAGGTAGGTGCTGAACCACGCGCTCGCGGACGCGTCGGCGGCGACCGTCTCGATCTTCTGGCGCGGGAACGCCGCCGAGGTCGTGGCGAGGGGATCGGGCACCGCCACGGTCAGCGGGTCGAGACCGGGCCCGGACAGCCGGATGCCGCCGCCGGGCAGGGGCTCGGCGGCGGCCAGTGCGAGGCGGGGCTGCTGGCGTTGCGTGACGACCTTCCCCGCGTCGTCGATCAGTGCCCAGCGCCGGTCTCCGGCCAGCCCCCAGGGCTCCACCACGGCCTCACCGGGCGCGTGGGCCCGCAGTGCCTTGACCGGGTGGACATGAATCGCGTGCAGCGCCGGATTGTTCGACATGGGGCCATGGTGCCAGCAGGCACCGGTCCCGGCCCCGACGGGTCGACGGCCGGTCAGTAACCGCGGTACTGCTGCCCGTTGTTGTACGGGTCCTGGTACGGCACGGGGGCGGGGCGGGGAGCCGCGGGGCGCATGGCCTCGTAGCCGGTGCCGGCCGCCATGGGGCGAGGCTGCTGTTGCTGCGGGCCCGGGTAGCCACGGGGTCCCGCGGCCTGCTGCGGGATGTAGCCGGTCGGAGCCTGGTGGAGCGGTGCGGGCTGCTGGGCCTGCGGGTAGCCGTAGGCCTGCTGGGAGGGCCCGGCGGGCAACGCGGGAAGAGCCGACGGCAGCGCGGGCAGGTGGCTGCTCGTGTCGTACGCGGAGGGGACCCGGATGGGGGCGATCTGAGGGGTGCCCCGTTCGGCGACGAGGGAGTCGTAGATCGGGGTGTCCGGGAAGGACGGCGCGGAGTAGTAACCGCCGCCATAGGTGGAGCGGGGGGAGGTCATGGCACATAAGTTAAGCCCACGATGTGCTGGTTGGGGAGACCGATAAGAGGGTTGTTTTCCACGTCGGCAGTGACGTGGGATCCCCAATGGGAGCGAATTCGGCAAAAAAGGACGCCAAACGGGGTTGAGATCGTGTAAAGGTCCAGTTCCTGGGGGGTTACCGGCGGTCGGCGCCGGGGCTTCCGGCCCGGATCATGGGCGTTCGCGGCCGGGGGGATTAGGTTGGCCCGGACGGATCCGGAGTCGGCCGGGTCTACCGCACTGTCCCGGGTGGCGCGGTGCGAAGACGTCGATGGGGGCGTACATGTCAATGTCCAAGGGGTCGAACGTGGCCGTGCCGACGGCCGCGCTCCGTGTCGAACTGGGCCGGCGTTCCGGTCCCGGCGTGCCCGACGCCGACGCGTCGGCACTGCTGCTGGTGTCCGGAAAGGTCCGCTCGGACGACGACTTCGTCTTCTACAACCAGCCGCAGCACGCCTCCGGTGCGGTCCGCCACGAGGGCAGGGGCGAGGCGGGCGGTCAGGCGACCGACACGCTCCTCGTCGACCTCGCGCGCGTGGAGCCCGCCATCGAGACCATCGTCCTGGCCGCTTCCACGGACGGCGGCACGTTCGGACAGATCCCGGGCCTGTACATCCGTGTGCTCGACGCCCGGCAGGGCACCGAGATCGCCCGTTTCGACAGTGCCGCCACCGTCGAGACCGCCTTCGTGCTCGGCGAGTTCTACCGCCGCCAGGGCGCCTGGAAGTTCCGTGCCGTCGGCCAGGGCTACGAGAGCGGACTCGAAGGGCTCGCCACGGACTACGGCATCACCGTGGACGAACCCCGGCAGGCGGCGCCCCCGGCCGCGCCCGGTCGCGCCGGCGGCCCGCCCCCGACGGCGCCGCCCGTCTCCGCGCGCCCGCCGGCCGGGCCCCCGCCCCTCGCACCGCCCGTCACCGTGCCGCCGCCCGCAACGACTCCGCCGCCCGCACCTCCCACGCCGCCGGTCCGGCTCACCAAGGTCACGCTCACCAAGGAATCCCCGTCGGTCTCGCTCAGCAAGCAGGGCGGCACGTCCGGTGCCATGCGGGTGAACCTCAACTGGGAGGTGCGCAAGCAGTTCTCGGGGTGGGCCGGCAAGCTCGGCCGGGCCGTCGCGATGCACTCGGACCTCGACCTCGACCTGTGCGCCCTGTACGAACTGACGGACGGCCGCAAGGGTGTCGTGCAGGCACTCGGCAACGCCTTCGGGTCGCTGCACCAGCCCCCGTACATCCATCTCGACGGCGACGACCGCACCGGTGCCGCGACGAGCGGCGAGAATCTTTCCATCAACCTCGACCACAAGCAGAGCATCCGGCGCATCCTCATCTTCGTCACCATCTACGAGGGCGCGCGCTCCTTCGCCGACCTGCACGCCACCGTCACCCTCCAGCCGCTGAACGGCGCGCCGATCGACTTCTCGCTCGACGAGTGCACGGTGCCCTCGACCGTCTGCGCCCTCGCGCTGATCACCAGCGACCGCGGCGACCTCGTCGTCCAGCGCGAGGCCCGCTACCTGATCCCCGAGCGCGGCGTCAGCCCGCAGCGCACCGTCGACCACGCCTACGGGTGGGGCATGAACTGGACCCCCGGCAGGAAGTGAGCCGTCAGCTCTCGTCGAGGGCCGCGGTGTCCGGACGTGCGTAGGTGCGGCCCTTCCAGGCCGCACCGCGCCCCCGGTAGTGCTGCACGGCGGAGTCGACCGTCATGAGGAGATAGAGGAACGCGGTCGCCGGCAGCAGCGGAGCGAGCCACAGCGGCAGGCGGTAGTAGCGCAGCATCGGCAGGTACGTCGCCGTCATCACCAGCCAGGCGAGCCCGCCCGCGAGCGCCGCTCCCGCACTCCGCCCCGCCAGTCCGGCCACGAGCGTGACGGGCGGCGCCAGGTACACCAGCGCCAGACCCAGGACCGTGCCCAGCAGCAGCGGCGGGCTGTGCCGCAGCTGGGCGTACGCGCTGCGGGAGACCATGCGCCACAGGTCGTGCAGCCGTGGGTAGGGGCGCACGCTGTCCACCCGCTCGGCGAGCCCCAGCCAGATGTGGCCCCCGCTGTTCTTGACCGCTCTCGCCAGCGCCACGTCGTCGATGACGGCGTGCCGGATCGCCTCGGGGATCCGCGCCCGCTCGGCGGCGTCGGTGCGCAGCAGGACGCAGCCGCCCGCCGCTGCCGCCGTCCGCGAGCCGCGCACCCCGATCCGGCGGAACGGGTAGAGCTGGGCGAAGAAGTAGACGAAGGCGGGCACCACGAGCCGCTCCCACCTGCTGTCCACACGCAGCCGGGCCATCAGGGAGACGAGGTCGAAGCCGCCCGTGCGCGCCGCCGCCACCAGCTCCCTGAGGCTGTCCGGCGCGTGCGCGATGTCGGCGTCCGTCAGCAGCAGATATTCGGGGGTACGCGCGCGTGCGAGTCCGATTCCGTGCCGTACGGCCCACAGTTTGCCCGTCCAGCCGGCGGGGGGCTCGCCGGGGGAGTCCACGGTGAGCGGCAGCCCGCCGTGACGACGGGACAGCTCCCGGGCCAGCTCCCCGGTGCCGTCCGTACTGCCGTCGTCCACCAGGAAGATCTCGGCCCGCCCCGGGTAGTCCTGCGCCAGCAGCGACGGAAGACTGTCCGGCAGCACCGCGGCCTCGTCCCGCGCGGGGACGACGACGCACACGGACGGCCAGTCGTCCGGCTCCCGGCGCGGCGGGAGCCGTACGTCCGTGCGCCAGAAGAAGCCCTGGCAGAGCAGCAGCCACAGCCAGGCGGCGAGTGATCCCACGGCAGTCCACACAACGGCGCTCACCCGGCGAAGTCTGCCCCACCCCGCCGGCCCGCCGAGGCCCATCGTCTATGGTGACCGGGTGAAGATCGCGCTCATGGACTCCGGAATCGGCCTGCTCGCCGCGGCCACCGCGGTACGCCGTCTGCGGCCCGACGCCGATCTCGTCCTCTCCTCGGACCCCGGCAGCATGCCCTGGGGGCCCCGGACGCCGGAGGACGTCACCGCGCGCGCGCTCGCGGTCGCCGAAGCGGCCGCCCGGCTCGATCCCGCCGCGCTGATCGTCGCCTGCAACACCGCCTCCGTGCGTGCCCTGCCCGCCCTGCGCGCCCGCCTGGAGCCCGAGGTGCCCGTGATCGGCACGGTCCCGGCGATCAAGCCGGCCGCGGCGGGTGGCGGACCCGTGGCGATCTGGGCCACGCCCGCCACCACCGGCAGCCCCTACCAGCGGAACCTCATCCGCGAGTTCGCCGCCGGGGTGCGGGTCACCGAGGTGCCCTGCCCCGGGCTCGCCGACGCCGTGGAGCACGGGGACCAGGCGGCCGTCGACGCGGCGATCGCGGCGGCCGCGGCCCGCACCCCCGGCGACGTGACCACCGTCGTCCTGGGCTGCACCCATTACGAGCTGGTCGCCGAGCGGATCCGCGAGGCCGTCCAGCAGCCCGGTCTTCCGCCGCTCGTGCTGCACGGTTCGGCCGGTGCGGTGGCCGCCCAGGCACTGCGCAGGATCGGCGCGTCCCCCGCGCCGGACGCACCCGCCACCGGCTCCCTCACGGTGCTGCTCGGCGGACGCGAGGGCGCCCTGCCCGCGGCCGCCCTCGCGTACGAGGAAGGCCGCCTCCTGCAGACGGTCAGCCCCGCCCGCTGACCGGAAACCCCCGGCGGCACCTCGCGGAGCGGGCCGCCCGGCCGGAGCAGTCACAGTCCGCCACCAGGTACCCGCGCTGCGAAACCTGAGTAGTCTCATAGGCATGAGGGACCACCCCCACGGCGAGAACGCCCCCCACCCGAAGGTCTGGACGGGACGCGCGAGGAACCGCGTCCAGTGGCTGCCGGCCCTCGGCGGTGCCGCCTGCATGGCGCTCGGTATCGAGCTGGCCGTCGACTCCGCATGGACCTCGGACAGCGCGCCGCTCGTGATGTCCGTCGTCGGATGCATCGCGACGGGACTGCTGATCCTCTTCGGCACACTGGCCTTCGTGCACGTGGCCGTGACCGTCGACAAGGACTGCCTGGAAGTGCGCTGCGGCCACATCGGTCTGCCCCGCCGCCGCATCCCGTTGGCGCACGTGGTCGGGGCGGACTTCGCGCCCCAGGTCACCCCGCGCCAGTGGGGCGGCTGGGGCTACCGCTGGCGGCCCGAGAAGGGGACGGGAGTGATCGTCCGGCGCGGCGAGGGCGTGGTCCTGCGCCTCGGCGACGGTCACACGTTCACGATCACGGTCGACAACGCGGAGGCGGCGGTACGGATCATCCGCGACCACCTGCGTCCGGGTACGGGGACACCCGCAGCGCCCTGACGGACACCCGGCGCGGCTCGCCGTGCCGGTGGCGGCGCCCGGGTCGGCAGGGGAAGCCGCAGGACCCGGTCGGGACCGCCGGGACACCTGCCTCTTCCGGGGGTGCTTCCTCGCCGTGCGGGCGCGCCGGGTCCGTCCCGGGCGGGCAGGGCCGACCGTGCTGTCGGTGCCCAGGTCACGCGCCGTAGACTCGCCGGGTGACCGCGACCGCAACCTCCGTGGACGAGCCGGAGCAGCTCGGACCCCAGGCCCCGCCCGTCTCCCGCGGTGCCGGACGGGTGCGGCGGCTCGTTCCGTGCGCCGCCGCGGCACTCTCCGGCCTCCTGCTCTACGTCAGTTTTCCGCCCCGCACGCTGTGGTGGCTCGCGCTGCCGGCCTTCGCCGTCTTCGCCTGGTCCCTGCGCGGGCGCACCTGGAAGACGGCTCTCGGCCTCGGCTACCTCTTCGGCCTCGGATTCCTGCTGCCGCTGCTGGTGTGGACCGGCGTGGAGGTCGGCCCCGGCCCGTGGGTGGCGCTCGTCGTCGTCGAGGCGGTGTTCGTCGCGCTCGTCGGCGCGGGCATCGCGGCGGTCTCCCGGCTGCCCGCGTGGCCCTTGTGGGCGGCGGCTCTGTGGACGGCGGGTGAGGCGGCACGCGCGCGTGCGCCGTTCGGCGGCTTCCCCTGGGGCAAGGTCGCCTTCGGCCAGGCGGACGGTGTCTTCCTTCCCCTGGCCGCCGTGGGCGGGACTCCCGTGCTCGGTTTCGCGGTCGTGCTCTGCGGCTTCGGTCTCCATGAGGCCGTCCGCCTGGCCGTCGAGGGCCGCCGCGCCGGTGCCGTAAGGCGCGGGGCCGCCGTGGTGGCCCTGCTGAGCGTGGCCGTGCCCCTCGTGAGCGCGCTCGCCGCGCGTTCCCTGGTGAGCGACAGGGCGGAGGACGGCACGGCGACCGTGGCGGTGATCCAGGGCAACGTGCCGCGGGCGGGACTCGACTTCAACGCCCAGCGGCGCGCCGTTCTCGACCACCACGTCAAGGAGACCGAGCGCCTGGCCGCCGAGGTGACGGCGGGCAGGGCCGCCCGGCCCGACTTCGTGCTGTGGCCGGAGAACTCCTCGGACATCGACCCGTTCACCAACCCGGACGCGCGCGCCGTGATCAACGGCGCGGCCCGGGCGATCGGCGCCCCGATCTCGGTGGGCGGCGTCGTCGAGCGCGACGGCAGGCTCTACAACGAGCAGATCCTCTGGGACCCGGACGAGGGCCCCGTCGACCGCTACGACAAACGACAGGTGCAGCCCTTCGGCGAGTACCTCCCGATGCGCTCCCTCCTCGGTGCCGTCAACGAGAACTGGACGTCCATGGTGCGCCAGGACTTCAGCCGCGGCAGCGAACCGGGCGTTTTCACCATGGCGGGCACCCGGGTCGGTCTCGCCACCTGCTACGAGGCCGCCTTCGACTGGGCGGTGCGCGACACGGTCACCCACGGCGCCCGGATGATCTCGGTGCCCAGCAACAACGCCACCTTCGACCGCAGCGAGATGACCTACCAGCAGCTGGCCATGTCCCGCGTGCGCGCGGTGGAGCACAGCCGCACCGTCACGGTGCCCGTGACCAGCGGAGTCAGTGCCGTGATCATGCCGGACGGGCACATCACCCGGCGGACCGGGATGTTCGTCGCCGACTCCCTGGTCCAGAAGGTGCCGCTGCGCTCCTCCGAGACCCCCGCGACCCGCCTCGGGATCCTCCCCGAGATGGTCATCGTGGCGCTCGCGCTCGGCGGACTCGGCGCATCGGGCGCCTCGGCGGTCCGTGCCCGGCGCGGCGACGATGCCCGGGCCCGCGTCTGACGGCGGGCAGCGCGGGCGGGGGAACGGGGCCGTTAGGGTCGCTCCATGGCCACTCCCGACTTCATCCGCACGATCCGCGCCTCCGCGGGCCACCAGCTGCTCTGGCTCCCCGGGGTCACCGCCATCGTCCTCGACGACGACGGCAGAGTGCTGCTGGGGCGCCGCACCGACACCCGCAAGTGGTCGGTGATCGGTGGCATCCCGGATCCGGGTGAGCAGCCCGCGGCCTGTGCCGTGCGGGAGGTCTTCGAGGAGACGGCCGTGCGCTGCGTCGTCGAACGCGTCGTGCTCGTCCAGGCCCTGGAACCGGTCACGTACGCCAACGGCGACACCTGCCAGTACATGGACATCACGTTCCGGTGCCGGGCCGTCGGCGGCGAGGCCCGGGTCAACGACGACGAGTCGCTCGAGGTCGGCTGGTTCGGCATGGACGCCCTGCCGGAGCTCAACGAGTTCGGACGGTTCCGGATCAAGCAGGCACTGTCCGATGCACCCACGTGGTTCGACCCCATGAACTGAGCGCGAAGTATGGGTGGTGACCATATCGGGACGGGTGCGGGGGCTGCCTAGGGTCGAGACATGACCGCGCCCAGTGCCCTTCCGGGTCTCCCCGCCCCGCCTCTCGACCTCGGCGGCCGCACCGCCCTCGTCACCGGTGCCGCGAGCGGCATCGGCCGTGCCTGCGCGCTGCGGCTCGCCGTCGCGGGCGCCAAGGTGAGAGCGGTCGACCGGGACGCCGCGGGCCTGGACTCGCTCACCGAGCAGGGGCGGGGACTGCCCGGCACCGTCGAGTCGCACGTCCTCGACCTGACCGACCTGGACGCGGCGGAACTCGTCGCCGCGGGCACCGACGTCCTGGTGAACAACGCGGGACTGCAACTCGTCCGCCCCCTGGAGGAGTTCCCGCCGGACGTCTTCCACACCGTGCTGACCGTGATGCTGGAGGCCCCGTTCCGGCTCATCCGCGGAGCACTGCCGCACATGTACGGGCAGGGGTGGGGCCGGATCGTCAACGTGTCCTCGGTGCACGGCCTGCGGGCCTCGGCCTACAAGTCGGCGTACGTGTCCGCCAAGCACGGCCTCGAAGGACTGTCGAAGACCGCCGCCCTGGAAGGCGCCCCCCATGGAGTCACCTCCAACTGTGTGAGCCCGGCCTATGTGCGCACCCCACTGGTCGAGAAGCAGCTCGCCGACCAGTCCCGGGCGCACGGGATCCCCGAGGAACGGGTGCTCACCGAGATCCTGCTGCGGGACAGCGCCGTCAAGCGGCTCATCGAACCCGAGGAGGTCGCCGAGGCCGTCGCGTACCTGTGCAGCCCGCATGCGTCCTGTGTCACCGGCACCTCCCTCGCGCTGGACGGCGGCTGGACCGCCCACTGATGGACCCCCGGCCGAGTTGTCCACAGGGCTGGCGGCGCCGGCCCGCCGACAGGTAATCCTGTGAGCATGTCCCGCGATCACGTGCAGTCCGCCGAGCGCTCCGCAGCCGGCGCCGAGGCGCCCTTCCTGGAGCTGCTGGCCCGCGGCGCGTCCGCCGACGCGTACGAGCAGCCGGTCCTGCTGGCCCGCGCCGAGGGCCGGCCCGCCGAGCGCGTCGCCGCGCTCGAGCAGGCGAAGCTGCTGGCGCTGCGCGTGCGCTCGGAGATGGAAGGGCGGCGCCGCCGCGAGGCGGAGCTCTCCGCGCTCTTCGAGACCGCACACGACCTGGCGGGACTGCGCGACCTCGACGCCGTCCTGCAGGCCATCGTCCAGCGCGCCCGGTCGCTGCTGGGCACGGACGTGGCGTACCTCAGCCTGAACGACCCGGTCAGGGGCGACACCTACATGCGGGTCACCGAGGGTTCGGTGGCCGCGCGCTTCCAGCAGTTGCGGCTCGGCATGGGGGAGGGACTGGGCGGACTCGTCGCGCAGACCGCCCGCCCGTACGTCACCGACGACTACTTCGCGGACGACCGCTTCCAGCACACGCACACCATCGACACGGGGGTGCGGGACGAGGGGCTGGTCGCGATCCTCGGCGTGCCGCTGATGATCGGGCACCACGTCATCGGGGTGCTGTTCGCCGCCGACCGGCGCGCCCGTGTCTTCGAGCGGGAGCAGATCGCCCTGCTCGGTTCCTTCGCCGCCCTGGCCGCGGCCGCCATCGACACCGCGAACCTGCTCACCGAGACCCGCTCGGCCCTCGACCGGCTGGGCCGGGCCAACGAGATCATCCAGGACCGCAGCGCGGTGATCGAGCGTGCCTCGGACGTCCACGACCGCCTCGCCGAGCTCGTGCTGCGCGGCGGCGGGGTCCATGACGTGGCCGCCGCGGTGTCCGAAGTCCTGGACGGCACAGTGGAGTTCACCGAGGACGGCACCACCACCGACGCGGCCCTGGAAGCGTCGCGTGCGGAGGGGCACGCCGTGCGCCGCGGCGGCGACTGGATCGCCGCCGTGACGGCCGGGGGAGAGCTTCTGGGCGCCCTGGTGCTGCGCGGCCAGCCCGGCCTCGACCCCGTCGACCAGCGCACCCTGGAGCGCGCCGCGATGGTCACCTCCCTGCTGCTCCTCGCCAGACGCTCGGCCGCCGAGGCCGAACAGCGCGTGCGGGGCGAGCTGCTGGACGACCTGCTCGACTCCCGCGACCGGGACCCCCGTCTGCTGCGCGACCGCGCCGCCCGGCTCCACGCCGACCTCGACGCCCGCCACGTGGTGCTCGCCGCCCGGCTCGACGGCCCGGCGGCCGACGCCGACCAGGAAGCCGCCGCCCGCCGGCGCCTGTGGTCCGCCGCCTCGCATCTGGCAGGCACCCGGCGCGGGCTCGCCGCCGCACGGGACGGCGGCACCGTCCTGCTGCTGCCCCTCGACCCAGGCGACGCGGCGACGGACCTGGCCCGTCGCACCGCCGGACACCTCGGCAAGGCCGTCCACGAGGCCGTCACCGTGGGCGCCTCGCCCCCCGTGCAGGACCTCGCGACCCGCCCCGACGCCGTGGCCGCGGCGTACGCGGAGGCGCTGCGGTCCCTCGAAGCCCTCCGGCTGCTCGGTCGCGCCGGGGACGGTGCGGCCGCCGAGGACTTCGGGTTCCTGGGACTGCTGCTCGCCGGGGACCGCGACATCACCGGGTTCGTCGAGCGCACCATCGGGAGGGTCGTGGCGTACGACGAGCGGCGCGGCACCGACCTGGTGCGGACCGTCGACGCGTACTTCGCGTGCGGCATGAGTCCGGCGCGCACCAAGGACGAGCTGCACGTCCACGTGAACACGGTGGCGCAGCGACTGGAGCGCGTGGGGCGGCTGCTCGGGGACGACTGGCAGCGCCCGGCCCGGGCGCTGGAGATCCAACTCGCCCTGCGCCTGCACCGGTTGTCGGCTGCGGCACGGCAATGACCCTCGTACGCGTCGGCGTACGAGGGTCAGTGGCGCGTTCCCGGGTCAGACGGCCCGTACGTCCGCCGGCGCCGCCGCCGGGGCGGGCTCCGCGTCGGACGGGGTGTCCATGTCGGTCAGGTCCCGGTGCCTGGTCTCCTTGGCGACGCCCACCGCGATCAGTGTGAGGACGACCGCCGCGATCACGTACAGCGCGATCGGAGTCGAGTCGTCGTACTCGGCCAGCAGGGCGGTCGCGATGAGCGGGGCGGGCGCGCCGGCCGCGACGGAGGCGAACTGGGCACCGATGGACGCGCCCGAGTAGCGCATCCGGGTCGCGAACATCTCCGAGAAGAAGGCCGCCTGGGGCGCGTACATCGCCCCGTGCAGCACCAGGCCGACGGTCACCGCGAGGATGAGGCTGCCGAAGCCGCCGGTGTCGATCAGGCGGAAGAACGGGAACATCCACAGCCCGACTCCGGCCGCGCCCAGCAGGTAGACGGGACGGCGGCCGACGCGGTCCGAGAGGGCGCCCCAGGCGGGGATGACGGCGAAGTGCACGGCGGACGCGATGAGCACCGCGTTGAGCGCCGTCTGCCTGGAGACACCGGCGGACGTGGTGGCGTACACCAGGATGAAGGCGGTGATCACGTAGTAGCTGATGTTCTCCGCCATGCGCGCGCCCATCGCCACCAGCACGTCGCGCCAGTGGTGGCGCAGGACGGAGACCAGCGGCATCTTCTCGGGTTCCGCGGCCGGGGCGCCGGCAGCCTCCGCCGCCTCGCGGGCCTGCGCCTGCGCCAACGCCTCCTTGAACACGGGGGATTCGTCGACAGACAGCCGAATCCACAGACCGACGACGACCAGCACGCCGGAGAGCAGGAACGGGATGCGCCAGCCCCAGGAGCCGAAGGCGTCGTCCGACAGCGTGGCGGTCAGCAGCGAGAGCACTCCGGTCGCCAGGAGCTGTCCGGCGGGCGCTCCCGTCTGCGGCCAGGAGGCCCAGAAGCCGCGCCGTTTCGCGTCCCCGTGCTCCGACACCAGCAGGACGGCGCCGCCCCATTCGCCGCCGAGCGCGAAGCCCTGGACCAGGCGCAGGGTGGTCAACAGCACCGGAGCGGCGACGCCGATGGTGCCGTACGTGGGCAGCAGGCCTATCGCGAAGGTCGCTCCGCCCATCAGCAGCAGGCTCAGCACCAGCAGCTTCTTGCGGCCCAGGCGGTCGCCGTAGTGTCCGAAGACGAGGGCGCCGACCGGGCGGGCCGCGAACCCGACGGCATAGGTCAGGAACGAGAGCAGGGTTCCCACGAGCGGTTCGGAGTTGGGGAAGAAGAGCTTGTTGAAGACGAGCGCGGCGGCCGATCCGTAGAGGAAGAAGTCGTACCACTCGATGGTGGTGCCGATGAGACTCGCGGCGACGATGCGCTTGAGGCTGGACGGGGCTGGCGGAGCGGTCGCGGGGGAGGACATCGGCACCACTTCCTGGCGTTCGACGGGGACGATTGCGTGTCGCCACACCGTAGAAACGCGCAGAGCAGAGGCGTATGTGGTGGGACACCATAGTTCTCCGCCTGAGAGTGCGCACGCTCCCCATGTCTGCGGTGCGGGGGTCCCGGTGATGGCCTCGGTCAGGTCGCCGAGGAACGTGTGAACGCGGCGGCCACGGCATCTCCGAGCTGAGCCAGGAAGTCCCTGGGGTGGCGGCCAACGCCGGAGGCTTCGGAGGCGACGGGCATGCTGCTCTCCCGGGTCCGCCGGTCGAGCACCGCGTACCGGCACGCCGTATCGACGGTCATCGACCACATCGAGAGCTACGTCCTTCGATAACCGCCCGCATCCGGTTTCGGGCCGCCCTGTCTCGCGAGGGGCTCCACCCGCGCCGGGGACGTCCGCGGGGTGAGCCTCGTCGCATCGGGGCGGGCGAGGCTTGCTATGCAACGAGTTGCATAGCAAGATCGGCGTCATGGCGCTCGAACAGGCGATCCTGGTGTCGCTCCTGGAAAAGCCGGGATCCGGCTATGAACTGGCCCGGCGTTTCGAGCGGTCCATCGGCTATTTCTGGACCGCGACGCACCAGCAGATCTATCGCGTGCTCAAGCGCATGGAGAACGACGGCTGGGTCGACGTCCGGGACGTCCCGCAGCAGGGGCGGCCGGACAAGAAGGAGTACTCCGTCGCCGACCTCGGACGGGCGGCGCTGTCCTCCTGGCTGCGCGATCCGATCGAGCCGGAGAGCGTCCGTCACGACCTGGCGGTGAAGATCCGGGGCGCCGCCTTCGACGACCCCGCCGGCCTGATCCGCGAGGTGGAGCGACACCGGCAGGCACACCGGGGCCGGCTGGCGCACTATCTCGCGGGCGAGGTAAGGGACTTCACGGGGTCCGAGGCGGCGGCAGCCGGTACGCGGGCGCCCCTCGACGCGCAACGAGAACTCCAGCACGTCGTCCTGCGCGGCGGTATCGCGTACGAACGGATGATGATCGACTGGCTGGACGACGTACTCGTCACGCTGGCCCGGTTCGGTCCGGGCCGCTGATCGGCGCCGCGCCAGGGACGCCCTGCGGCCTGCCGCTCGTCCCGGGCCCGCCCGCACCCTCCGCCGCTCCCGGGGCCGGCCCGTGCCCTCCTCCGCTCCCGGACCGGTCCGCCGCCTCCCTCCGCAGCTCCTCCCCGGCCGCACCGCCCAGCCGTCAGATCTCCCGATGTCCGACCGATGTCCGCCCTCACCCCTGCCGAAAGGCGTCCCATCATGACTGACCAGCTCATATTCAACCCGCGCGGCTACGACCCCGCGCACTTCGACCCCGAGACGCGCCGCCTGCTGCGTGCCACCGTCGACTGGTTCGAGGAGCGCGGGAAGCGGCGGCTGCTGGAGGACTACCGGACCCGTGCGTGGCTCGGTGACTTCCTCGCCTTCGCCGCCAAGGAGAACCTGTTCGCCACCTTCCTGACGCCGTCGTCCGCCGCGGGGGAGGGGGAGCCGGACAAGCGGTGGGACACCGCCCGGATCGCCGCGCTCAACGAGATCCTCGGCTTCTACGGCCTGGACTACTGGTACGCCTGGCAGGTGACGATCCTCGGCCTCGGTCCGGTCTGGCAGAGCGACAACGCCGCCGCCCGCACCCGCGCCGCGGAACTCCTCGCCCAGGGAGAGGTGTTCGCGTTCGGCCTGTCCGAGAAGGTCCACGGCGCCGACATCTACTCCACCGACATGCTGCTCGAACCCGACGGCGACGGAGGCTTCCGCGCCACCGGCTCCAAGTACTACATCGGCAACGGCAACGCCGCAGGACTCGTCTCCGTCTTCGGCCGCCGCAGCGACGTCGAGGGCCCCGACGGCTACGTGTTCTTCGCCGCCGACAGCCGTCACCCTGCCTATCACCTGGTCAAGAACGTCGTCGACTCCTCGAAGTTCGTCAGCGAGTTCCGACTGGAGGACTATCCCGTAACGGCCGCGGACGTCCTGCACACCGGCCGCGCGGCCTTCGACGCCGCCCTCAACACCGTCAACGTCGGCAAGTTCAACCTGTGCACCGCCTCGATCGGCATCTGCGAGCACGCGATGTACGAGGCCGTCACCCACGCCCACAACCGCATCCTGTACGGCCGCCCCGTCACCGCCTTCCCGCACGTGCGGCGCGAGTTGACCGACGCCTACGTCAGGCTCGTCGGCATGAAGCTGTTCAGCGGCCGCGCCGTCGACTACTTCCGCTCCGCGGGCCCGGACGACCGCCGTTACCTGCTCTTCAACCCGATGACGAAGATGAAGGTGACCACGGAGGGCGAGAAGGTCATCGACCTGATGTGGGACGTGATCGCCGCCAAGGGTTTCGAGAAGGACAACTACTTCGCCCAGGCGGCGGTGGAGATCCGCGGTCTGCCGAAGCTGGAGGGCACGGTCCACGTCAACCTGGCGCTGATCCTGAAGTTCATGCGCAACCACCTCCTCGACCCGGTCGAGTATCCCGGCGTCCGCACCCGCCTCGACGCGGCCGACGACGACTTCCTGTTCCGGCAGGGGCCGGCCCGCGGCCTCGGCTCGGTGCGCTTCCACGACTGGCGGCCCGCCTTCGAGGCATACGCGCACCTGCCCAACGTGAGTCGTCTGCGCGAACAGGCCGACGCGCTCTGCGCGTTCGTCACCACCGCGGCCCCCGACGCGGAACAGAGCCGCGATCTCGACCTCGCCCTCGCGGTCGGTCAGCTCTTCGCTCTCGTCGTGCACGGACAGCTCGTCCTGGAACAGGCAGCCCTCACCGGACTCGACGAGGACGTGCTCGACGAACTCTTCGCCGTGCTCGTGCGGGACTTCTCCGCCCACGCAGTCGAACTGCACGGCAAGGACTCGGCGACCGAAGCGCAGCAGGAGTGGGCGCTGGGCGCCGTGCGGCGACCGGTCGTCGACGAGGCCCGCACGGGGCGGGTCTGGCAGCGCGTCGAGGCGCTGTCCGGCACGTACGAGATGGCCCCGTAGACGCGCAGTGCACCTCACCGGAGGCCGGGCCGCTCGAGCCCGGCCTCCGGTTTGTCAGCGCTCGGCTCTCGTCGAGATCCTGGCCGTGAAGACTCCGGCCGCCCCCAGGTGACGCTGTGCGGCAGACCATGCCGTTTCACGGACTGACGGCCGGTCAGCCGTGAGCCGCGGCACCGCTCCGAGGTTTCCTCTTTCGGCGATGTGTGCCGAATCACCCCTTCCAGTAGGCGCCCAAGTTGTCTGCGTCACAGCGGAAATGTCCCTTTGGCGTCCATGCTTCCTAGGACAGCGACTCCCGAAGCGGAGCCCCTCCTCATGGGCACGAAGTTCCGAAGTGGCCCATGACGCAGCCCTCTTGACGTTCTTCCGTGTCCTGGAAAGGTGCCCATCATGGCCGCATACCTCTGTCCTCCTGCCGTCATACACGGCGAGCACACCGTGGAGACCAGCCGGATCGTGGCGGAGGTGCGCGACCGGCACCCGCACGCGCCGTGGGCGCCGCGGATCGACGGCATCGCGGCCAGTACGGGCATCGAGACCCGCGGGTGGATGCTGCCGCTGGAGACCGCCCTCGCGCCCGGCAACGGCGGCGGCCTGGGGGCTGCCGGCGTCGGGCCCGCCCAAGAGGCCCTGGCACGCGACGGGTTCACCCCGCAGGACGTGGACCGCGTGATCGCCGCCCTCGAGGCGATACCCGCGCCGCAGACCGTCCAGGAGCGCACCGCGCCGGCCTGGGAGGCCGTGCAGTCCTACGGGGAGCGGGCGGCGCGCGGGGCCCTGCAGATCGCCGGGCTGGACGCCGCGGACGTCGACTGCCTGATCACCAGTCACTCGACCACCCCGGCGCTGCCGGGTCTGGACATCGCGCTGGCCAACCGGCTTCCGCTCCGCGACGACGTACTGCTGCTGCCGGCCACGCAGTGGGCCTGTGTCGCGGGGACCCGCTCGCTGGCCCTGGCGGCGGACCTCGTGGCCGCGGACCCCGACCGGGTGGTCCTCGTCGTGATCGCGGAGGCGCTGAGCACGACCTACCAGCCCGCGGACGACACCCTCGAGTCCCTGATCGTCCGGTTGCTGTTCGCGGACACCGCGGTGGCCGCGGTGGTGACGGGCCGCCCGAGGCCGGAGTCGGTCGTGCGGCTGGACGCCGCCTGGCACCACACCCTGCCCGGCACCCAGGACCTGCACCGCCTGGACACGCGGGCGGACGGCACCCACTTCGTGATGGACCGCCGCGGGCCGCGCGCCGTGCAGGAGACGGTCACCGCGATGTGGGAGTGGCTGCGCCTCCGTTACCAGGACGACCCCGGCTCCTGGCACCCCGACGTGCTGCTCGCGCACCCCGGCGGCACCCGGGTGCTGGAGTACATGGAGCAGACGATGCCCGACGCGTGGCCGTCGGGTCTGCTGGACCACAGCCGGGACAGCTACACCAGCGGCAACCGCGGAGGCGCGGCCGTGTTCGACATCCTGAGGCGGGCGCACGACGCCGGGCAGAAGCCGGGCAGCCGCGCCGTCCTGTACGCGGCGGCTCCGGGCCTCACCGCCACCGCCCTGGAAGGGGAGTGGCTGTAGTACGAGCCCACGCGAACCCTGCCGGCGGACGGGACACCCGCATCATCGGGCACGCCACCGGCCCCGCATGCGCGGCCGCGTCACCTCGCGACCTGCGCCCAGACCACCTTCCCGGTGTCCGTCCACCGCACCCCCCACCGGGTGGTGAGCTTGTGCACGATGTGCAGGCCACGCCCGCCGTCGTCGAGAAGGCCGCCCCGTCTCAGACGCGGCCTGCCGTTACCGGTGTCGCCCACCTCGCACAGCAGGCCGTCACCGCCTCGGATCAGTCGTACCGTGATGGGACCGCGGGCACAGCGCACCGCGTTCGTGACCAGCTCGCTGACCAGCAGCGTCGCGTCGTCCCTGGTGTCGTCCCTGGTGCGCCACTGCCGCAGCAGCGCGGAGACGTGCGCGCGGGCACGGGCGGGCGCGTCGTCGCGGGCGGGCAGCCGCCAGGTCGCGGTGTCCCCCTTGCGGTGGCCGATCATGCGCGCGAGCAGCAGGGTCACGTCGTCGCGCTGGCGCGCGGGTGCCAGCGTGGAGACGACGTGCCGTGCGGCCTGCTGGAGGCCGTCCCAGGGGTGCACCGTGGACACGGCGTCCGCCAGCCTGCCGATGCCCTCGTCGATCAACAGGGCCGGATCCTCCACCAGGCCGTCGGTGTAGAGCGCGAGCAGGGAGCCCGGGGGCGCGCCGAAGGTGTGCACGTCGAACGGCTCCCGCAGCGCGAACTCGGCGCCCAGGCCGGGGTGAGGGCGGACCGCGAGCGGGCCCGCGTGCCCGTTCGGAAGCACCAGGACCGGCGGCAGGTGACCGGCGCTGGAGAGCGTCACGTCGTGGCTGACCGGGTCGTAGAGGGCGATGCAGCAGGTCGATCCGAGAGCGCTGTAGCCGGCCGCCAGCCCGGACTCCGCGTCGTCCAGCAGCGTCACGGTCTCGTCCAGGTGCTCCAGCACCTCGTCGGGTGCCAGCCCCGCGGACAGCAGCGCGCGGGCCTCCATGCTCAGCTGGCCCATGGTCGCCGCTGCTCCGAGGCCGTGCCCGACGACGTCTCCGACGACCAGCGCGGTACGGCCGTCCGGCAGCGGAAAGCTGTTCACCCAGTCGCCGCCGACGCCCGCGCTGTCGGGGGTGGCGGGTTGGTAGACGCTGGCGATCTCGATGGTGGCGCCGCCGGTCCGGGGCAGCAGGCGGCGCTGCAAAGCCAGCACCTGCGTGTGCTCCCGCTGGTGCTGACGGGCCAGGTCGACGTGATGGGCGGTCCTGGCCACCAGTTCCTGAAGGTCGAACAGCTCGCTGTCGCGGAAGGGGCGGTCCGCCCGCCGCCAGACCTCCGCCACGCCCAGCACGACGGGCGGCGCGCCGACCAGGACCAGCGGTATGCACGCCACACTCGCCGACCGGTCACCGGGCACCAGGGCACGTATCACCCGCGGACTGCCGAGCACCCGCTCGACCGCCTCCCGGTCGGGTATGACGATGGCCTGCGGGGCGTCGTCCCGCCGTACCGCCTGCGCCAGCAGACGACTCGCGTCGCCCGGAAGATCGTCGCCGGGAAGCACGTACCCCTCGGGCCACGCCCGGTCCGGCACCAGGGCTGCCCGCCGTAGCCGGATGCGGCCCTGCGCCTGCTCGGTGACTCCCTCGCCCGTCCATACGGCGAAGTCCAGGTCGACGGCGGCCACGTCTCCCCAGGCCAGCAGGGACTCCGCCAGCGACTGCGCGGTCTCGGCGATGTCCAGCGAGGTGCCGATCGCGGTCTCGGCGGCGTACAGGTGCAGCCGCCTCGCCATGGCGATCAAGGAGACGGTCAGGCCTTCCTGAGGCGCCGCGGCGGGCAGGATGCTCATCGAGACGACCAGCTCCGAACCGTCGCCGCGCCGCAGACGCTGGATCCTGGCGACGTGCGCCTCACCGATCTCCAGGACCTGCCGCAACCGCCGCGTCACCGTCGGTACGTCCCCGGGGGGCAGGAGATCGGCGAACGGAATCCCGGCCGCGGCATCCAGACCCGCGAAGACGGGGGCGTCCAGATTGCAGCGGGTGATTCTCAGATCCCCGTCCAGATTGACCACGCCGAGGATCTGATCGTGACGGTCGGCTGCCGGGTCGTCGGGTACGGGCCGACGGATGCCGCGGTCGCCCCGCGCTTCGGCGGGACCGGCGGCCGCTTCCTCCGCGCCGCGCGGGATGTAGCGTCCCAGGGCGCTGCTGACCTGATCGAACGGCGAAGAGGACGAGGGGGACGGTGTGGAGTCCATGCGGCTCTCTCGGCAATCCCCGGCGCAGCGCCGGGACCGTACTCGGACCCGTGCGACGGGGCCCCGAGATCCCTGACCGCACACCTCATTGAACAACACCGGGGAGTGCTTCGCCCACACCGGCGGATCGCACGGTGAACGCCGACAGTGAGGGAATGCCGCGGCCGGTGGAGCCGTGCTTCGGGTCTCCCGGCCGCCTCAGGCGAGGAGTTTCGCCTTGGCCCGGTCGTACTCCTCCGCGCTGATGTCGCCCCTGCTCTTCATCTCGGCCAGCCGCGTCAGGCTGTCCACGTGGCTGCTGCGGCCGCTGCCGGAGTCCGCGGACGCCTCCTGCACATACTTCCGGAACGCCGCCTCCCGCTCCCTGGCCTCCTCGGCGTCCCGGTTGCCCATGGTGCGGCCGCGGACGATGAGATAGACGAACACGCCGACGTACGGGAGGACGAGGACGACGATCAGCCACAGGGTCTTCGCCCCTCCGCTCAGCGAGTGGTCCCGGAAGATGTCGGTGACCACCTTGAAGAGCAGGAAGAACCACATCGTCCACAGGAAGAACCACATCATCGTCAGGAAGACGTCGAGCAGCGGATAGTCGTCCATGGGCCCGCTCCGTTCGAGTGCTGTCCCCCACGGACAGTCATACCGCCACCCCCTTCCCGCCGCATCCGGTGGCCGCACTCGCCCCGGTGCGGCGATCGCCCTGTCCCGCGGGCCGGCGGCCGTCTCGCGGCCCGGCCCAGCGGGGGCCCGGGCCGCTGGTCCGTTCGGACGAACCCACCCGGGCCGGTGGCCGGACGGTGGTGTGCCGGACAACCCGCGCGCCGCGGCCGTGATTGCGTGACCTCCGCAGCCGGGCGGACCGGAGCCGCGCAGCGAGGAGGCAGGCATCATGGATTCCACCGTGGAAGCATCGCGGGATGTCATCCCGCCGGATCTGCTGAGAGGTCAGAAGGCCCTGGTCACCGGCGCCAACTCGGGCATCGGCAAGGCCACGGCCCTCGGCCTGGGCCGGGCCGGCGCGGATGTCGTCGTGAACTACGTGGCAGATCGTGACGCCGCCGAGGAAGTGGTCCGGGAGATCACCTCGTTCGGGGTGCGCGCCGCGGCCTACGAAGCGGACGTGTCGCAGGAGGACCAGGTCACCGCCATGGTGGACCGGATGGTCCAGGAGTTCGGGACGATCGACATCATGGTGGCCAACGCCGGTCTGCAGCGGGACGCCCGGTTCACCGACATGACGCTGGCGCAGTGGCAGAAGGTCATCGACGTCAACCTCACCGGCCAGTTCCTCTGCGCCAGGGAGGCGACCAAGGAGTTCCGGCGCCGCGGAGTCGTCCCCGAGGTGTCCCGCGCGGCCGGGAAGATCATCTGCATGAGTTCGGTGCACCAGCTCATCCCCTGGTCGGGCCACGTCAACTACGCCTCCTCCAAGGGCGGCGTCCTGATGATGATGCAGACCCTGGCCCAGGAGCTCGCACCGGAGAAGATCCGGGTGAACGCCGTCGCCCCCGGGGCGATCAAGACGCCGATCAACCGCGGGGCCTGGGAGACACCCGAAGCCCGGGACGACCTGCTGAAGCTGATTCCGTACGACCGGATCGGCGACCCCGAGGACATCGCGCACGCCGTGGTCGCACTCGCCTCGGATCTCATGGACTACGTGGTGGGGACCACCCTGTACGTGGACGGCGGGATGACCCTCTTCCCCGGCTTCGCCACCGGCGGCTGACCCTCTCCCGGACCGTCATGAACAGCAAAGGCCTCCATGCCCCCCTCGTTGCACCTGCTGGCGGATGCCCCGGCCCAGCTCCTGCCGGCCCGGCAGCTCATGGCCTTCACCCTGGCGTCCCACATCATCCTGGTGCCCCTGGGCGTGGCCTTCCCCTTCATCACCCTGGTCATGCACTACCGCGGGCTGCGCCGCAACGACGCCGCGGCGCTGCTCCTTGCGCGGCGCTGGTCGGCCGTCATGGCGGTGCAGTTCGCGCTCGGCGTCGTCACCGGCACGGTGCTCTCCTTCGAGTTCGGCCTGCTCTGGCCCGGCCTGATGGGCAGGTGGGGTGATGTCTTCGGCATCGGATTCGGCGTCGAGGCCTGGGCGTTCTTCCTGGAGGCAGTACTCATCGCCGTCTACCTGTACGGATGGCGGCGGCTGAAGCCCCGTACGCACTTCCTGCTCGGGTTGCCGCTCCCGGCCGCCGCACTGCTCGGGGCGTTCGGCATCCTGGCCGCCAACTCCTGGATGAACACGCCCCGGGGCTTCTCCCTCGACTCCGGGGGCAACCCGGTCGACGTGAACGTCTGGAAGGCGATCTGGACACCGATGTTCGGGCCGCAGTACTGGCACTTCGTCGTCGCGATGATCATCACCGCGGGCTTCCTGGTGGCCGGTGTCTACGCCGTGGGCTGGCTGCGCGGCCGCCGGGACCACTATCACCGGCTCGGTTTCGGCGTTCCGTTCACCATCGCCGCGGTGGCCACTCCCGTGCAGTTCGTCCTGGGTGACTCCATCGCCCGGTCGGTGTTCCACAAGCAACCGGTGAAGTTCGCCGCGATGGAGATCGTCTGGAAGACCGACACCCGTGTACCGGAGTACCTCTTCGGACGCCTGCGGAAGGACGGCACCGTCTCGGGCGGCATCAGGGTCCCGCTCCTCGACTCGGTGCTGGCCGGATTCAGCCCGGACACCGAGGTGCGGGGACTGACCTCCGTCCCGGCGGACCAGCGCCCCACCGCCACGCAGGCGACCATCGCCCACTGGGCCTTCGACATCATGGTCCTGCTCGGGTCCGCCCTCGTGCTGCTCGCCCTCTGGTACGGACTGAGCCGGCTGCGGCACCGCCGACTGCCCGCCTCCCGATGGTTCTACCGGTCCGCGGCCTGCGCGGGGGTCGCCTCCGTCGTCGCCGTCGAGTGCGGCTGGATCGCCACCGAGGTGGGACGCCAGCCCTGGATCGTCTACCAGAACATGCGGGTCGCCGACGCGGTGACGTCGACCCGCTCCACCTCTCTGTGGATCATGCTGGGCGTGGTGATGGCGGTGTACGTGCTCCTCTTCGGCTCGTTCCTCGCCGTCCTGCTCAAGATGCGCACGCGCTGGCGGCTCGCCGACGAGCAGCAGGCCGCGGGAGGCGCCCCCCACGAGCCGGAGGCGGACACCCCTTACGGTCCTCGGGCCCCCCTCCCGGCGGGTGGCCCCGCCGTCGGCGCACGCGGTGAGGACGGCCGCCCATGACCGCCGACCTCATCGCCGTGACGCTTCTCCTCGCCGTCGCGGCGTACGCCTGTGCGGGCGGTACGGACTACGGGGCGGGCTTCTGGGACCTGACCGCCGGGGGCGCGGAGCGCGGCAAGCGTCCCCGGTGGCTCATCGACCACGCCATGGCCCCCGTGTGGGAGGTCAACAACGTCTGGCTGATCTTCGTTCTCGTCATCATGTGGACCGGGTTCCCCACCCTGTTCCAGACCGTGTTCTCCGCGATGTGGCTCCCGCTGGCGCTGGCCGCCATGGGCCTGGTCCTGCGCGGCGCCGGCTTCGCGTTCCGCAAGCCCGTCCGCCGGCTCGCCTACCGACGGCTGTACGGGGCCGTCTTCGCCGTGGCCTCGGTCGTCACACCGTTCTTCCTCGGTGCCGCCGTCGGCGGGGTCGCGTCGGGCCGGGTCGCGCGGGGCACCGAGGCCTCAGCGGACGCCTGGACCAACCCCACCTCCCTGCTGTTCGGGCTCGTCGCCGTCGCGGCCACGGCCTTCCTGGGCGCCGTGTTCCTCACGGGGGACGCCCGCCGCTTCGACGCCCCCGATCTGGTCGGCTACTTCAGGGGGCGTGCCCTCGGCACTCTCGCCGCGGTCGCCGTCCTCGCGGTGATCACCGGGTTCGTCACCCATGACGACGCACCCCACGTATGGCACGGACTCACCCATGGTCTCGGGCTGTTCTTCGTCGTCGTGGCCGGGGTCGCCGCGCTCGCGACAGCCGTGCTCCTCCTGCGGACGCCAGGCACGTGGGTGCGCCTCACGGCGGCCGGGGTCGTCGCGTCCGCCGTCATGGCCTGGGGCATGGCCCAGCGCCCCTACCTCGTCCCCACCTCACTGACCGTGGCCGACGCCGCGGGCGCACCCGCCAGTCTGACCTGGCTGGCGATCGTCACCCTGGTGGCCCTCGTGCTCGTCGTGCCGGCCGTCGTACTCCTCTACTGGCTGGACACCCACGGCGAACTCGCGGAGCTCACCGACGCCGAGCTGCGCGGAGGAAGCGGGACGGACGGCGACGGTACGGCCCCCGGCGGCTGATCGCCCGGGCCCGTACCCGGAATTCCCCCCGTGCCCGGACTTCGACGAAGGAAGCCGCTGTGACCGACGACGAGATCCTCCTCGGACTCGCCCTGACGGTGGTGCTCGCCACCGGCTCGCAGATCCTGGCGAGCAAGCTGCGCGTCCCGGCCCTGATCATCCTGCTTCCGGTGGGCTTCGCCGCCGGTGCGATGACGGACGTCATCCACCCGGACGAGCTGCTGGGACCGTACTTCTCGGCGCTGGTGTCGCTGTCCGTCGCGGTGATCCTCTACGACGCCGGCCTGGGGCTCGACCTGCGCAAGTTCGCCGGCCACACCCGCGGCATCGTGGGAAGGCTGCTCCTGTACGGCGTGCTGCTCACGTTCCTGGTCACCTCGGCGGTGGCGCCGGCGATGTTCGGCATGCCGCTGCGGGTGGCGGCGATGCTGGGCGTGATCCTCGTCGTCTCCGGGCCCACCGTCGTGGGGCCGCTGCTGGACTTCGTGCGGCCGAGCGACAAGGTGCGGCGCATCCTGATTTGGGAGGGGACGCTGACCGACCCGATCGGGGGCATCCTCGGCGCGCTCACCTTCCACGCGATCGCCACGACGCACCGGGTCGACATCGGCCGGGGTTACCAACTGGGCCAGTTCGGCCTCAGCATGGCCGTCGGGCTGGTCGGCGGGGCCCTCGGAGCCGCGCTCCTGTGGCTCACCCTGCGCACCCTGCGGCTCGGCGAGACGCTGGGCACGCTGGCCCAACTCGCCACGGTGCTGGCCGTGTCGGCGGGCTGCGACATCGTGCGGGACGACACGGGGCTCATCGCCGCGATCGTCACGGGACTGGCCGTGGCCAACCTCCGCGGCTTCGACATGCCCGCGCGGCGTCCGTTCTTCGAGACTCTGGTCCAGCTCGTCATCGGGCTGCTGTTCATCTCCATCTCCTCCACCGTCGCCCCGGCTTCCCTGGTCCCCGTACTGCTTCCCGGGCTGGGCCTCATCGCGATCCTCGTCCTGGTGGTCCGGCCGATCGTCGCCTTCGCCGCTGCGGCGCGCACCGACCTGTCCCGGGGGGAGCGTGCCTTCGTCGGGTGGATGGACCCCCGTGGCATCGTCGCGGCGGCCACGGCGTCGGCCTTCTCCGCCGGCCTGGTGGACGAGGGGGTGAGCGGGGCGGCGAAGATCCTTCCGGTCACCTTCCTGGTGATCGTCGGAACGGTGCTGCTGTACGCGCTGACGGCGGCACCGGTGGCCCGACGGCTGGGTGTCGTCAAGGAGTCGGGCAAGCGCGTTCTCCTGGTGGGCGGCGAGCCGTGGGTGGTCGACCTGGGAAGGGCCCTGCGGTCCGCCGAGCTCGACGTGCTGATGTGGGCGGGGCGCGAGGAGGAGCGGGAACGGATCAAGGACGCGGGGCTCGAACTCGCCAAGGGCGACCTGCTGGCCACGGCCATCAACCCCGGGGCGCGGGTGGAGGGAGTGACGGCCGTGTTCCTGGCCACCGACGACGACGACTTCAACGCGCTCGCCGCGGTGGTGATGCAGGACAGCGTCGAGGGGTCCGTCTACCGGGTCGGGCCACCGCACGACAGCCACGGAGTGGTCGCTCCCTACACCGGCGGCGACATCCTCTTCGGCCCCCACCTCGTCCGTCACGTCCTGGCGGAGCGCTACGAGCGGGGCGCCCGGTTCGTGGTGCAACCCGCCTCCGCCCCGCTGCCGCCGGAGCACGACACGCTCTTCGTGGTGCGGGCCGACCACCGCCTCGACCCGGTCACCGAGCGGCAGCGGACCGTCCCTCGCGGGGGCGACACCGTCGTCCTCCTCGGTTCCGTTCCTGTGCACGCCGGACAGTGAACCCGGCACCCGGACTCCGTGCGGCTACGGCCCGCCCCTGCGCGCCCCGCTGAGCTTCGAGTCCAGGGTGATCGCCGCGTCGATCAGGGCCAGGTGCGTGAACGCCTGCGGGAAGTTGCCCAGCTGTCGCCCCGTCAGGGCGATCTCCTCGGAGTACAGGCCCAGGTGGTTGGCGTAGGTGAGCATCTTCTCCAGCACCAGCCTGGCCTGATCCGTGCGGCCGGCCCGCGCCAGGGCGTCGACGTACATGAACGTGCAGAGCGAGAAGGTTCCTTCGGAGCCGCTCAGTCCGTCCGGTGACGCCTCGGGGTTGTAGCGGTAGACGAGGCTGTCACTGACCAGTTCACGGTCCATGGCATCCAGGGTGGACTTCCACATCGGGTCATCGGGCATGATGAACCCCACCGTCGGCATACGCAGCAGCGACGAGTCGAGCACGTCGTTTCCGTAGTGCTGCACGAAGGCCTGCTTCCGCGCGTCCCATCCTCGGCCGAGTACCTGCTCGTACAGCTTGTCGCGCTCGGCCATCCAGCGGCCGCGGGCTGCCGGGCGCCCGTCGTCGTACGCGATTCGCATGGCGCGGTCGAAGGCGACCCAGGACATCACCCGGCCGTAGGTGAAGTCCTTGCGGCCGCCGCGGGTCTCCCACAGCCCTTCGCCGGGCTGGTCCCAGTGGTCGACCAGCCAGTCGAGAAGGGTGTGCAGCGCGGTCCATCCCCCGGTGTCGAGATGAATGCCGTGCTGGTGCGCGAAGTAGATGCTGTCGAGCGCCTCACCGTAGATGTCCAGTTGCAGCTGGGTCGCCGCTCCGTTGCCGATGCGGACCGGGGCGGAGCCGCAGTAGCCCTCCCAGTGCTCCAGGGTCTCCTCCACCATGTCGGACGAGCCGTCGACCCGGTACATGATGTTCAGCGGTCCGGTGCCGTCGCCCCCGCCGGCTTCCTCCTTCACCCGGTCGTGCAGCCAGCCGATGAACGACGCCGCCTCCTCCTTGAAGCCCAGGCCCAGCAAGGCGTACACCGAGAACGAGGCGTCACGGATCCAGGTGAAGCGGTAGTCCCAGTTGCGCTCGCCGCCGAGCTGTTCCGGCAGGGCCGTCGTGGGGGCGGCGACCAGGGCACCGGTCGGCGCGTAGGTCATGAGCTTGAGCGTCACGGCCGAGCGTTCGACCGCCTCGCGCCACCTGCCCTCGTACGTGGACTGACTGAGCCACGAGCGCCAGAAGCGCACCGTCTCGTCGAAGAGCTCCTCGAACTCCGCACCCCGGACCTCGTGGGGCGGACCCTCCGGAGAGGATTCCATGACCAGGCCGCGCTGTTGTCCCGCCTGCAGGGTCAGGGTGAAACGGAGATCCTTGTCGCCCGAGAGGATGTTCAGGAGTCGCTCGTCCTGCGGCTCGCGGACGGCGTGGACGGCGAGGTTCAGCACCTCCGAGGTGAACAGGGCACCGTGCTCCGTGATGTGAAGCTCGTGCGGCTTGCGACCGTAGTCGAAGCGCGGGGCGATCTCGCCCTCGAAGGTCATGCTGCCGCGGACACAGCGCAGCATGCGGACCAGCCGGTGCCGCGGCGTCGCCGTCGTCCCGGTCACCGGCATGAAGTCGACGACCTCGCCCGTGCCGGCCTCGGTCATGAAGCGCGTCACGAGAACGGCGGTGTCCGGGTGGTACAGCTGCTTGGTGGTGTAGGTGTCGACGGCCGGCCTGACGGTGAAGTGGCCGCCTTTGCGGCGGTCGAGCAGGGCGCCGAAGACGCTGGGTGAATCGAAGCGCGGGCAGCAGAACCAGTCGATCGTCGCATCGGTCGTCACGAGAGCCGCGGTCTGCAGGTCACCGATCAGACCGTGGTTCTCGATCAGGGTGTAATCGTCCATCGTGAGCCCCTTTCGGCCCCGGTCGACAAGCCTAGGCGCAGAAGGTCGTTCCGTCCTGGCGAGGCGGTGACGCGCGGTGGCTGCCGCTGCGCCGGTCCGCGAACGGCCCTACCGTGAGGTGACAGCGGTCCCGCTGAGGGACCCGCGGTTTCGTGTGCCTCACGAGCACGGGGCTCCTCCGGGTGAAGGGGGCGTGACGTGGGTGTCCTGACGTCGTGGGCGGTCAGGTTCAGGTGGCGGCAGTACGTCAAGGCGAGCCTGTGGATCGTGCCGATGTTCGGTCTCGTCCTCGGCGTCCTGCTCGCCGAGCTCGCCCTCACCGTGGACGGCGCGGACTGGCCGCCGAGCGGCTGGCGTTACTCCGCAGGGACGGCGAGCGACGTGCTCACCGCCATCGTGGGCGCGATGGTGGCGTTGCTCGGATTCGTCGTCACCATCGGCGTGCTCGTCGTGCAGCAGGCGACGGGAACCCTCTCCCCTCGTTACATGCGCCTGTGGTACCGGGACCGGCTGCAGAAGGCGGTGCTCGCGACCTTCACCGGGACCTGCGCGTTCGCGTTCTCCCTGCTGCGCAGCATCGAGTCCGACTCCGTGCCCGACCTCGGGGTCACCCTGGCCGGCGCGGCGGTGGCCGTCAGCCTCGTGCTCCTGCTCATCTACCTCAACAGGTTCACCCACAGTCTGAGACCGGTGGCCATCGCGGAGTTGGTCGCGCGGATGGGGGAGGACGTCTTCACCACGGGGGCCTCGGCCGTCCGGGGCGCGGCGCCGCGAGGAGACGGAACCGTGCCCAGCGACGGTCCGGTGGTGCGCATACGTACCGGACACGGCGGAGCCGTACAGGCGTTCGACGTCACCGGGCTGGTCGCGGAGGCGGCGCGCCACGACTGCGTCTTCGTCGTGACCCGGCTGATCGGCGACTTCCTACCGCCCGGCGCCGTCCTCGTCGAGGTCCACGGCGGCACGTCGACACCGGACCCGGAGCGGGTGACCGCTCTCGTGGCCCTCGGGCCCGAGCGCACCATCGAGCAGGACCCGGCCTTCGCCGTGCGGGTTCTCGTCGACATCGCGATCAGGGCGCTCTCCCCGGCGGTGAACGACCCGACGACCGCGGTGCAGGTGATCAATTACATCGAGTCGTTCCTGCACACGGTCGGCGGGGTGCCTCTTCCCGGCCGTTACGTTCTGGCCGACCACCGCGGTCACGCCCGGCTCGTGCTGCCGGGCCGCGACTGGGAGAGCTACCTGCAGCTGGCCGTCTGCGAGATCCGCGACTACGGGGCGTCGTCCGTGCAGGTCTGCCGGCGGCTACGCGCCATGCTCGAAGACCTGCTCGACATCCTGCCGTCAACGCAGCACCCCGCTGTGCGAGCCGAGTTGAGTCTGCTCCAGGAGTCGGTCGAGCGGGAGTTCCCCGACGCGGCCCGCAGGGCCATCGCGCAGGGGTCGGACCGGCAGGGCATCGGCGGGCACCGTCCTCCGCGGGCATAGCCACGAGCCGCGAAAGGCGGGTACTGCGGACGCCGGCGCCGTCGTCACCGGGGAACGGGCAGCGTAACCGCCGAGGGCGAACCGACTCACCTGACGGCGTTCATCCGACCGGCCGTATCCGGCCGTGCGGCTCCCGGCGCGTGTCCTTCGGCGGGGCGCCATGAGGGTGGCACCGCGGAAGGGTGACGTGCGGCGCGGCTCCGGTCGCGGGACCCGCGAGGAGCGCCTTTGCTGGACTGGCGGCGGGCGCTCCGCCGCTCGCGGCCACCCGCGACGGGCTCTCGCAGGAGATCCGCATGGAACCCCAGCCCAGTCGGCCGGATCCTTCACACGGCACGCCCTCTCCGGGAGGGCAACGGAACGAGTTGGCGGATCTGCAGCGCCGGATCGCGGAACTGGAGGGCGCCGGGAGCCCGCGTCGGCACCGGTGGCGGTCGGCCCTGTCCGCCGTGCTGGTGATCCTGGCCGCACTGCTGTCCGTGCTGTCGGTCGTCGCGGTGTGGGCCGACAGCATGGTGGAGGACACCGACCGATATGTCGACACCGTCGCGCCGCTGGCCGAGGACCCGGCGGTGCGGACGGCGGTGACCAACCGGGCCACGAAGGCGATCCTCGACCAGATCGACGTGAAAGCCCTGGTGGCCGAACTCTCCTCGGCAGCCCGACAGGACGGGGCGCCACCCGCTCTCGCCAAGCTGATCGGTGAACTCGACGGTCCCATCGAGAACGGTCTCAAGGAGCTGGTGAGCAGCACGGTCCACCGGATCGTGTCGAGTCCCGCCTTCGCGACACTGTGGACGGACGCCAACCGGGCGGCGCACGGCTCCATGGACAAGGCGCTCACGGGCAAGGGCGGCGGCGCCGTGACGCTGAAGGGCGATCAGGTCGCCATCGACGTCGGTCCCATCGTCGAACGGGCGAAGGACGAGCTGGTGAAATCGGGCCTCTCCCGGGCCGCGAGCATTCCGCAGGTGCACACCGACTTCGTCGTCTTCTCCTCGGAGCAGCTCGCCGAGGTCAGGACGTACACCCGGATCCTCCAGATCGTCGGCTCATGGCTGCCCGTACTCACCGTGCTCATCGCGGCCGCGGGGATCCTCCTGGCGGCCCACCGGCGGCGGGTTCTGGTGACGACGGCGCTCGCCGTGGCCTTCGGGATGCTCGTTCTCGGGGTGAGCCTGACCGTCTTCCGTGACATCTACCTCGACCGCCTGCCGGCCGAGGTGTCGCAGGACGCGGCCGCCGCCGTGTTCGACGCACTCGTCAAGTTCCTGCGGGCCACCCTCCGCGCGGTCGCCGCCGTCGCCCTGGTGACAGCCTGCGCCGCCTTCCTGACCGGGCCCTCGCGGCCGGCGGTCACGGTGCGGCGGGCGTGCGCCGGCGGCATCGCGTCCGTGCGCGGCGTCGCCGGCTCGGCCGGCCTGCGGCTCGGCACGGTGGGCCGGTTCGTCCATCACCACAAGCGGTGGATCGGCGGCCTCATCCTGCTCACCGCCCTGATCGTCCTCGTCACCTGGTCGTATCCGACCACAGCGGTCGTGCTGTGGATCGTGGCCGCGGTCCTGGCCGCGTTCGCCGTTCGCGAGTTCCTCGACGACGCCGGGGCGGGGGACGGTACCGGCCGGCATGACGGCGGGAAGCAACCGCGGCCGGTGTGAGGACGCCGCGGGGAGCTGACCGGAACCGGGTGGCCCGCGTACTCCGAGCCGAATCCCCGCTTGTGTCCTCGGCGGCCGTGACGGGTGTCGCGTTCAGAGTTCCAGGATGCGGGCCTTCTGTGCCGCGAACTCCGCCTCGGAGAGCACCCCTTGTTCCTTGAGCTCAGCGAGCTCCTTCAACTGCGCGATCTTGGTGTCCATCGACGCTGCGGCCGCCGGCTCGGGCGCCGCAGCGGGCGCCGGAGCGCTGTAGGCCTGCTGGGGCGGCGCCGCGGGGGTCTGTTCGTAGTCCTGCTGCGCCCACCGGCCGGCCTGGCGGCGCGAGACGCGGTTGGAAACGGCGGTGGCGGTACCGGAGATGACTGCGGTGCGGGCGACCCCGCGGAGTAGACCGGGCATGGCAGTGTCCTTGTCGTCGGGCGGGCGTCGACCTAGGAGGGGGATCCGGCCTCGACGGCTTCCAGAGTCGCCATGAGGTTCTCGGCCGGGATCCTCCCGTTGGCGACCATCCGGGCCCCGCTGCGCCGCAGGGCCGCCGCCAGCGGTGCGGCCCACACGTTCTCGTACACGATGACGCCCGCGGAGTTGCCGGGTTCGAGGACGGCGGCGGCCTCCCGGAGGTCGTCCTCGCCGAGCAGGCCGGAGGAGGCGCCCTCGAACACGGCCAGGTCGAGTTCCCCGTCGCCGTCCATGTCGGTGAGCTTGAGCGCTCTGACCGAGCCGTCTTCGTCCTTGCGGACGAAGGACAGGTCGAGGACACGGATGATGTGCCGGTCGACGAGGTCGAGCAGGAGGGGCACGCCCTCCCCGGTCATGCGATTACCGGGGAATTCCAGGATCAGGTAATCGACAGGTCCCATTTCCGAGAATGCGTCGACGCTCATGCGGACTCCTCGCCTGGCGGCCCTCTGCCTCCGACGGCGCGTCAGCCGTGCCCCGCAGGACGCGCTCGTCGCCGCCTTCAATTCCAACACCGCAGGACCTCGTACGCACCTTCGGGGCGAAGGCGGGCCACCGCTGCCAGGCAGCTCGCGGCCCGCGGGTCGGCCGGCAGCGCGCAGGGCACCGCCCCGCCCGGCACCTCGGCGGGACGAGGGTGTGATGCGCGGCGCGCGGCTCCCGCGCGGTGCGTGTCCCATGTGTGACGTGGCGCTTTTGCGTCAGAGGGAAAGCGTTCCCCGCCCCCCGCGGTGCCCTGTAGGACCGTCGCATGACTCCGAACGAACTGCGCGGCGCCCGCGGCCGGAAGGCTCTGGCCGCCGCAGTCGCCTGCGCCGCGACCGTCTCGCTGCTGACCGGACCGGTCGGCAACGCGGCGGCCGGCACCGCCACTCCGTCGTCCTCGGCCACGGCACCGCACACCGGTGCGGCCGCGACGCACACCGTCACACTCATCACCGGCGACGTCGTCCGCGTCATGGACACGGGCCACGGCAAGCAGGCCGTCGACGTCCGGCGCCCGCAGGGCGCCCCGGGCGGAGTGCGGACGGAGACGGTCGGCAAGAACCTCCACGTCTACCCCGACGAGGCCATGCCCTATCTGGCCGCGGGGAAGCTCGACCGCAGGCTGTTCGATGTGACGTCGCTGATCAAGCAGGGGTACGACGACGAGCACAGCACCGGCATACCGCTGATCGTGACGTACGGCGGCGACGCCGGGTCCGCACGGGCCACGCACGTCGTGCCGAAGGGCACCACCAGGACGCGCTCGCTGCCGAGCATCGACGCCACCGCGGTCAAGGCGGCCAAGAAGCACGCGCGCCGGACCTGGAAGTCGCTCACCCCGGCCGGGGACGCCGCCGGCACAGCGGCCCCCGCCCCGGCGGCGTCCGGTTCCCCCGCCCTCCTCGGCGGCATCTCGAAGATCTGGCTGGACGGCAAGGTCTCCGCACGCCTGGCGAAGAGCACCGCTCAGATCGGTGCCCCGGCCGCCTGGGCCGCCGGCCTGGACGGAAAGGGCGTCAAGGTCGCGGTGCTCGACACCGGCGTCGACCTGAACCATCCGGACCTGGACGACCGGGTCTCCGAGGCCGCCAGCTTCGTACCCGGCGAATCCGTCGCGGACGCCCATGGGCACGGCACCCACACCGCCTCCACGGTGGGCGGCAGCGGCGAGGCCTCCGGCGGAGCGGAGAGGGGCGTCGCTCCGGGCGCCGAACTGCTGGTGGGCAAGGTCCTCTCCGACGGCGGTTCCGGCGACGACTCCTGGGTCATAGCCGGTATGGAGTGGGCCGTCGCGCAGGGCGCCCGGGTCGTCAGCATGAGCCTGGGCAGCTCGATGCCCAGCGACGGCACGGATCCGATGAGCCAGGCGGTGAACCGGCTCAGCGCCCAGGGCGACGCGCTGTTCGTCGTGGCCGCGGGCAACGCCGGCCAGGAGGCGGTCATGGGCGCGCCGGGCACGGCCGACGCGGCGCTGACCGTCGCCGCGGTCGACGCCGACGACGACCTGGCCGGTTTCTCCACCATGGGACCCCGCTACGGCGACTACGCGCTCAAGCCCGACATCGCGGCGCCCGGCGTCGACATCTCGGCCGCGAAGAGCGGCGGCAGCGCCGCCGACGGCTTCTACCAGTCGATGAGCGGCACCTCGATGGCGACGCCTCATGTCGCCGGTGCCGCCGCGATCCTCGCCCAGGCGCATCCCGGCTGGAGCGCCCAGCAGCTCAAGGACGCGCTGACGAGCACTGCCGAGCCCCTGGACCGGTACACCGCGTACCAGGTGGGCGCGGGCCGCGTCGATCTCCCGTCCTCGATCGGTGCGACCGTCACCGCCACCGGCTCCGCCTACTTCGGCTTCGACGCCCACCCGCATGACAGCACCGAACCGGTGGACCGCACCGTGACCTACCGCAACTCCGGCGGCGCCGCTGTCACCTTGGACCTCGCCCTGACCGCGGAGGTCGCGGGCGGCCCCTACGACGTGGACCCCGGCGCCGACAAGGGCGCGCCCGCTCCGGCCGGGATGTTCACCCTCTCCGCCGACTCCGTCACCGTGCCGGCGCACGGCACCGCCACCGTCACCGCGACGGCGAGGCCCGCTCTCGGCGCCGCCGGCCGTCGCTACCTCGGCCGGATCTCCGCGAGCACCACGGACGGCACGGTGCGCGCCCGGACCCGTATCGGGCTGTACAAGGAGGAGGAGCGGCACGACCTGAGGGTCACGCTCAAGGGCCGCTCCGGTGAACCCGTCGCGGGCTACCTCCAGTTGCAGAAGTTCGGCGAGGCCGACCCGGACACCTTCCCCGTGGACGCGTCAGGCCGGGCGGACCTGAGGCTCCGGTCCGGCACGTACAGCGCCCTGACCTTCGTCGACGTCGCCGGAAGCCACGGCCCCGACTCGAGCGGCCTGGCCCTGCTGGGCGATCCCGAGATCACACTCGACCGCGACCAGGACCTCGTCCTCGACGCCCGCAAGGCACGCGAGGCGACCGCGGCGGTGCCGCGCCGGAGCGAGGACCGGATGATGTACCTGAACTGGTACCGGTCCGACGGGGCCGGGAGCACGGTCGCGATCCAGTACCTGCTGTCCAGCACGCACGACAGCATGTTCGTGCTGCCCACCGAGAAGGTGTCCACCGGATCCTTCGAGTACGAGTCGCGGTGGCGCAAGGCCCGCCCGATGCTGACCCTGACCGACGCGGGCCGGGCGGTCTCCTTCGTCCACCAGGCCGGAAGCGGCTTCTACGACGGCCGACGCACCCTCCAGGCCGTACACGCAGGCAACGGTGCTCCCGCCGACTACCGGGGCCTGGACGCCAGGGGCAGAGCCGTCGTCGTGACCCGGTCGGACACGGTCACCGCGAGCCTGCGGGCCGAGGCCGCCAAGGACGCGGGCGCGGCGCTGCTCATCGTGGTCAACGACGCCGAGGGCAAGCTCTTCGAGTACGTGGGGACCGACGAGGGAGCGAGGGCGGCCCTTCCCGTAGTCTCCGTCACCGCCCGGGCCGGCGCTCCGCTGATCGCGAGGGCGAAGGGCGGGCGGCTGCGGCTGGCCGCCGAGGGCGTACCGAACTCGCCGTACGTCTATGATCTGACCGACCCGCACCCCGGCCGGATCCCGTCCGACCTGGCCTACCGCCCCAAGTCCGGAGATCTCGCGGAGGTGGGGATGCGCTTCCACGGTGACCGGACCTGGGCGAGCGGAGAGTTCCGCTGGGACTACCGCCCCTACCGCTCCTACTCCCTCGGCATCCTGCAGGCCGTCGACATGCCGGGCACCCGCACCGACTACGTCTCGGCCCAGCCGGGCACGACATGGGCCGAGGACGCGCTCACCGGATCCGCCATGGAACTGGAGTCGCGATCCGGCGTCGAGACGTACCGGGCGGGTGCGAAGGCCATCCGCAGCTGGTTCGCCCCGGTGGCCCACCCACGCAACGGCAGCGGCTTCTGGTGGTCGGAACGGCAGCAGAACTTCCTCGCCGTCAACGTGCAGCCCTGGACCGACAACGGCCGCGACCACGGCGGCTACATGCGGGACGACACCAACACCTTGAAGCTCAAGATCTACCAGGACGGTGAACTGCTCAAGACGTCGGACTGGACCACCGTGTGGCTGGACACCCTGCCGTCCGTCCCGTCGACGTACACGCTCGACCTGAAGGCAGCCCGTGATCCGCAGGCGTACCGGCTGTCTCCCCGGACGCACTCCGTCTGGAAGGTCAGGTCGCGGCCGGTCACGGATCCCCTGCGCGTCGAGCGGATGGCGCTGATGCAGCTCGACTACGACGTCAGGACGGACCTCGCGGGCGACGCGCCCGGTGGCCGTCAGAGGATCGGCCTGACGGCCGCCCACCTGCCGGACGCCGCCGGCGCCGGAAGGATCGCCGGAGGCAGCCTCTCCGTGTCCTACGACGACGGCGCCACCTGGCACCGCGTGTCCCTGGACAAGGCGTCCTCCGGCGGCTGGACCGCGGCCTTCACCGCACCGTCCAGGGGCTACGTCTCGCTGAAGGCCAGGGCATGGGACACGGCGGGCAACAGCGTCTCGCAGGAGGTGATCCGCGCCTACGGCCTGAAGGACGCCCGCCGGGGGCGGTAGCGCCCCTCCGCAGAGGCGGCCCCGGGCTTCGTGCCCGTGGCCGCCTCTCGTATTGTCACGGCCCTCAGCACCATGCGGGGAGGTTTGATGCTTGCCGTGCTCGGACTCGGCGCCGCGGAGGAAGAGGTCTACCGCCGGCTGATCGTGCGGGCGGGAGGGAACGCCGGCGAACTGGCCGCCGACACCGGCAGATCACCGGCCGAGGTGCACCGGCTGCTCACCGCCCTCGCCGGCCTCGGCCTGGTGACGGCGCACCCGGCAGACCCCGCGGAGCACGCGGGAAGGGCAACCCCGGCCGACGCCGTGGAGCCGCCGGGTCCCGCCGCCACCTTCACCGCCGCGCCGCCGACGGTCGCGCTCGGGCCCGTCCTTCGAGAGCACCGGGACGCGCTGCGCGCCGCGGAACTCGATCTGCTGCACCTCACCGAGCAGCACAGGCTGGCCGCTCATGACCGCGCCTCCGACGTCGTCGAGGTCATCACGGACACCGATACCGTGCGTCACCGCTTCGCCCAGTTGCAGCACGCGGCACGCCGCGAAGTGCGGTCCATGATGGTGCCGCACCTCTCCGTCGTACCGCACCGGCAGAACGAAGCCGGAGCCGCGGGCCTGCGCCGGGGTGTCCGCTACCGGGCGATCGCCCCGCGGGAACTGCTGGCACAGCCCGGCATGCTCGGCGAGGTGCTCGCCTCCCTCACCGAGGGCGAGGCGATACGGGTGGTGGATTCGGTCCCCGTCAAGCTGGTGATCGCCGACGACGACCTCGCCATGGTGCCGCTGTCCTCCAGCCGGAACACCGCCGCCGCGTCGATCGTGGTGCATCGCAGCGGCCTTCTGGACGTTCTGATCGAGTACTTCGAAGCCGCGTGGGAACGCGCCTACCCGCTGTCGCCGCACGCGGCGGGCGACGGTGCGGGCATGTCCCCGGCCGGTGACCTCGACGAGCTGGACCTTCAGGTCCTGACCCTGATGCTCAGCGGGCTGACCGACCAGACGGCGGCCGGCCAACTGGGCATCTCCCGGCGTACGTACCAGCGCCGCATCGCCGACCTGATGGCCAAGGCGGGGGTGGACACCCGGGTCCAGCTCGGCTGGCAGGCCGCCCGCCGGGGCTGGGCCTGACCTGACGACCGGTGAGGGGCAGTGCTTCGGCCCCTGCGCCGTGCGCGGGGCGCCGTGTCCGACCGGTGGCCGGGTGCCAAGCGGGTGATGCCCGCGTTTCCCGCGGGAGGGGGTGTCGTTAGGACGGACATGATCAAGAAGCTTGCCTGTGTCTCCGTCCTCGCCACGGCCCTGCTGGCCTCCGCTCCCGCCGCCCAGGCCGCCCCCGTCGCCTCGGCTCCCGTCCCCGGCCCGGCCTCCGGCGCTCCGCTCGTGCCCTTCCTGAGCGGTGTCCTCGGCTCGCTCGAAGTGGGCCATCCGGCGACCTCCGCCCAGTCGATCCTCCCCACGGGCATCCTCGGCGGCTGAGGAGTACCCCACACGAGAACGCCCCCGCCGGCCTGCGGGGGCGCGCACGTGACGTCAGCCGGTGCCGAGGAAGCGCACCAGTTCGTCACGGAAGGCGGGATCGCGCACCGCCTGCATGTGGTCGCCGGGCACCAGGCGCAGCCTCCCGTCCGGGAGCGCGTCCGCGAGAGTCTGCGGACGGACGGCGAGAGGGTCGTCCCGGCCGGCGAGGACGAGCGTCGGGGCCTTGATGGTGTCCAGCGGTATCGGCCGGTCGTGCGCGGCGGTGACCTGCGCGGCCAGCGCCTTCCGGTCACCGCCGACGGCGTCGACGAAGGCGCGGAAACCGGCGGCCGCCGGATCGGTGACGGTGGCGGGATCGTCGGTGCCGAGCGCGTGCAGCAGCGCCGGACGCCCGACGGCCCTCGTGTCGACACCGCCGAGTTCGACCACGGCGGCGCCCACTCCGCCGACCACCAGGCGACGGACGCGCGGATCGCGTACCGCCGTGAGCAGGGAGACGACCGCTCCCATCGAGTAGCCCACCAGGTCGTAGGACGCTTCCCCGAGCAGATCGACGAGCGCGCGGACGTCCTCGGCCATCCGGGCCTCGCCGTAGCGGGCCGGGTCGTGCGGCTTGTCCGACCTGCCGTGCCCGCGGGCGTCGATGGTGGCGACCCGGTGGCCGGCGGCCGTCAGCGCGGCGACGATGCCGGGAGCGACCCAGTTGGACTCCCCGTCCGCGATGAAGCCGTGATGCAGCAGCACCAGTGGCAGCGCGGAGGTCCCCGGCCACACCTCGTAGGAGAGGCGGACGCCATCGGGGGCGGTGAAGACCGGCATGCGTGGTCCTTTCTGGAACGGCGGACGACGTGAGGCTGCGCTCGCGAGCGTACTGACCGCGCTGCCACCGTCGACAGGGCCACGGGGAGGCCGGCCCGTTGGGGCCGGCGGGAGGCGGGCGACTTCTGTGCATCGTGCAACGAAAGCGTGGAAGAAGGTCGGCATGTCCACTAGCCTGGAAGACCAGCCCGCCGCCGACTTCTACGACGTCGCCCGCTTCTTCGCGGACGCCGAGGCCATCTACTCCTTCGAGGGCACCCGGGAGATGAACACCCTCATCGTCGGCAAGGCGATCACCGGACAGAGCGCGTTCGTCTGAGCGGGGACGGAGCGGGTCAGGCGCGCCCGCCGCGGTGGGAGCGGGCTCGCCTCAGGCGGTGCGCGTCACGGTGAAGTGCGCCCCGTCGGGGTCCGAGAGGACCGCCTCGGTGGACCCGGTGCCGCCCTGCCGCGCGGATCCGCCGTGGGCGCGGGCGGCTCGGGCGCAGGCCTCCACGTCGTCGACCGCGAAATGGATCTGCCAGTGGGGCCGCAGGGTGGGCTCGGGGGCGGCCCCGAGGGCGCCGGAGTGGATCCGGGCGACCACGTCGCCGCGGCTGCGCAGCACGACCTCGTTCTCCTCGTAGTCGACGTCGCAGCAGCCGGCGCGGTCGGAGGCCCAGTCGAGGACCTCGCCGTAGAAGATCGCCGCGTCGAAGGCGTCCCGCGTGTGCAGCCGCACGAAGGTGGGAGCCACCCGGCGCCAGTCCTCCCAGCCGGTGACGAGCTTGCCCTCCCAGATCCCGAAGACCGCTCCGTCGCGGTCGGCCAGCAGGGCCGCCCGCCCCGGAGGGAGGGCGATCGGCCCCACTGCCGTGGTACCGCCGCGTTCCTGACTGCGCGACACGGCCTCGTCCGCGCTCGGCACGGCGAAGTACGGCGTCCAGGCGGCGGCGATCTGCCACATGGACGCCACCGCGGCCACTCCCGCCACCGGGACTCCGTTCACATGCGCGACCTTGAACTGGTCGCCCAGCTTGACCGGACGCCACTCCCAGCCCAGCACCGCCGCGTAGAAGTCCTGGGTGGCCCGCAGGTCGCGTGCGGTCAGGCTGACCCAGCACGGGGCCCCGAAGACCGACTGGCTGGAGTAGACCTGGCTGCGAAGCGTTCTGTCGCTGTTCATGGTCGTCGCACTGCCGTTCTGTTCTTGTGGCCGGCCCCTGAGGTCAGAGCCGGGTGCCGAAGCGCTCCCACACACGATGCTGGCCGAGCAGGCCGGTGACCTGTTCCAACACGCCCGTGCCGGTGTCGGCGGTCACCACGCCCGGAGCGTCCACCGGGATGCCCGCGGCCGTCAGGACGGCGTCCGCGCCGGCCCAGCCGCCGATGGCCTTGCCGTGCCGGAAGGCCTCCGCCAGCATCAGCGTCACCCGCGGGTCCGCGGTCGCGCCGACGGCGCCGTCGCCCGCCTTCGCGTCGCGCGCCCCGAAGGCGTCCTTGGCGGGACCCGGAACGCCTGCCAGGAGCAGCGCGTCGCACTCCACGGACCGGGCCGTGGCGAACGAGCGCTGCACCGTGAGCGGCTCGCCCTCCGCGTCCAGCTTCCCGCCGGCCGGGGCGATGACCAGCGGCACCATGCCCGCCTCCAGGACGGCCTTCTGCACGGCGCGCACACCGTCCAGGTCGCCCTGCTCGTCCGTCACGATGCCGATGATCCGCCCGTCCAGCGGCCAGACCTTGCCCAGCTGGGAGAGGGCCGGGCTCGGTTCGGGCGTCAGCAGGGGCTCCGTGGCCTCCGGGGCCGGCAGCCCGAGCCCGGCGGCGACCTGCCCGCACAGCTCGGGGTCGATGTTGGCGAGCACCTGGAGCGCCCGCTCCTTGATCGCCTGCTCGTAGCACTTGCCCAGCTCGAACGTGTACGCGCCGACGATGTGCTCGCGCTCCGTCGGGGTCATGCTGAGCCAGAACAGGCGGGCCTGGCTGAAGTGGTCCGAGAACGACGCGGGCGCCTGCCGGACCTTGCGGGCCGCGGGCACCTCGACGGGGGTCTCGATGTACGCGCCGGTGTCCGCGCCGGCCAGGAACGGGCAGCCGCCGTCGAGGGAGTTGGGCTTGTAGGGGGCCACTCCGGTGTGCACCGCCGTCTGGTGCATGCCGTCGCGCAGCATGTCGTTGACGGGGGCGTGGGTGCGGTTGACCGGGAGCTGGCCGAAGTTCGGGCCGCCCAGTCGGCTGATCTGCGTGTCCAGGTAGGAGAAGAGCCGTCCGGCCAGCAGCGGGTCGTCGGTGACGTCGATGCCCGGGACGAGGTGCCCCGGGTGGAAGGCCACCTGCTCGGTCTCCGCGAAGTAGTTGGACGGGTTGGCGTTCAGCGTCAGCATGCCGATCGGCTGCACCGGCGCGAGCTCTTCGGGCACGATGTTGGTCGGGTCGAGCAGGTCGATGCCCTCGAAGGTCTGGTCCGGGGTGTCCGGGAACGCCTGGATGCCCAGCTCCCACTGCGGGTACGCGCCGGCCTCGATCGCGTCGGCCAGGTCCCGGCGGTGGAAGTCCGGGTCCATGCCGTTGATGAGCTGGGCCTCTTCCCACACCAGCGAGTGGACGCCGAGTTTGGGCTTCCAGTGGAACTTCACCAGGGTGGTCGCGCCCTCGGCGTTCACCAGCCGGAAGGTGTGGACGCCGAAGCCCTCCATCATGCGGTACGACCGCGGCAGGCCCCGGTCGGACATGTTCCACAGGGTGTGGTGGGTGGCCTCGGTGTGCAGGGTGACGAAGTCCCAGAAGGTGTCGTGCGCGCTCTGGGCCTGGGGGATCTCCCGGTCGGGATGCGGCTTCCCGGCGTGGATGACGTCCGGGAACTTGATGGCGTCCTGGATGAAGAAGACCGGGATGTTGTTGCCGACCAGGTCGAAGGTGCCCTCGCTGGTGTAGAACTTCGTCGCGAAGCCCCGGGTGTCACGCACGGTGTCCGACGAGCCGCGGGACCCGAGCACGGTGGAGAACCGTACGAACACCGGCGTCTCGGCGTCCTTCGCGAGGAAGGCCGCCTTGGTGACGTTGGCGGCGGTCCCGTAGCCCTGGAAGACGCCATGGGCGGCCGCGCCGCGGGCGTGCACCACGCGCTCCGGGATGCGCTCGTGGTCGAAGTGGGTGATCTTCTCGCGCAGATGGTGGTCCTGGAGGAGGACGGGCCCGCGGGCACCGGCCTTCAGGGAGTGGTCCGTGTCGTGGAGACGGGCCCCCTGGGCCGTGGTCAGGTAGGCGCTCCCCTGAGCCATGTCGGCCGGGGCGGCGCCGGTCGGCAGACCGGTGGGACTGACGGTCTCGGGGGAACCCTGATCGGCCTTGGGCGGGAGCGGCTCACGCGGCTCGGTGGGCTCGGCGACCGCCGGGGGCTGCACGGCCGGCCTGCCCGGCACGGAGTCCGGCGCGCCGGCCTCACGGATCGCGTCGACGACCTGCTCGGCCTTGGCCTTCAGGGGGTTCTTCTCGCTCATCACACTTCCAAGGGGGTCGGAGATCTCGCCTGGGTACCCGGGCCCCGCTCGTCGAACCGCCCGTCGGCGCAGGTTCACCGATGGTCGAGCCGCTGCCGGCGGGGCGGAGGGCGGACCGCACGGAACAGGGACGGTGCGCACCACCCCGGCGGGAACTCCAGCGGTGGCGGGTGCGCGAGGTGAGCGATGCCGACACCACGACTCCGCCGGTCCTGGCGGCCGAGTACCCGGTGGGCCCGGGCCAAACGGGTCACGGCCCCGGGCCGTCCCGCCCGCGGTCCGCCGCCGCGGGGTTTCGCTGCGGCGAGGAGGGGGACCCGGCCGGACAGACAGGTACGAGCGTGGAGCAGAGGCAGTCCCGCGCGCGCGGGGCCCGGAGGCAGAAGGAAGTTGGAGTGCCGTGACCGCGGACGTCCGTAATGACAGCAGCACGCGCCGGCCCGAGACGGGCTGGGCCGAGGCACGACGCAAGCGCGGGAGCGCCATACGCACCTGTGTGGCCGCCCGGGCCGAGAGAGACGGCCGGCAGACGCAGGCGGCACCCGACTGGAACATCGTCAGGGGCGAGGACTGACCGGCGTCGCGTGCCGGCGAAGGACCCGCGAGGGAAGCAGGGGAAGAACCAGGGGCCGGAGAGGAGTGTCTCTCCGGCCCCTGTGCCGCGCCCGTCGGTCCGAGGGGCGCCGGGGCGGTGTGGGGGAGTGGCACAGGGGAACCCGGACGGCCGCTCCGACGGAGACCGAGGCTCTCGGACACTCCGGTGAACGGAGGCACCGTCGCCAGAGCCGCGGCGGTCCGGGCTCTCACGAGAGGACTCACGACGTGACGGACTCACCCGGTAAGAAGATCGTCGTCACCGGAGCCACCGGTAACGTCGGCACCAGCGTGGTGCGCCTGCTGAGCGAGGATCCGGCGGTCGCATCCGTCGTGGGTCTGGCGCGCCGGACCCCGCACTGGTCGCCGCCCCGCACCACATGGAAGGCGGTGGACCTGGAGAAGGACACCGGCCTGGTCGAGCTGCTCCGCGGCGCGGACGCCGTCGTCCACCTCGCCTGGAAGTTCCAGCCCGCCCGGGACCCCGCGGTCACCTGGCGCACCAACGTCCTGGGCAGCGTGCGCGTCTTCGAGGCCGTCGCGCAGGCGGGCGTCCCCACGCTGATCCACGCCTCGTCCGTCGGTGCCTACTCGCCCGGCCCGGACGACCGCGCCGTAGACGAGTCCTGGCCCACCCACGGCTGGCCCGGGGCCGCGTACACCCGGGAGAAGGCCTATCTGGAGCGCGTCCTCGACACCTTCGAACGCGAACATCCCGGCACTCGCGTCGTACGCATGCGGCCGGCGTTCCTGTTCAAGCGGGAGTCGGCCAGCGAACAGCGGCGCATCTTCGGCGGCCGCCTCCTGCCGGGACCGCTGCTCAGGCCCGAGGCGCTGCCGGTCGTCCCGGACATCCCCGGCCTGCGTTTCCAGGCCCTGCACACGGACGACGCCGCCGACGCCTACCGCCTCGCGGTGCTGCGCGAGGTGCGGGGAGCCTTCAACATCGCCGCCGATCCGCCGCTCGACGCCGGTGTCCTCGGTGAGCTGTTCCACGCCAGGCCTGTGCGCGTGCCGAGCCCGGTGGCCCGCTCCGGACTCGCGGCCGCCTGGGCGCTGCACCTCCTGCCGGCGTCGCCGCAGCTGTTCGACGCCGTCCTGCGGCTGCCCCTGATGGACTGCACGCGCGCCCGCACCGAGCTGGGCTGGCAGCCCCGGCGCACAGCCGTCGAGGCCCTGGAGGAACTGCTGGAAGGAATGCGCCGAGGTTCGGGAGCGGGCACCGCACCGCTGCGGGGCCGTGCCGTGGGCTGAGGTGTGGGGCACGGGCTCATGGGCACTCTCGACCAGGCGCGGGCGCCACGCTTCCCAACGAGCGAGCGCGCCGCGCTTCCCCCCACGAGCGAGAAGAAAGGCACCACCCATGAACGACCACGGGCAGCAGAACCCCGTAGACAAGCACCCGCAGCCCGACTTCCCGCAGCAGGAGCAGCAGCACCCCGGCTGGACCGGGCCCATGGACCCCCCGCCGGACCACGGGGAGGAGTCCTACCGGGGCAGCGGCCTGCTGACGGACCGCAAGGCCCTCCTGACCGGCGGCGACTCCGGCATCGGGCGGGCGGTGGCACTCGCCTACGCCCGGGAGGGCGCGGACGTCCTGTTCACCTACCTGCCCGAGGAGGCCGAGGACGCCCGCGAGACCGCCCGTCTGGTGGAGGACGCCGGGCGCAAGGCGGTCGCGGTGCCCTGCGACATCCGCGAGGAGGAGCAGTGCCGCCGGCTGGTCGAGCGCGCCGTCGCGGAGTTCGGCCGCATCGACATCCTGGTCAACAACGCCGCGTACCAGATGTCCCAGCCGGACGGGATCTCCGCCATCTCGACCGAGCAGTTCGACCGGGTGGTGCGCACCAACCTGTACGGCATGTTCTGGCTGTCCAAGATGGCCCTGCCGCACATGCCCGCGGGCGGCTCGATCATCAACTCGACGTCCGTGCAGGCCTACAAGCCGAGTCCGCACCTCCTCGACTACGCCATGACCAAGGGGGCGATCGTCACGTTCACCCAGGGACTGGCGCAGATGGTCGCCGGTGACGGCATCCGCGTGAACGCGGTGGCACCGGGACCCGTCTGGACGCCGCTGATCCCCGCGACGATGCCCGACACGGCCGAGTTCGGGAAGCAGTCCCCCATGGGCCGGCCCGCGCAGCCCGCCGAGATGGCCCCCGCGTACGTCTTCCTGGCCTCGCAGCACGCGAGTTTCATCACCGCGGAGATCATGAACGCCACCGGCGGGACGCCCCTGCCGTAACCGTGCGACGACTCGACGGCGTACGCGGAACGCCCGCCTACGACATGGACGACGACAGGAGGACGGTGGAACAGCGGGCCACGGATCGGGCGACGGGCAGGGAACGCCACGTCGTACTGCACACCCTGGGCTGGGAGCTGGCGGAGATCCGGCGCTCCGTGTGGCGGGCCTTCACGGTGGCGGGCTCGGAACGCAACACCGCGGTGCAGTCCCTCAAGGCGGCGGGGGCGGCGCTGCTGGCGTGGGCGGTGGCCGGGTGGTGGTGGGAAGCGCCCATGGCGCTGCTGGCGCCCTGGACGGCGCTGTTCCTCATGCACCACACCGTCTACCGCTCCCTGCTGTCCGCACTCCAGCAGTTCGCCGTGGTGCTGGTCGGCACGCTGCTGGCCGCCGGAGCGGGAGCGCTGACGCACAACGAGATGGCCGCGATGGCGCTCGCGCTGCCGATCACCGTCCTCCTCGGCAACTACGCCCGCTTCGGCTCCAACGGCCTCTACGCGCCGACCGCCGCGCTGTTCGTCCTCGTCTACGGCTCCTACACCGGCGCGGACATCCTGCACCGGCTCCTGGAGACGCTGCTCGGCGCGGTCATCGGCATCGGCGTCAACGCGCTGATCCTCCCGCCGGTGCATGTGCGCCGGGTGACCCAGCTGCGCGAGGAACTCCCGCGGTCCTGCGGCGAACTGCTGCACCAAATCGCCGACGGACTGCCGGCGGACCACGGCCAGGAGCAGGCGCGCCGGTGGTACGAGAGCGCCCAGCGGCTCACGGACGTGGTGACGGACCTGCGCGAGGCACGCCGGTGGGCGGACGAGAGCTACCGGGTCAACCCCGCCCGGCGGCTGCGCCGCATACCGCCCGAACCGCCGGCCGCCTGGGACTTCGTGTGGGACCAGGTCACCGAACACATCATGCGGACCACGCGCGCGCTGACCGAGGCCGCCCCGCGCCCCCCGCTCCCGGCGGACGCGCAGGACGCCCTTGCGGAACTGCTGCGGGCGGCGGGCGACGTGTGCCTGCTCGACGGCCACCTCCAGGAGGACGGACGCCGCGACGAGGACCGGACACGTGAGTGCCGGCGGGCGCTGGCCAGGGCCTCCGCCGCCCACCGTCGTCTCACCACCGCCTGCGCGCACGGGCAGCGGGTGCTCGCCCCCGCGACCGGCGGTGTCCTGGCCGACACACGGCGGCTCCTGTCGGCTCTCGTGCGCATCGCAGACCCCGACGCGGCCTTCGAGGCGCAGGGCGACCGGCAGGCACGTACGGAGCAGCCCGCGGGGCGCTGAGCCATCCGGGCACCGACGTGCTTCGGTCGCGACGGCCGGGGAACCCGGGGCCCATGAACACGCACGCGGACCAGCAGAAGTCGTACTGGATCGATTCGGCTCCCGCGGGAGACCTGCCGCCTCTGGACGCGGACATCACGGTCGACGTCGCCGTGATCGGCGCGGGGATCGCCGGGCTCAGCACGGCCTGGGAACTGGCGCGCCGGGGGTGCAGCGTGGCGGTGCTGGAGGCCGACCGGATCGCCGCGGGCGTCACCGGTCACACCACGGCCAAGCTCAGCGCGCTGCACACCATGATCTACGCACGGCTGCGGCACACCCGGGGGCCCGAGGGCGCCAAGCTGTACGCCCGCTCCCAGACGGAGGCCATCCGGCACGCGGCGGCGGTCGTGGACGAACTGGGCATCGACTGCGACTGGGAGGACACGGCCGCCTACACCTTCGCGCAGGACTCCTCGGGCGTCGGCGATCTGAAGGCGGAGGCCGAGGCCGCCCGCGAGGCCGGACTCCCGGCCGAGTACGTGACCGAGACGGGCCTGCCCTTCCCCGTCGCGGGCGCCGTCCGGGTCACGGAGCAGGCCCAGTTCCATCCGCGCAAGTACCTCCTCGCGCTCGCCGACGACCTGCGCAGGCAGGGCGCGGTGATCCACGAGAGGACCAGGGTCGTCGGACTCAAGGAGGGCGAGCCCTGCCGCCTCACCACCGAGAACGGGCCGACGGTGACGGCGACGGACGTCGTGGTCGCCACGCACTACCCGGTCTTCGACCGGGCGCTCCTGTTCACCCGGCTGTCCCCGCGCCGTGAACTCGTCCTGGCCGCGCCCATCCCGGCCGGCCTCGATCCGCACGGCATGTTCATCACCCAGGAGCAGAGCACCCGCTCGCTGCGCACGGCACCCTACGAGGACGGCCGGCGGCTGCTGATCGTCACCGGGGAGCACTTCACGCCCGGTACCGCTGACGTCGAGGAGCGGTTCGGGCGGCTCGCCCACTGGGCCACCGGGCACTTCGGGGAGCTCGCCTTCACGCACCGCTGGGCCACGCAGGACAACGACTCCAGTGACTCCGTGCCGCTGGTCGGACCGCTGCACGCGGGCACCCGTCACGCGTACGTGGCCACCGGCTTCGGCGGCTGGGGTCTCAGCGGCGGCATCATGGCGGGGCAGCTCCTGTCGACGCTGATCAGCGGAGAGAAGTCGCCGTGGAGCGATCTGTACGACCCGCGGCGGGTGCTCTCGGCCGTGCGGGAGGCGCCGGCCTTCCTGAAGAACCAGGCGAAGGTGGCGCGCCACTTCGTCGGCGACCGGCTGTCGCCGCCCGGACCCGAGCACTCCGTGGACGACATCGCTCCGGGGGACGGAGCGGTGGTACGCGTCGGGGGACAGCGGTGCGCGGTCTTCCGCGACGACGCCGGGGAGGTGCACGCCGTCTCCGCGCGCTGTACGCACATGGGGTGCCTGGTCGCCTTCAACCGGGCGGAGCGCGCCTGGGAGTGCCCCTGCCACGGCTCTCGCTTCGGCACGGACGGCGAGATCGTCCAGGGCCCCGCCACCAAGCCGCTGGAGCGGCGCGACATCTGAGGACGGGCCGCCCCGCGGGGCCGAAGAGGCAGAGGTCAGCGGGGGTGGCCGAGGGGCGCAGGATGGATTACTTGCCTTCTGCGGGGTACCCGGCAGCCATGAAAGCGACGGGATACGAACTGGCTGTTTTCAAGGACGCGGCATTCGGCGTGATGGGGGCCTTCGTGGGCGGTCTCCTCGTCGTCGCTGCCCTGATCTGGGCCGTACGGCTCGGCATCAAGGTGCGGCGCCGGGAGCCGGAGCCCCCGAAGCCCCATGAGCAGCCCAGGCTGCCGGAGACCGGCGCCGTCCACGAGACCCGGGAGACGCCGGAGCCGAACGAGGTCCCCCGGGCCACGGACGGGGGCGAGCGGCTCAACCCGCAGCAGGTCCGCCAGTCCGGCAGCACGACCGACGGCGAGAACCAGCCGCGGCCCCGGTGGGACTCCGGCTCCGGTGGTTTCGGCAGCGGCGGTCCGGGCCGCACCTGACGGCTCTCGTCGCCGAACGCGGGCGAGGAGGGGGCCTCGCACGGCACGGGGTTCGGAAGGGCAGCCCCGTTGGGCTCTCCGCCGCCGACGGCGCGGAGAGCCTCAAGCCTTTTCAGGGGCGTTGCGGGTGCTGCCCGCCCGGCGTGTCACGGAACGGCCGCACCCACCCCGTCGGGCGCTGCGGCGGCTGGGCGCGCGGTCCTGACACCGGGGTCCGGGATGCTCAGGACGTGACGTGCGCCAGCACCTCGCGCATCGCGCGGTGCACGGCCTCGCGGGACTCGTCGGTCGGGTCGAGGGTCTCGAAGCCGTGGTGGCCGTGCGGCACGTCGACGACATCGACGGCCAGCCCGCAGTCCTCGGCCGCGGCCAGGAACTCCTCGACGGTGGCGGCGATCTCGGGAACCTCGAGACCCGCCCGGGTCAGCACCACGGGCAGGGCGCCGGCGTGGGCCACCGCGTCCGCCGGACGGAACCGGCCGCCGGACATCCCCCAGTTCGGCAGCGGCGCCATGATCGGGTACGTGGCCGCCAGGCAGCGCAGCCACGCCGGTGGCGCCCCCAGCCAGTCCGCCGTGATCGGGCCGCTGCCCGAGAAGAACCACAGCGCGACCCGGTCCGCGTCCACCCGCGGATCCGACCGGACCCGTTCCACCGCGGCGGCCACGTCCGCCGCGGCCCGCCCGTAGTCCTCCACCCCGTGCAGCCGGTGATCGAGGGTCACACCCACCACCCCCTGCCCGGCGGCATACCTGGCATAGCCCACCAGGGCCGGCCAGTCCCGGGGCGTCGGCCGGGCCTCGGCGGGCACCGGGCCGCCGTGCACGAACACCACCGCGGGCCGCGGACCCTCGGCGTCGGGCAGGTACAGGTCGATGTTCCCGGCCCGCTCGCGGGGGAGTTCGGGCACGTCCAGCAGGAACGGCCGCAGATGCGCGGGCGCTTCGGCGGCGCCGGACGCCTTCAGCCGGTGCCCCTCACCGGCCGCGGCCCGCAGCAGGACCGCGGCCAGCTCGGCGGGACAGGAGAGCATCGGCCAGTGCCCGGTGGGGAGTTCGAAGAAGGTGACCCCGGGGCCGGTGAGGGCTTGCAGCGCGGGATCGCCGAAGTCCACCTGCATCTGGACCAGTTCGATGCTCCCGCCGTTGCCGGTGCACAGCACCCCCGTACTGGGCACGGCGTCCACCGCACCGGTCAGCCGCAGGGGCTGGAGCAGCGTGCCGAGCGGCTGCGGAGCGGCGAGGGCGGTGAGCCGGTCCAGCGCCGCGTCGGGTAGGCCCGCGGTGCTGCCCCAGCGCGGCCACTCGTCGCGGGCAGGCGGCGCCAGCTCGCCGGTGACGCCCGCGGTCCCACCTGCGCCCGCACCGACCCCGCCCGTGCCCGCACCGGCCCCGGCGTCCACCGTGCCCGCGCCCGCGCCCGTGCCCGCCCCGGCACCCACCGTGCCCCCGCCCGTGCCCGCACCGGCCCCCGCCGCGCCCGCGGCGGCGCATTCGGCCAGCCGCTCGCGCAGTGCCTGGTCGGGTACCGCCGCGAGGGCCGGGACGCCGTCCTGCGGCATCCCCGCGTCCAGGTGGACGATCCGGGCGATGCGCTCGGCGCGCCGGTCGGCGGCGCCCCGCACCGGATGGATGCCGTAGTCGTGGCCGACCAGCACGATCTCCCGGCCGTCCGCCGCATCGACCGAGTCGATCACCGCGAGCACATCCGCGACATGCGTGTCCAGGTCGACGACCGGAGTCGCCGCGGCGCGGGGGCGGCCCGGTCCGGTGAGGGCGACGGCATGCACCTCGGCGCCCGCGGCGGTCAGTCGCGCGGCCGTCTCCTCCCACACGTGTGCGCCGGTGAACACGCCCGGCACCAGGATGAACACAGTCATTACCTTCTCCTCGACACGTCGTCCTCCGCGGACGTCCCGATCACCCGTCCGCGCTCGCCGGTACGGTAGGAACTCCCCCTGAGGGAGGTTCAAGTGTTCACGTCCCACGACGGTCTGTGCAGCATCGGAGAGCTCGCCGAAGCGGCGGGCGTCACCGTCAAGACCGTCCGCTTCTACTCGGAACGCGGCCTGCTGCCCGAGGCGTCCCGCAGCGCCGGCGGTCACCGTCGGTACGGCCCGGGCGCGCTGGAGCGGCTGCGCCTGATCCGCTCCCTGCGCGCCTTCGACCTGCCGCTGCCCGAGGTGCGGCGCGTCCTCGACGAGGACGAGGGCTGCGGGCCGGGCGGGGTCCTGGAGGACGCCGTCGCCGGGCAGCTCCGCGAACTCGGCTCCCGTCTCCGGGAGTTGCGCTGGCGGGAGGCCGCTCTGCGGCTGGTGCAGGAGTGCCCGCCCGGCGAGCGGGCCGACCGGCTGCTCCTGGTCGGCACCCTGACCGCCCCGCCGAGTACGGCCCCGCTCGCCCGGTTCTGGCGCGCCTGGCTGCCCGCGCGGATGCCGGCCCGGTCGACCGCCGCGTTCCTGGACGTGGCGGTGCCACAGCCGCCCGACGATCCGCGACCGGCGCAGGTCCTCGCCTTCGCCCGGCTGAACGCGCTCACGCTCGCGCCGTGCCCGGGCGCCGCCGGACAGCCCCAGCCCGAGGCGCACCGCACGGCGGGAGCCCGTGGGGCGGCGGTGCTGTACGCGGGTCTGGCCGAAGCGTACGAGCTGGCGGCCGTACACCTGCGACGGGACAGGGAACCGCACCGGGGCGAGGCACTGGACAGCTTCGTCCACGCGTACGCGAGCGCGTACGGCATCCGCGACACCCCGGACTTCCGCCGCCTGCTGGCACGTCAGCTCGCGGCCGACCCGCGGATCGACCGGTACTGGGAGCTGGTGGCCGAGGTCATCACCCCGCCGGGCGCCCGGGCGGAGCCCACCCCCGGGGCCGCGCACGACTGGCTGCACGCGGCGCTGAGCGCCCGCCCGACCATCCAGGCCGCCTGAGGGAGGCCCCCGGCGGCGCCGCGGTTCCTGTCCGGGCGGGGCGCGTCCGACGCCTGTTGCCGTTCGGTGACAAAGGGGACAGGTCCGTAGCAGTGACAGGGGGCAACGAACGGGGACTGTCGTGGGTCATAGGTGGCGTGACGGTCGGCCGGGGGCGTTCTCCGGCGTGGCCGACGCGCATCGGTACGACGAAGCATCAACAGGGGGAAACATGAACATCCGTACGCGCGGCACGCGGCTCGTCCTGGCGGCCGTGGCGGTCGGTGCGGCGGTGACGGCGACCGCCGTCCCGGCGAGCGCCGCCGGATCCGGCTCGCCCCGGTTCCTGGAACCGGCCGAGCTGCCCGCCCACCCGTCGTCCGCCTGGTACGCGGGCGAAGTGACCGCCGGTCAGCCGGACCCGCTGCCGATGTGTGTCGGGGAGGCCCTGCCGTCGATCTCCAGCCACCGCGCGTACTGGACCGACCTCGACACCAATGCGCTCCAGGTCACGGTCGAGGAGCGGAGCGTGCAGCGGGCCAAGGACTTCGCGGCACTGCTGCGCAAGGACCTCGCCGGCTGCGCGGCGAAGCTGATGGAGCAGGACCCGGAGGTGACCGCGACGCAGAAGTACTACGGCAAACTCGACGTGGAGGAGGGGGCCCACGTCTACGGCATCCACACCGAGACCTCCTGGGGCGCCTCCGACATCAGTCTGTTCTCGGTCGGCCGGGACGGCACCGCCGTGACGGTCGTGCGGTGGGGGCAGATGGGCACCTTCCAGCACGCCGAGGTCGCCGGCTTCAAGGCGACGACCGTCACCGCGGTCAACAAGCTCCACTGAGCCGGGGTACGGAGCCGGGCACGGTCGCCTCGGACGGCTTGCCGCCGAGGACACCCACCGTGCCCGGGTCCGTGACCCGGCAGGAATGCCCCGGCTGCGGCCGGGTAGGCGACGGTGGCTGCGCCCCGGGCCGATCTTGTCCCGGGTGGCCCGTCCGAACTACCTGGGAATCAGTCATGGAGACACCCTCGAACGACCACACCGCCCCCGCGCCCGACAACGCCGCGGTCCCCGCGCCCGCGACTCCGGCGCAGGAGGCGCTGGACACCCTCGCCCGCGACACGCAGGACGTGGTGGCGCTGGACACGCTGGCCGGGAGCGACATCCTCGTCCCCGTGCCCGACGACGCCGCCGAGGAGGACGCGGCCGACCCGTCGGCCGTGGCGTTGCCCGTACTGGAGCAGCCCGGCGGCGTGCAGGTCGTGCCGGTGTTCACCTCCGAGGTGGAGATGGCCGGGCTGCTGCCCTCCGTGTCGCGCTACCGTCTCGTGCCGCTCGGAGCGCTCGCCGCGCAGTGGCCCGCCGGCGATCTCTCGCTCACCATCGACCCCAGTTCACCGCGCGGTCTGACCCTCACGTCCGAGGGCGTCCGCACCCTCCTGGCCCGGCCGCGGGCGTAACAGCCGCGTGCCGTACGGGCCCGGTCGCCGTCGAGGAGGGGAGCGGCCGGGTCCGCAGGGCCGGGCTCCCCGCGATGGCCGGCCGGCGGCGCCGAACGGTGGCCGTCAGCCGTCCAGCATGCGGGCGAGGGCGTCCCGTTGCAGCGGAAGCACCTCGGCGTGCAGATCGCGGCCCTTGGCGGTGAGGGCGACCCAGACTCCGCGCCGGTCCTCCTGGCAGACCGTCCGCTCGACCAGCCCCTCCTTCTCCAGCCGGCCGATGAGACGCGACAGCGCGCTCTGGCTGAGATGGACCCGCCCGGCGATGTTCTGCACACGGCAGTGCTCGCCGGCGTCCGCCGCGGTGCTGGTGGCGAGGATGTCCAGCACCTCGAAGTCGCTGGCGCCGAGGCCGTGCGGATGCAGTGCACGGTCGATCTCGCACATCGTGCGCGCGTGCACCGACAGGATGTCCCGCCACCGCTCTTCGAGGCGGGCGCCGGTCGTCTTGGCTGCCATACATGCACGGTAACAGAATGCGGCGATTCATTGAGCATGCAACTAGTGCAGGCGCATGCAGCTCGGACCGTCTAGGACCCGGCGGAGTCCTGGACCAGGCCGATCGGATTCCCGTCCGCGTCCTTCACCGAGGCGATCAGCCTGCCGCCACCTACGTCCTGGACGTCCTGGAGCGTCTCTGCCCCGGCGGCGAGCAGGGCGGACAGGGCGGCCCTGATGTCCTCGACGGTCCAGTAGGGGACCGGACCCGTCATGCCCTTGGCGTGACCGTTGGGGTCCAGGCCGGTGTCCTGTCCGGCCGTCCTGAAGCCGACGTAGTACGGCTCGTCCGCGTACGGGTCGACGCCCAGCAGGGCGCCGAAGACGGCCTTCGCCCGGGCGAGGTCCTTGACGGGGTAGACGATGGTCTTGAGGCCACTGGTCATGGCGCACTCCTCCGTGCTGGTGGGAGCCGGCGTCCTCGCGCCGGCTCCTCCAACCTAGGGCGCGGAGCGGTGGACCGCTTCTCCGATCCTGACCGGTGCCTCCCGGCCCGTCCTCACGTCGACTGACGCCGCACCAGCTCCGTCGGCAGGATCACCGCGGCCGCGTCCTGGCCCCCGATCTGGGCGAGCAGGACCCGCACCATCTCGGAGCTGATCCGGTCCCAGGGCTGGCGGATGGTGGTGAGGGCGGGAGTGGCCGAGGTGGCGGCGGGGGAGTCGTCGAAACCGCCGACCGCCACGTCCTCGGGGACCCGCCGTCCCGCCTTGTGCAGGGCGGCGAGCACTCCCTGCGCCATCAGGTCGGAGGCGACGAAGACGCCGTCCATGTCGGGCGCCGCCGCCAGCAGCCGCTGTGCCCCGGCCTCGCCGCTGGCCCGGCTGTAGTCGCCGGACACGACGAGCCGCTCGTCGGCCTCGATGCCGGCCTCCGCGAGCACCTCGCGATACCCGGCGAGCCGCTCGACACCGCCCGGGGTGTCCAGCGGTCCGGTGACCATCCCGATGCGGCGGCGTCCCAGGGACAGCAGGTGGCGCACCATGTCACGGGCGCCGTCCCGGTCGTCCGCGGCGACGTAACTCACCTTGGAGCCGAGGCCGATGGGCTTGCCGCACGCGACGAGCGGCACGCCCGCCTCGCGCAGCTCCTCGGCGACCGGGTCGCCGGAGTGGCTGGAGACCAGCAGCACGCCGTCGACATGGCCGGCGGTGATGTACCGCGTGATGCGCCGCCGTTCGTCCCGCGTGCCCGCGAGCATCAGCAGCAACGGGATGTCGTGCGCGGCCAGGGCCTGTGTGCAACCACGCAGCAGCACATTGAAATTGGGGTCCTCGAAGAACCGTTCCTGGGGTTCCGTCAGCAGGAAGCCGATCGAGTCGGAGCGCCCCGTGATGAGCGAGCGTGCGTGCCGGTTGACGACGTAACCCGTTCTGCGGATGGCGGCGTTGACGGCTTCCTGCGCGGCCGGACTGACGTAGTGGCCGCCGTTGAGGACACGTGACACCGTCCCGCGCGAAACACCGGCCTCGCGCGCCACGTCGTGGATCGTCGGCGGCCTGCGTCTGCCCCCCGTGTTGTTCATGGTCACGACTTTACGGCTCCGGACAGCAGATCAAGGCTCCAGAACCGCTGGATGACCAGGAACAGGGCGATCAGCGGAACGACCGCCAGCAGGGCTCCGGTGATGACGAGGGTGTAGAGCGCCGGGGTGTTGGCTCCCTGTTCGAGCAGGGTGAACAGGCCCAGCGTGATCGGGAACTTCTCGTCGTCGCTGAGCATGATGTACGGCAGCAGGAAGTTGTTCCACACCGCGACGAACTGGAACAGGAACACCGTCACCAGTCCCGGCACCATCATCGGCAGCGCGATCCGGGTGAAGATGCGCCACTCGCTCGCCCCGTCCATCCGTCCCGCCTCCACCACGTCGGCGGGCACGGCCGCGGCGGCGTAGATCCGCGCGAGATACACGCCGTACGGGGACAGCACGAGGGGGAGGAGCACGGACGCGTAGGAGTCCGTGAGGTCGGCCTTGGCCAGCAGCAGGTACTGGGGGACGGCGAGGATCACCGGGGGCATCAGCACGCCGGCGAGCAGCACGTTGAACACGCTCTCGCGGCCCCGGAAACGGTAGACGGCGAGCGCGTAGCCGCTCAGTGCGGAGACCGCGGTCGACAGGAGCGCGCCGAGACCGGCGTACAGGGCGGAGTTGCCCATCCACCGCCAGTAGATGCCGTCGCGGTAGGCGTGGAGGTCCTTCAGGTTCTGGGTGAAGCCGGTGCCGGGCAGGAACGTGAAGGTGGAGAACAGCTCGCGGCCGGACTTGGTGGCCGCGATCACCACCCAGGCGACCGGCAGCAGGCAGTAGAGGGCGCCGAGCAGCAGCGTGATCGTCGGGACGAGGGCGATCCGGCGCCGGAGCGGCGGCCCCTGCGCGGTTCCGGGCGTCGTGCCGGCGGCCGGGACCGACTTGCGTACGGCAAGGGAACTCATCGTGCTTCCTCCTGCTTGTTACGGGAGTTCGCGGCCCGCAGGAAGGCGAAGGACAGCAGGAGGGTGGCGACGGCGATGAGCACGGCGGACGCGGCCGCCGAGTGGATGTCGCCCTTGCCGAAGGCGTCCTGGTACACCTTCATCAGCGGACTCCAGGTCGTGGAGACGGAGTTGGTGAGCGGTTTGAGGGTGGTCGGCTCGCTGAACACCTGGAGGGTCGCGATGATCGAGAAGAAGAAGGTGAGCACCAGCGAGGGCGCCACCATCGGGATCTTGATCCGCAGTGCGGTCTGCAGCGGCGTGGCGCCGTCCAGCTTCGCCGCCTCGTACACCTCGGCCGGGATCGCCCTGAGCGAGGTGTAGATGACGATCATGTTGAAGCCGGTGCCTCCCCAGATCGCGATGTTGGAGAGGGCCAGGTACAGCGGACCGCCGTCCAGCAGGTCCGGCTGGGGCAGGCCCAGTCTGTCGAGCACGAAGTAGAAGGGGCTGACGTCGGGCAGGTAGAGGAAGCCCCACAGCAGCGCGGCGACGACGCCGGGAATGGCGTACGGCAGGAAGATCGCGAGCCGGGTGACCGGCGCGAGGCGGACCCGCTCGGTGTCGAGCATCAGCGCGAAGACCAGCGCGAGGCCGAGCATGACGGGGACGACGATGGCGCCGTAGCCAAGGACGCGCAGCGCACCGCCGAGCAGCTCGGAGTCGGTGAACGCGTCGGTGTAGTTCTCCAGTCCCGCCCAGACCTCCTCGCGGGCGCCCGCGCCCAGGCCCAGGCCCTTGACCTGGACCTTGTGCAGGCTGAGCCAGATCGCGTAGCCGATGGGCAGGGCGAAGAAGAGGGCGAACAGGACGCCGGCGGGGAGGAGGAAGACGTAGGGGGCGCTGCGCGTCCGCTTGACGGGGGCGGCGTACGGGGCCTTCTCGGCCCCGTACGGCGTCCGGTGTGCTGTCGTCACCGAGCGACCTCGAAGCCCTGCTTCTTCAGGTCGGCGACCGTGTCGTCCTGCATCGTCCTCAGGGCGGCACCGAAGTCCGACCTGTTCTTGGCGGCGGCGGCGAAGGCGTCCTTGAAGGACGTGTACGCCACGTTCACGTTCGGGCCCCAGGCGGCGGGCGCGGTCGTGTCGGCGATCTTCGATGCCTGCGGGTAGAAGTCCGGCTGGCTGGAGAAGAAGGCCGGCGGCTTCAGGAAGGCCTCGCTGGTCTGCGCGGTCGTGGCGGCCGGGTAGATGCCGCCTTCCTTCGCCAGGGCGGTCAGCGCGTCCCGGTCCGTGTTCAGCCAGGCGGCGAACTTCGCGGCGGCCTCGCGGTGGCCGGAGTCGGTGGTGACGGCGGTCGACGAGCCGCCCCAGCTTCCGGTGACGTTCTCGGAGGCGGACCACTGCGGCAGCGGGGCCATCGCCCACTTGCCCTTGGTGTCGGGGGCGGCGGTGGTGAGAGTGCCCGGCGCCCACACCGCGCTCACCCAGGCGATCTGCTTGCCGGTGTTGAGCGCCTTGTTCCAGGCCGGCGTGTACATGGGCTGGTTGTCGATCGCGCCCTCCTTCACCAGCCCGCCCCAGAAGTCGGCGACCTTCCGCGTCGCCCCGTCGTCGATGGCGACCTTCCACTTGTCGCCCGAGGCCGTCCACCACTTGGCGCCGGCCTGCTGCGCGAGACCGGCGAAGAGCCCGGAGTCGTTGGCGGAGAACGTGGTGAGGTCCTTCTCCGGGGCCTTCTTCTTCAGCGCCCGGGCGGTCTCGGCGAACTCGTCCCAGGTCGTCGGGACCGTCAGTCCGTACTTCTTGAAGAGGTCCTCGCGGTAGTAGAACATCATCGGCCCGGAGTCCTGCGGGATCGCGTAGACCGCGTCCGAGCCCAGGGTGGTCTGCTGCCAGACGCCGTCGGCGAACTTGTCCTTCACCCCGTCCACGTCACCGGATATGTCGGCGAGGGCGTCGTTGCTGACCAGGGTCGGCAGGGCCTGGTACTCGGCCTGCACCAGGTCGGGGGCCTTCTTCGCCTTGTGCGCGGTGAGGATCTTGGTGACGAGCGTGTCACCGGACGCCTGCTTCTTGACCGTGACCTCGATCTGCTGCTTCCTGCCCGGCCCCTTGTTCCACAGGTCGACGACCTTGTCCATGCCCGGGGTCCAGGTCCAGTACGTCAGCGAGACCGGCCCCGACTCGGCCGTGTCGTCGTCCGACGAGCCGCAGCCGGCGAGTGCGGTGGCGCCGAGCGCGACGGCGACCGTACCGGCGGCGAGGCGGTGGAGCTTCTTGTTCGGCATGGAATGTTCTCCCCTGAGCTGGGTCCCCGCCTGCTGCGGACGACCTGCCATGCTTCTGTGAGCGTTCACAGTAGAGAAACATCCTGGACACTTGTCAATGGTTGTTGCTGTGCGGTTATGTTGGGCTCTCGCCGTCGGCGATGGCTGTGTACGTTCCCAAATGATCGATTAAACGGGAGAGATCCATGCCGGAGACCACCCCGAAGGGCCTCACCGGGCTCGCCTTCGGTGGGGACTACAACCCCGAGCAGTGGCCGGAGTCCGTCTGGCGGGAGGACGTCCGGCTCATGCGGGAGGCCGGCGTCACGATGGTGAGCGTCGGGATCTTCTCCTGGGCGCTCCTCGAACCCTCGCCGGGGACCTACGAGTTCGGCTGGCTCGACCGTGTCCTCGACCTGCTCCACGAGAACGGCATCCGGGCCGACCTCGGCACGCCGACCGTGGCTCCGCCCGTCTGGTTCTACCGCGCCCACCCCGAAGCGCTGCCGGTGGCCGCCGACGGCACCCGCTACGAGTTCGGCTCGCGCGGCGCCATCTGCCACAGCAACGCCGACTACCGCAGGGCCGCCGCAGCCGTCACCACCCAGCTCGCCACGAGGTACGCCGACCACCCGGCGCTCGCCCTGTGGCACGTCCACAACGAGTACGGCGTGCCGGTCTCCGCCTGCTACTGCGAGAGCTGCGCCGCCCACTTCCGCCGCTGGCTCACCCACGCGTACGGGACCGTGGACGCGCTCAACGAGGCCTGGGGCACCGCCTTCTGGGGCCAGCGCTACGCCGCGATCGACGAGGTCAACCCGCCGCGCGCGACCCCCACGGTCGGCAATCCGGCCCAGGCCCTGGACTACAAGCGGTTCGCGGACGCCACCCTGCGCGAGAACTTCGTCGCCGAGCGGGACATCCTGCACCGCCTCGCGCCCGGCATCCCCGTCACCACCAACTTCATGACCGCCCTGAGCCAGTGCGACTCCATCGACTACTGGGCCTGGGGCCGCGAGGTCGACCTCGTCACCAACGACCACTACCTGATCACCGACGGCCGCCGCACCCACGTGAACCTCGCCATGGCCGCCGACCTCACCCGCTCGGTGGGCGGCGGCGCGCCCTGGCTGCTGCTCGAACACTCCACGTCGGGGGTGAACTGGCAGCCGCGCAACCCCGCGAAGGCCCCCGGCCAGATGGCCCGCAACTCCCTGGCACACGTGGCCCGCGGTTCCGAGGGCGCGATGTTCTTCCAGTGGCGGCAGTCACGCCGCGGTGCCGAGAAGTTCCACTCGGCGATGCTGCCGCACGCCGGCACGGACTCGCGGGTGTGGCGCGAGGTCGTCGAACTCGGCTCCGCTGTCGAGTCGTTGGCCTCTCTCAAGGGCACGCGCACGGTCGCCGACGCCGCGATGCTCTGGGACTGGCAGTCCTGGTGGGCGCAGGGCCTCCAGTGGCGGCCCAGCGAGGACCACGACGCCCGCGAGCGCGCCGACGCGTTCTACGAGGCGCTCTACGACCGGCACCTCACGGTCGACTTCGCCCACCCGGAAGCCGACTTGTCGTCCTATCCCCTTGTCGTCGTACCCGCCCTGTACCTGATGACGGAGGCCGCCGGCAGGAACGTGCGCGCGTACGTCGAGAACGGCGGCACCCTCGTCGTCTCGTACTTCTCCGGCATCGTCGACGAGCACGACGCCGTGCACGACGGCGCGTACCCGGGGGCGCTGCGGGACGTACTCGGCCTGACCGTCGAGGAGTTCTCGCCGCTGCTCGCCGACGACCGGGTGCGCGTCACCGGACCCGACGGCCGCGGACTCACCGGCGACGTCTGGACCGAGTTCGTCGTGCCCCGCGGCGCCGAGACCGTGTGCACGTACGCCGACGGCCTCACCGCGGGCCGGCCGGCCGTCACCCGGCACCGCCTGGGCGCGGGTTCGGCCTGGTACGTGTCCACCCGTCTGGCCGCCCAGGGTCTCGACGCCCTGCTGGGCTGGGCGGCCGACGACGCCGGGATCGCACCGCGCGCCGACCTGCCGCGCGACGTCGAAGTGGTGCGCCGCAGCGGCGAGTCGGGCACCTACGTCTTCGCCGTCAACCACACCGCGTCGGACGCCAAGGTCCCGCTGGACGCCCACGGCACCGAGCTGCTGACGGGCGAGCACGCCGCCGGCCGCCTCGCGGTTCCCGCGGGCGCGGTCCGGGTTGTACGACTCGACGGCTGACCCCCCGGTGCGGCGCGGCCCACAGACGCACCGCACACCCGGGCGGGCCGACTTGTCCGACGGCGGCCGTGCCGCGCGTCGACGGCCCGCCCCCTCAGACACCGGCCGGACTCCGGGGGGACATCCGGCCGGTCACGGCGGTGCCGTGTCCGGGCCTTCGGGCTCGGCACCGCTCTCCCCCTGTCTCCCCGCCTTCGTCGAAGGGACGACGATGTTCCACGCGAGACGCGCCCTACGGACCCTGCTGATACCGCTCTTCGCGGGTCTGGCCCTCACCACCCTCCCCGCCGCCCCGGCCCACGCCGCCGCCACCCTCACCAACGGCGGCTTCGAGTCGAACGGCAGCGGGACGGCGACACCCACCGGCTGGTCGACGTACTCCGCGGCCGGCCAGAACGCCGCCTCCTTCACCGAGTCCGGCGGCCACAGCGGCGGTTACCGCCTCACCCACTGGTCGTCCTCCGCCTACAAGGTCGAGACCTACCAGTACCTGTCCGGCCTCACCAACGGGAAGTACACCCTCACCGCCTGGGCACGCTCCGGCGGCGGCCAGAATGCGGCCTACCTCGCGCTGAAGGGCTGCGGCAGCGCGGAGCAGCGCACCGACCTGCCCGTCTCCAGCAGCGGCTGGATCCGGATCGTCACCTCCGTCGCCGTGACGAACAACCAGTGCACGATCAGCGTCAACTCCGACGCCGGCGCGGGCAACTGGATCAATGTCGACGACCTGACCTTCACCTCCGGCGCCACCGCGGTCCCGGTCAAGGGCGCCGACATCTCCTCACTCGCCAAGAGCGAGGCCCTCGGCGGTGTCTACAGGAGCGGTTCAGGCACGAAGGGCGACGCGCTCGCCCTCCTCAAGTCCGCCGGCATGAACTACGCCCGCCTCAAGGTCTGGGTGAACCCGGCCGACGGCTACAACGACAAGACGCGCGTCCTCGCCCTCGCCAAGCGCGTCAAGGCCCAGGGCATGAAGCTCCTGGTCGACTTCCACTACTCGGACACCTGGGCCGATCCCGGCGCCCAGACCAAACCGGCGGCGTGGTCGGGCCACTCGTACAGCCGGCTCAAGACGGACGTGTACAACCACACGTACGACGTCCTCAACGCCCTGAAGGCGCAGGGCACCACCGCCGACATGGTGCAGATCGGCAACGAGACCAACGCCGGCATGCTCTGGTCCGAGGGCTCGACGGACAACTGGCCCCAGCTCGCCGGACTGCTCAACTCCGGCTACAGCGCCGCCAAGGCGGTCTCCTCGTCGACCGTCGTGGCCCTGCACCTCGCCAAGGGCGGCGACCTGGCGGGCACCCGCTGGTGGTTCGACAGCGCGGTCGCGAACGGCGTGCACTTCGACGCCGTCGGCCTGTCGTACTACGGCTACTGGCACGGTTCGTTCGCCGATTTCCAGACCACTCTGGACGACGCCGCGGCCCGTTACGGCAAGCCCGTCTTCGTCGCCGAGACGGCCTACCCGTTCCGTCTGGACAGCGACGACTCGCTCACCAACATCATCGACACCACCGGTGAGCTGGTCCCCGGCTATGCCGCCTCGCCGGCCGGGCAGACCGCCTGGATGCGGGACGTGACGAGCATCGTGGAGGCCGTCCCGAACGGCCGCGGACTCGGTGTCTTCTACTGGGAGGCCACCTGGACCGCGGTCACCGGCAACGGCTGGGACCCCGCGGACGCGGCCTCCGGGAACGGCTGGGAGAACCAGGCGCTGTTCGACTACGACGACAAGGCACTTCCGGCCTTGTCGTGGTTCAGTCACCGCTGAGCGTGTGAGGGCCCGGCTGCCGGGGCAGCCGGGCCCTCGGGGTGCCATGGGCCCGCCGCGACGTCCCGATGGCTGTTTCTGCCCGTCGGGCCCTCGGCAAAGGACACAAGGGCCCTGCACGTCACCTCCGGACGCGGGACAGTGGACCGAGAAGCCAGCCACGGAGGGGGACGAGATGCTGAAGGTGCCCGCCGGTGAAGACCGCCTGGAGATCCTGGAGTGGATGAGGAATCCCGCCGGATCCGCGACGCCGCGCGACCGGGACGCGGACGGCGTCAGCTCCACCTCGGTCGCCGCCGCGCTCGGCATGAGCCTTCCCGTCGCGAGCGCGCACCTGGACCTCCTCGCCCGGCTCGGGCTGCTGCGCGCCGAGCGCACCGGGGGACACACCGTCTACCGTCGTGACGAGTACCGCATCGCCGAGGTCAAGCACCTCTTCGAGAAGGGCTGGTAGCCGCGCACCGCCGCGGGAACCGCCCCCACGGCGAAAGGGAGAGGTACATGGCTCGCCCGCCCGGCACCGGCCGCCCCGCCGCGCTCATCCCCCGACGGTACGTCGGGATCGGCGGCCGGGGCCCCGAGGACGTGGTCGCCGACCCCCGGGGCCGGGTGCTGACCGGTGACGAGGACGGGCGCATCCTGCGCGTCGACGGCCTCACCGGTCCCGGTCCCGCCCGCGTCGAGGTGCTCGCGGAGACCGGCGGCAGACCCCTGGGCCTCGAACTTCTCCCGGACGGCGACCTGTTGGTGTGCGACGCGCGCCGAGGACTGCTGCGGGTCCGCCTCGGCGACGGGACCGTGCGCGTCCTCGCCGACTCGGCGGCCGGCGAGACCCTCCGCTTCTGCAGCAACGTGATCGCCCTCTCCGACGGAACCGTCTACTTCACCGTCTCCAGCCGGCACCACCCCCTCGAACACTGGATCGGCGACCTCGTCGAGCACACCGGAACCGGACGCCTGCTGCGCCTCGCGCCGGGTGACACGGAACCCGAAGTCGTCCTGGAGGGGCTCCAGTTCGCCAACGGCCTCGCGGCCGCGGCCGACGAGTCGTTCCTGGTCGTCGCGGAGACCGGGGCCGCCCGCCTCACCCGCCACCGGCTCACCGGACCGCGGGCCGGGCGGAGCGAGACCTTCGCCGACGACCTCCCCGGGCAGCCGGACAACATCTGGCGCGCGCCCGGGGGCCTGATCTGGGTGGCACTGGCCGGCCCCCGCGTCGCCGCCCTGGACTTCCTGCACCGGCGCGGCCCCGCCGTGCGCCGCGCCGCGGCCCGGGCGGCGGTACGCGCCCCCTTCCGTCCGGCCGGGTTCGCCGCTGTCCTGGCCTTCGACGACCAGGGCCGGACCGTGCACCGCCTGGAGCGCCGCCACGCAGGCTTCCGCATGGTCACCAGCGTGTGCGAGGCCGACGGCTCGCTCGTCCTGGGCAGCCTGTGGGAGAAGGGCCTCGCCGTCTGCGAACCGCCCGCCGCCGCGGACTGACCCGAGTGCGGCGGCGACGCCGCCGGAGCTACGCTGGTCACCGGCCGCGACCCTGTCCGCGGCGCGGTGGTGGGGCCCGCCGTACCCGAACCGCGGCACAGGCGCCGCCAACGGTCCCTACAGCGCGATGCCGCGCACCCGGTCCGACCGCGCCCCGGCGAGCAGGAGTCGTACGTCCATGTCAGTGCCGCACCCCGAGCGGGCCGACGCACCCCCGAACCGGGGTCCTTCCGCCCTCGCCGGTCCGGAGAACGCGCTGCCCGCCCCCGGGGGCCCGTTCTGGCGCGGTGAGGGGCCGGTCGTGGCGGCGGTCGCCCTCGGCGGCGGCATCGGCGCGGCCGCCCGGTACGGCGCGTCGCTGCTGTGGCCCGCGCAGACCGGCGGCTTCCCGTGGACCACGTTCGGGGTCAACGTCGCGGGCTGCGCGGTGTTCGGCGTCCTCATGGCGCTGATCACCGACGTGTGGGCGGCCCGCCGGCTGGTCCGGCCCTTCTTCGGCACCGGGGTCCTCGGTGGCTTCACCACCTTCTCGACGTACGCCGTCGACATCCAGCGCCTGGTCGACGCGGGCCGCGCCCCCACCGGGTTCGCCTACCTCACCGCGACCCTCTGTGCGGCGCTGGCGGCGGTATGGCTCGCGGTGACGGCGACGCGCCGCGCCCTGGCCGGGAGGCACCGATGACGAACGCGCGCGCCCGGCACGCGGACCGAGGGGACGAATCCGGCAGAACGGGTGGGAAAGGTAAGAGGTCGTTGTGAACTGGCTGCTCGTCATCGCCGGCGGCATGGTCGGCGCCCCGCTGCGCCATCTGACCGACCGGGCCCTGCGGTTCCGGCACGACACGCTCTTCCCCTGGGGCACCTTCACGGTGAACACCGCCGGCTGTCTGATCCTCGGCCTGCTGACCGGCGCCACCGCCGCGGGCGCCGCGACCTCGCACCTCCAGCTGCTGCTCGGCACGGGCCTGTGCGGCGCGCTCACCACGTACTCGGCCTTCTCCTACGAGACGCTGCGGCTGGCCGAGGGCGGCGCCCGGCTGCACGCGGCCGCCAACGTCGTCGCGAGCGTGGTGACGGGACTGGGCGCCGCCTTCGCGGGGGCCGCCCTGGCGGAGGCCTGGTGGTCCTAGACCGCGGGGTGCCCGCTCCTGGCCGGGGAGGCATGCGCGCGGTGCCCGCTCCTGGCCGGGGACGCATACGTCGGTGTAGTAAGACTGTGGCCGCCGCACTGCCTCCCTGAGAAGAACGGATCCCATGAGTGTCATCAGCGTCGGTCAGGCCGTCGTCCTCGGAGCCGTCGAGGGGGTGACCGAATTCCTGCCCGTCTCCTCGACCGGCCACCTCAAGATCACCGAGGGGCTGATGGGGATCCCCGTCGACGACGACGCCGTCGTCGGGTTCTCGGCGGTCATCCAGGTGGGCGCGATCGCCGCCGTGCTCGTGTACTTCTTCAAGGACATCGTCCGGATCGTCTCCGCCTGGGGCCGTGGCCTGCGCGACCCCGAGAAGCGCCACTCCCACGACTACAAGTTCGCCTGGTGGGTCATCTGCGCGACCGTGCCGATCGTGATCGTGGGTCTGACGGCCAAGCCGCTCATCGAGGGGCCGCTCGCCTCGCTGTGGGTGGTCGCGGCCTCCCTGATCGCGGGCAGCGGTGTCATGTGGGCCGCGGACCGGACGGGCCGGCACAAGCGCGGCGAGGACGACACCTCCTTCAAGGACGCCATGCTGGTCGGCAGCTCGCAGATCCTCGCCCTGCTCTTCCCCGGGTTCTCGCGCTCCGGCGCCACCATGTCGACCGCGCTCTTCCTGGACCTCGACCGGGTCGCCGCCACCCGGCTCTCCTTCTTCCTCGGCATCCCGGCGCTGACCGGCGCCGGCCTGTACGAGCTCAAGGACGCGCTGGGCACGGGGGTCGGCGCCGCACCGCTGGCGGCCGGGACGACCGTCTCCTTCGTCGTGGCGTACGGCTCCATCGCCTGGCTCCTGAAGTACGTCGCCAAACACTCCTTCAACGCCTTCGTGATCTACCGGATCGCCGTCGGGCTGCTGTTGTTCGGCCTGCTGGGAGCGGGCCTGCTCTGAGAGCGGCGCCTGCCCGGTGTCCCGCCCGGGCCCGGTGCGGGCCCGTCCGGGGGGAGCCCCCGGGCCGGGCGCGCGGCACAATGGCGATCATGTCCGTGTCCTCGTCCGCCCTCACCTTCCAGCCGGTGCTCGAACGCATCGCCACCGAGATCGCGCAGCGGCCCGGCCGCGGGCGGCCCGCCGACTACATCCCGGCGCTGGCCGCCTGCGACCCGCGCCGGTTCGGCATGGCCGTCGCGGAACTGGACGGCACGGTCTACGGCGTGGGGGACTGGCGGCAGCCGTTCTCCGCGCAGTCGATCACCAAGGTCTTCACGCTGGCGCTGGACCTGGCCCGGGAGGGCGACGAGCTCTGGGAGCACGTGGGCCGTGAACCGTCCGGCAACCCCTTCAACTCCCTGGTGCAGCTGGAGTACGAGAACGGCATCCCGCGCAATCCGTTCATCAACGCGGGCGCGCTCGTCGTCACCGACCGCCTTCAGACCCAGACCGGTGACGCGGCGGGCACGCTGCTGGAGTTCCTGCGGGCCGAGAGCGGCAACCGGGACCTCACCTTCGACGCGGAGGTCGCCGCCTCCGAGGCCGCGCACGGCGACCGCAACGCGGCGCTCGGTCACTTCATGGCGGCGTACGGGAACATCGGCAACGCGGTGCCCGTCCTGCTGGAGCAGTACTTCCGGCAGTGCTCGGTCGAGGCATCCTGCGCCGATCTCGCGCTGGCCACCGGTTTCCTGGCCCGCCACGGGGTGCGCGCCGACGGCTCCCGGCTGCTGACCCGCAGCCAGGCCAAGCAGGTCAACGCGGTCATGCTGACCTGCGGCACGTACGACGCGGCGGGGGACTTCGCCTACCGTGTCGGGCTGCCCGGCAAGAGCGGCGTCGGCGGCGGCATCATCGCGGTCGTACCGGGCCGGTGCACGCTGTGCGTGTGGAGCCCGGGACTCGACGAACGGGGCAACTCGGTGGCCGGGGTCGCGGCCCTCGACCGCTTCACCACGCTGACGGGACTGTCGGTGTTCTGAAGTCCGCCACCGGCGCCGGGTCAGCCGCGCGTGATCCGGACGCCCAGCAGCCGCAGGGCGAGCGCCACCGCGCCGGCACCCGCGGCGGCCGCGCCCGCGATCACTCCCGTCTCCGGCCAGCCGGTGCCGCCCCGGGGGGAGGGGCGGGGAGGCGGCGCGGCGGGACCGGCCTGCGCCGTCGCCGGGGCGGGCGGTGACGCGACGGCCGTGGCGGTCGGTGACGGCACGAGGGAACCGACCGGGGTGACCCGGCCGTCGGCGGCGAAGCCCCAGTCGAGCAGCGACCTGGCCTCCTCGTACACGGCGAGGGAGCCGCCCGCCTGAGGGTTCATCACGGTGACGACGAGCGTGCGCCCGCCCCGTCGCGCGGCGGCCACGAGCGTGCTGCCCGCGTTGCTCGTGTAGCCGTTCTTCACCCCGATCAGGCCCGGGTACGGTGCGACGCCGTCCGCGCCGGTGAGCAGCCGGTTGGTGTTCTGGATGTCGTACGCCCAGCCGCCCGCGGGAAAGCTGGCCCGCACGGTGGCGCAGTACCGGGCGAAGTCCGGGTTGCGCAGCCCGGCCCGGCCGAACACGGCGAGGTCGTACGCCGACGAGACCTGGCCGGGGGCGTCGTAACCGTCGGGGGAGACGACCCGGGTGTCGAGCGCGCCGAGGGCACGTGCCCTGGCCTGCATCTGGGCCGCGGTGGCGCGCCAGCCGCCGTTCAGGGAGGCCAGGACGTGCACGGCGTCGTTGCCCGAGTTCAGGAAGACGCCGCGCCACAGGTCGGCGACGCGGTAGGTGCGTCCCTCGGCGACCCCGACCCGGCTGCTGCCGTCGCCGATCCCCGTCAGCTCGGCCTCCGTGACGGTGTGTTCGACGCCGCCGGGCAGGACCGGCAGCACGGTGAGCGCGAAAAGGGTCTTGAGGGTGCTGGCGGGCGGCAGGGGGCGGTGCGCGTCGTGCCCGGCGAGCACCTCACCCGTGCGGGCGTCCGCCACCACCCACGACAGCGCGGAGACCTGGGGGAGCGCCGGGGCCCCGGCGAGGGGCAGGACCTGGGTTCCGGAGCGGTACAGCGACGGCGACGGCGAGGCCGCGGGTCCCGCCGCCCCCGGGTCCGTCCCGGCGCGGGCGACGGCCGGGCCCGGGGCGACGGCCAGCACGCCGACCGCGCAGGCGACGGAGCACGAGACGGCAATGCGGGTTGAGAATCCGATGGTCATACGATCAACGTAGGAATGGTTGCGCCGTCCGCCGGGGTGTCAGGGCCGGGCCGCCGGGTTCCAGCACCCGGATGCCGCATGTGGGCGGGTGTCAGGCCGCGGGCAGTGTCGGCTGGACCTGGCGCAGGAAGGCAGCGTTGCCCGGGGTGGCGCGCAGCCGCTCCAGGAGGGTTTCGAGGTTCGCCTGGCCGTCCCGCGTCTGCAGGGCGCGGCGCAGTCCTCGGACGGCCGCCAACTCGGGTGCGGGCAGCAGGAGTTCTTCGCGCCGGGTGCCGGAAGGGACGATGTCGACGGCCGGGAATACGCGCCGGGAGGCGAGTGTCCTGTCCAGGCGGAGTTCCATGTTGCCGGTGCCCTTGAGCTCCTCGAAGAAGAAGTCGTCGGCGCGGGAACCGGTCTCGACCAGGGCCGTGGCGAGGATCGTGAGGGAACCGCCCTCCTCGGCCAGGCGTGCGGCTCCGAAGAGCTGCTTGGGACGCTGGAGCGCGGACGCGTCGACGCCGCCGCTGAGGGTGCGGCCACCGGCGGCGGCCGCGTTGTTGTGGGCCCGGCACAGCCGGGTGAGGGAGTCCAGGAGGATGACGACGTCCTGTCCCGCCTCGACGAGCCGCTTCGCCCGCTCGACGACGAGTTCGGCGAGCGCGATGTGCTGCTTGGGCGTCCGGTCGAAGGTCGAGGCGTACACCTCGCCGCGTACCGAGCGCCGCATGTCGGTGACCTCCTCGGGCCGCTCGTCGAGCAGCACCACCATGAGGTGGCACTCCGGGTGGTTGCCGGCGACGGCCGCGGCGATCTGCTGGAGCAGCACCGTCTTGCCGGTCCTGGGCGGCGCCACGATCAGGCCGCGCTGGCCCTTGCCGACGGGCGCCAGGAGGTCGACGACGCGTCCGGCCAGGCCGCTCGCCGGGTGTTCCAGGCGGAGCCGCTCGCGAGGGTGCAGCGGGGTGAGGTCGCGGAAGTGCGGGCGGTGGCGCAGCTCCTGGGGGTCGCGGCCGTTGACCGACAGCACCTCGGCGAGGGCGCGGGCTCCGCCGCGTACGCCTTCGAGGGTGTCGCCCGTGCGCAGTCCGTGCCGGCGGATGAGCGCGGCGGGGACCTGCACGTCGGACGGGGTGGCCTCGCAGCTCGCGCGGCGCAGGTGCCCCTGCCCGTTGTGCGCGATGTCGAGGATGCCGCGGGCCTGCGCCGGGAACTGCTGCTGCACCGGGGGGTGTTCGAGTGTGGTGGTCATGCGAGGTCCTTTCCAGGACGGATTCATCAGGTCACGAGAGGGGGAGGGGGAGAGCCGGAGAGGCGGCGTTGTTCACGCCTCGTGCGGCAGGAAGGCGTCACCACGGGTGCGGCGGACGGATGAGGACGACGAAGACGTCCGTGTCCGTGCGCGGGAGGTGCTGCCGAGAAGCCGGGACCGCCGGTCCGCTGAGGACGAGCGCTACAGCTGGAGGAGAGGGATTCCGCACCGGCACCCCGAGAAGGGGTGTACACAAGTGCTGATGGAACGGTACCACACAGTGCGGCGCGGGCGGGGGAGCGGCTCGGTCCGGTGCGGGCGGCGACGGGTCGGGCGGCCCGCACGAGGGTGGTCCGTCCGTTCCTCACCGACCTGGTGCGCCGCGCCACGAGCGGGCAGAATCGGCCCCCGTACGGCCCGACTCCCCATGTCCGTCAGGAGAAACCGGTGGAGAGCACGCCCGGAGTGCCGCACACCATGGACCCGGCCGGCGGCTGCCCGCACGCGGCCAACGCGCGACTGCTGGCGCGCGGCACGGTCGCGCACGTCGTCCTGCCCGGCGGGGTCGAGGGCATGGCCGTGCTCGGGCATGACGTGCTGAAGGAGTTCCTCGCCCATCCCGACGTGGCCAAGAGCCCCCGGCACTTCACCGCGCTCCAGGAGGGACGGATCGCCGCCGGCTGGCCCCTGCTGACCTTCGCCACCGTCCAGGGGATGACGACCGCCGACGGCGAGGACCACCGGCGGCTCCGGGCGCTGGTGAGCAAGGCGTTCACGCCCCGGAGGGTCGAGGAACTGCGGCCGAGGGTTGAGGAGTTGGCCGCCAGGCTGCTCGACGACCTGCAAGCGGCGGCGAACGCGGGAGGCGGAGTCGCCGATCTGCGGCGGCACTTCGCGCTGCCGCTGCCGATGGGAGTCATCGGCGAACTCCTCGGCGTCGACGCCGAGTTCCGCGACACGCTGCACCACCTGTCGAACAAGGTGGTGGCCACGGACACCGGGCCCGAGGAGGCCGTCGCCGCGAACCGTGAACTGGTGGACGTGCTGAGCGCCGTGGCGGCGGCCCGGGCCGAGCAGCCGGGCGACGACCTGACCAGCGCGCTGACAGCCGCCCGGGACGAGGACGGCGGGCGGCTCAGCCGGCCGGAACTCATCGGCACCCTGCTGCTGATGATCATCGCCGGGCACGAGACCACACTGAACCTCATCACGAACGCCGTACGCGCGCTGTGCGGTCACCGGGATCAGCTGGCGGCGGTCAGGGACGGTGCGGCGGGCTGGCCGGACGTGGTCGACGAGACGCTGCGCTGGGACGCGCCGGTCAGCTACTTCCCGTTCCGCTATCCGGTGCGGGATCTGACGGTCGACGGCACGCTCATCCCCAAGGGCACGCCGGTGCTCGCCGGTTACTCCGCCGCCGGGCGTGACCGGGCCGCGCACGGGGCGGACGCCGGCCGTTTCGACGTGACCCGGCCACGCAGGCCCGATGCCGTACGGAATCTCTCCCTCGGGCACGGGGCGCACTACTGTCTCGGCGCCCCGCTGGCCCGGATGGAGGCGGCCATCGCCCTGGAACGGCTGTTCGCCCGTTTCCCGGACCTCGACCTCGCCGTGCCCGAACAGGAACTCCCGCGGTCCTCCAGTTTCGTCGGCAACAGCGTGCGCGAACTGCCCGTACGCCTCTGAATGCGTCGGTGCGCGCGGTGCCGGCGCCCTCCGATCGTCGTAAGCTGCACGCGATGTTCACTCCCGAGGGTCCGACCCTGCGCGAACTGGCCGTTCAGGCCCTCTCGTCCGTCGAGCACGGCTACGACCTGCTCGCGCCGAAGTTCGACCACACCCCGTTCCGGACACCCGACGCGATCCTCGACGCCGTGGCACGGGCGCTCGGCCGGCTCGGGCCCGTCGGCCACGGGCTCGACCTGTGCTGCGGCACCGGCGCCGGTCTGGCGGTGCTGAGCGCGCTGTGCGGCCGGAGCGCCACCGGTGTCGACATCAGTGCGGGAATGCTGGCGGTGGCGCGGGACCGGCATCCGCGCCCTGCGAGGGCCGGCGCACCGCGCGTCTCCTGGGTGCGCGGCGACGCCCGTGCCCTCCCCTTCGGGCCGGTCTTCGATCTCGTCGTCAGCTTCGGGGCGTTCGGGCACTTCCTGCCGCGGGAGCTGCCGGGCCTCTTCCGCGGGGTGCACGCCGTCCTGCGGCCGGGCGGTCGCTTCGCGTTCCCCGTCGCCGCCCCGGCCCCGCCGAGCTCGCCCTGGTACTGGGCCCTGCTCGGCTTCGACGCAGCGATGCGGGTGCGCAACGCCGTCCGGCGCCCGCCGTTCGTGATGTACTACCGGGCCTTCCGCCTGGGTGACGTGCGGCGGGAGCTGGAGCGGGCGGGCTTCGCGGTCGAACTGCACGCCCTGCCCGAGTTCGGACGCAGGCGCGACGGCAGCCCGCGCTGCCGCATGGTCGTCGCGACGCGCACGGACGCGACGACACCCGGCTGAGCACACCCGTCGGCGGTGATGTCCTCCGGGAAGGACGTCACCGGTCCCGCGTCAGCTCTTGATGAAGTCCAGCAGGTCGGCGTTGAACGCCTTCTCGTACTCGCCCACCAGGCCGTGCGGGGCGCCCGGGTAGACCTTGAGGGTGGCGTCCTTGACGAGCTTGGCCGTCTTGTGGCCGGCGGCGCCGATCGGCACGATCTGGTCGTCGTCGCCGTGCGCGACGAGCGTCGGTACGTCGATGCGCGCCAGGTCCTCGGTGAAGTCCGTCTCCGAGAACTGCTTGACGCAGTCGTAGGCGGCCTTCACGCCGACCTGCATGCTCCACAGCCAGAAGGCGCGTCCACGGGACCCACGACCGGGGCGCTCACCTCTGCGGTGTCCGCGTACGTCTTCCGTGTAAGTCCCGGCCCGGGAGGCGCGGGATGTCACCCGGCCGCGGGCAGGGTGAACTCGTACACGAGCGCGTCCTGCTGGGTCTCCACGACCAGGTCCGTGATCTCCAGTGGCCGGTCGTACTGGTCGTGCACCCGCCGGGTGACGCGCACCGACCGGGGCAGCTGCGAGATGGAGTCCCGGTGGTGCAGGGCCAGGCCCGCCCTGCGCATCCAGTCGTAGGCCCGCCGCAGGTGCGCCGACCCGCTGCCGTCCGCGCGGTCGCGGTAGCGGGCGAGCTCCTCGACCTCGGCGAGGGCGACCGCGGAGAAGGACGTCACGGCCGTCCGCAGGCCGGTCCCGTCCGCGGCCGCCGACTCGTAGCGGTGGACCAGCGTCGGCCGCTGCGGGGCGAGACCGAGCGCCCGGGCGTGCTCCGGCGGGGGAGCCTCCCAGGTGACGCTGGTCCGGTGCACGGCGCACGCTTCGGTGGTCTGCGCTCCGAGGGGGAAGTCCAGGGAGGGCACGTGCTCGACGGTGGTGCCGGGCAGCGTGGCATGACTGCCGCGCCGGTCCGTGGAGACCAGTCCGCTGCCGCGCAGCATCTGCAGGGCCTGGCGGACGGTCTCGCGGCTGACGCCGAACCGCGAGGCCAGAGCCCGTTCCCCGGGCAGGCGTTCGCCCGGCGGGATGTTTCCCTCCCGCAGCTCGTCGAGCAGTTGCGTCGCGATGCGCCGGTAGCGGGGCTCGTGGTCGGTCGTGGGGACGGTGCGGGACATGTCCGCGCCTCCTGTTGGTGACAAGGTGTAGCCGTACGGGCTCGTTGCGCGACCACAATTAGCATTGGTCTAAACCACTAGGGAAGAGCAACCCGCCGGTTCGGCCGATTTCAGCCCGTACCACCTCGCGACGCGGGCGTCCTCATAGCGCGCCGTACAGAGCGTCCACCAGCGTCGTCTTGCGCGGGTCGTCGGCGATGTGCGGGCCCATGCGGTTCATCACGTACCCCAATGAGACACCCGCCTCCGGGTCCGCGAGACCGCAGGAGCCCCCGAAGCCGTCGTGTCCGAAAGCCCTGGGGTTGGGCCCGTACGAGCCGTTGGGTCCACTGAGCCACAGCCCGAGGCCGAGTTCCGTCTCGTGCGCGAAACCCGCCCCCAGCACCAGGTCGCGGCAGCCGCCCTGTCCCTCGCGCACCCGCTCGGCCGCTCCCGCCGACAGCACCTGCCGGGAGCCGTACGAGCCCCGTCCGGCGAAGATCCCGTACAGCGCGGCGACCGCGCGCGCCGTGCCGTGACCGTTGGCCGCGGGAATCTCGGCCGCCCGCCACTGCGCGGTGCCGGCCTCGGCGGCACCGACGGGCGGGTTGGCGAGCGCCGCCAGCGCCGCGGGCGCCAACCCGGCGAAGACCGCCGCCTGTCCGCTCGTCGTCGCGGCCGGCGGATGCACCAGCTCGGCCGCCCGCCCGGCCTCCTTCTCGGGCAGTCCGATCGTGAAGTCGATCCCGAGCGGCCCCGTCACCTCCCGTTCCAGGAACGCCCCCGGCAGCAGCCCGGAGACCCTCCGCACCACCTCTCCGACCAGGAACCCGTAGGTCAGCGCGTGATACCCGGACCGCGTCCCCGGCTCCCACCACGGCTCCTGCGCCGCGAGCCGCGCGACCGTCAGCTCCCAGTCGCAGAGCTGCTCCAGGGTGTGCGGCTCCCGCAGCCCCGACAGTCCCGCCCGGTGCGACAGCAGATGCCGTACGAGCACGGACTCCTTGCCCGCCGCCGCGAACTCCGGCCAGTACGCGGCCACGGGCGCGTCGAAGTCGAGCAGCCCCCGGTCGGCGAGGATGTGCGCGCACAGCGCGGTCGGGCCCTTCGACGTCGACCACACGTTCACCAGCGTCTCGCTCTCCCAGGGGCGGGTGCGGGCGGCATCGGCCCAGCCGCCCCACAGGTCCACCACAATCTCCCCGCCGAGGACGACGGCCACCGCCGCGCCGAGCTCCTCGCGCGCGCGGAAGTTCTCCTCGAACGCCGTGCGCACCGCCGAGAAGCGCGGGTCGCAGTGACCGTGCACCTGAGGTACTTGCGGGGACATGGGACCTCCGTCGTCCGTCGTGGGGGGGGGGGGGGGGGGAGGGGGTTGGTCTTGCCGAAATGCAGCGCGACGGTGTACGGGGAGAAGAAGCAGGAGCAACCCCCCCCCCCTCCCCTCCCCCCCTCCCCCCCC
>NZ_JBWKDS010000002.1:46090-86131 GCF_056435845.1 Streptomyces sp. NPDC043867 | reverse complement strand
CCCGTTAACACCGAGAAGAGGCGGGGGTCAAAGCGACTGCACACCTGAGGTCCTTGGGGGGACGGGGCCCCCCCTTCGCCCCTCGTGACCGAGGCCCGCCGGCCGGCGCTCCGCGCTCACGAACGTACCGACTGGTCGGACTGGGGGGAACCCGCCGGATCGCATCGCCCCGTCCTTCACTCCACGATCTTCCGCATGTCACCCAACGCCCCTACGCTGCAATGCGGTTGACCACCCGAAGCTCCGAAGGCAGGGGGAAACATGCCCAGACATGCGCAGGCGTTGACGCGTACCGGGTTCACGGTGACGGCGGCAGCCGTGCTCGCCCTGGCCGCCGCGCCGCCGTCCACGGGCGCCGCGCCGCCGTCCACGGCCGCGGACCCGGCGTACTCGGCCACCACCTGGGTGGGCGTCCACAACGCCTACGAGAAGGCCAAGTTCCCCTACTTCGCCGACGCCCTGGACTCCGGCGCCGGGATGCTGGAACTCGACGTGTGGACCAATGTCTTCGGCTCCTCCTGGCGGGTCTCGCACAGCAACCCCCTCGGCAACGACAACAACTGCGAGAACGCGGCCCGGGCCTCCGAACTGCGCACCAGGACACGCAACCGCGACCTCGGCGGCTGCCTCGCCGACATCAGGGCCTGGCACGACGCCCACCCCGGCCACCGGCCGATCCAGCTCAAGGTGGAGATGAAGGACGGCTTCCAGGGCAGGAACGGCCGCGGGCCCGCCCAGTTGGACGCCCTGCTCACCTCCAAGCTCGGCGACGCCCTGCTGCGCCCCGCCGACGTCGTCACCTCCCACCCGGACCTCGACTCGGCGGTCCGCGCCGGCGGCTGGCCCGCCCGTTCCGCCCTCGCGGGCAAGTTCGTCGTCGAGCTGATCCCCGGCACGGTCGAGGAGGGCAACCCCGCCGACACGCTGTGGACGGACCGCGAGTACGCCACCCACCTGCGCGACCTCGCCGCCGCCGGGCGCCTGAGCGAGGCCGCCGCCTTCCCCGCCGTGCACGGTGCCGCCGCGGGCGACCCGCGCACCCGGTACACGGACCCGACGATCCGCCCCTGGTTCGTGGTCTTCGACGGCGACGCCACCGCCTACACCAACGGTTCGATCGACACCGCCTGGTACGACGAGCGGCACTACCTGGTCGTCATGACCGACGCCCACGGCGTGGCCCCCGCCATCGACGGCACCAGTCCGACGCAGAGTCAGGCCCTGGACCGGGTGGCCCTGCTGGCCGGACGGCACGCCAGCGTGGTGTCGGCGGACTGGTACCCGCTGCCCGCCGTCCTTTCCACGGTCGTACCGCGCGGGACGGCGGGGTGAGTTCCCCCGGCTCCGGCGGGTGACGTCAGGGCGTCCCGGCACCCGCCGGGACGCCTCAGAGGTGCCGTGGCAGCCAGCGGAGCTTCGCCGCCTCCTGGTAGGGGCCGCCGCCCTCGTGGTCGTTGAAGTCGTAGACCTCCATCGTCCTGTCGTCGTGCGCCCACGCGTTGAAGGCGGCGTAGACGGTCGACGGCGGGCACGTCTGGTCCTCCAGCGCCACCGAGAACAGGGCGGGCGCCCGGCCGCGCGCGGCGAAGTGCACCCCGTCGAAGTACGCCAGCGTGGTCATCACCCGGTCGGTACGGCCGCGGTGGGTCTTGAGGTACTTGCCGATCTCGCGGTAGGGGTCGCGGTCGGTCAGCGTCGTCGCACGCGGGAAGTCGCACAGGAACGGCACGTCCGGCGCGACCGCCGCCAGGTCGGGCACCAGACCGCCGACCGCGATGCTGATGCCGCCGCCCTGGCTCGCACCGACGACGGCGGTGCGGGCCGCGTCCGTCAGGGGATGCGCTCGGGCCGCCTCCACGGCACGCACCGCGTCCGTGTACACCCGCCGGTAGTAGTAGCTCTCCGGGTCCTCGACCCCGCGGGTCATGAACCCGGGGAACGCGGGCGCGCTGCCCACCGGGTCGGGGGTCTCGCCGCCGCCCCAGGCACTGCCCTGACCCCGGGTGTCCATCACGAAGTGCGCGAAGCCCGCCGAGGCCCACAGCAGATGTGTGTGCGGCAGACCGCGCCCGCCGCCGTAGCCGACGAACTCGACGACCGTGGGAACCGGCGCGTCCGTACCGGCCGGCAGGGTCAGCCACCCCTTGACCGGGTGACCGCCGTAGCCGGCGAACGTCACGTCGAACTGCTCGACCGTCCGAAGGTGCGTCAGGACCGGTTCGAAGCGGGCGTCCAGCTCGTGCTCGCGGGCTTCCTGGAGAGTCTTGGCCCAGAAGGCGTCGAAATCCTCGGGCTCGGCCGACGCGCTGCGATAGCCGCGGAGCTCGTCGAGGGGGAGGTCGAACAGGGCCATGAAGGACCACCTTTGACATCGGATGCGGATGATCACACGGTACGGGCGCGGCGCGCGCGCCCGCCAGGCCCTCTCGCGCCGACGAGCGACGACGGGGCAGGACGCGCCGGAGCGGGGAGCGGACGGTGCGATGTCCGACCTCGCCGCTACGTTTCCTCCATGACGGAATTCGTACTGGTGGCAGGCGCGTGGCTGGGATCGTGGGCGTGGGACGAGGTGGTGCCGGAGCTGCGTGCGGCGGGGTGCGGCGCGCACGCCGTGACGTTGTCAGGTCTCGCCGAGAGGCAGGGGACGCCGGCCGGGCAGCGGACCCACGTGGACGACGTCGTCGCCGAGGTGGAACGCCTCGACCTGCGCGACGTCGTCCTGGTGGGACACAGTTACGCGGGCATTCCGGTCGGCCAGGCCGCCCTGCGGATCGGCGGCCGGCTGGCCCGGGTCGTCTTCGTCGACTCCGAGATCCCCGTCGACGGTGTCTCGTTCGCCGCCAACTGGTGGCAGGGCCAGGAGAGGTTCGAGGCCTCGCTCGCGGAGAACGGCGGCTTCTGGGAGCCGCTGACCGCGGACGGCTACGACGGCCAGGGCCTCACCAGTGAGCAGATCGCGCGGATCGCGGCCGGTGCGACCCCGCACCCGGGCGCCTCGCTGACCGAACCCGCCGTTCTGCCGCGCCCCCTCGACGAGTTGCCCGCGACGTACGTCAAGTGCCTGCTGGACGGCCCCGAGCCGAACGACGACGTGGCCGACGCGCTGAGGAGTGAGCGGTGGCGCCTGGTGGAGATGGACACCGGCCACTGGCCCATGTTCTCCCAGCCGCACGAGCTGGCGCGGATCCTGCTCGACGAGTGCCGTTGACGCGGGGCCGCCGCCGGTCACCGCTCCCGGTGTCCCGCGGCGGACTCCGTCGCACAGCCTGCGCCGCGCGGACGCCCGACGGGACGCCCGGGCGGCGCGTCGGGCTCAGCCGAAGCGTTCGATGCGGATACGGTCCACCGGCTGGCCCGCCCGGACCAGGAGCCGTGACGCGTGCTCCGCGAATCCGTTGGAGCCGCACACATAGGCTTCCCACCCGCCCGGCGGCTGCTCGGCCAGGAGCGGCGCCACATGTGCCGCCGACAGACGGCCGACCGGCACCCCCTCCGGCGCCCTGCGCGTGAAGACCGCAGTGGTCTCCTCGCCGTACTCCCGCGCGTAGATCAGCTCTTCGGGGGAGCGGGCGGAGACGAGCAGCCGCAGCGGGACCGCGAGCCCGCGCGCGCGACGGTGCCGCACCATCGACATCAGCGGCACGACACCGGAGCCCGCGCCGAGCAGCAGGGCGGGCCGGTCGCCGGGCCAGGCGAAGAAGCCGCTGACCGGGCCGCGCACCTGCACCTCGTCCCCGGGCCTGGCCACCGTGTGGAACCAGCCGGACACCTCACCGCTGTCGACGTGGTCCAGGGTGAGTTCGATGTGTCCGCTGTCGTCGGGCGCGGACGCCAGGGAGTAGTGGCGCTGGGCCGTGTAGCCGTCCCGAGCGGTCAGCCGCAGCATCAGGTGCTGCCCGGGCAGATGGCCCGTCCAGCCGGGCACCGCGAAACGGAACGTCGAGGCGTGTGCCGTCTCGCGGCGGATCTCGGTGAGCGTGGCGGCCTGCCAGTGCGCGGCGGCCTGCTCACCCACGGCGATCCGGCCGGGCACGGCGAACGGGGTCGGGGGCACGAAGGTCTCAGTCACCGGAGTAGCGCTGCTCTTCCCAGGGGTTGCCGCGTGCGTGATAGCCGTTCTGTTCCCAGAAGCCGGACTCCTCGTGGTCCAGGAGCCTGATGCCCGCGATCCACTTGGCGCTCTTCCAGAAGTACAGGTGCGGCACGACGAGCCGTGCCGGGCCGCCGTGCTCGGCGGGGAGCGGCTTCCCGTCGTACTCCCACACGATCCAGGCGCGTGAGCCGGTCAGGTCCGCCAGTGGGAGGCCGGCCGTGTACCCGGTGTGCGAGTAGGCGACGGCGTGGGTGGCGGCGGTGTCCGGGCGCACGAGACCGAGGAAGGCGTCCAGGGACACGCCGCCGAAGCGCACGCCGAACTTCGACCAGCTCGTCACGCAGTGGATGTCGCCCTCGTACGCCGACGGAGGCAGCGCGTGAGCCTCGTCCCAGTCCCAGGTGCGCGGCTCTGCGACCAGGCCGTCGATCCGGAAGGTCCAGTCGGCCGGCGCCAGCTCGGGCGTGACCTCGGCGGAGAGGACGGGCCAGTCGCCGCCCGCGTCGTACTGACCGGGCGGCAGGCCGGCGTTCGGGACTCGGGTGCGCCCGGTGAAGCCTCGGGTGACGTTCATGGGGTGGTGCCTCCAGGCCGCCTTCGGGACGGCGCGGGGTCGGTCTCGGTCGGAGTGCGGGCAGGTGCGGGACACCCGCGCTGACAGGTGCTCGCGCGGTCCCGGCCTATGCATTCAACCGTACGCGGACCCGGGTCCGGCCCGGCGCCCCGGGGACGACGGCCCCGATCGTTGCGGCCGTATGAACTCTCCGCGGCCCCGGGAACAGCGGTGCCGTGATCTCCCTTGGCGTAGGTGCCGACGCCGGTGGCGCCCGGCCGACGGCAGCGAAGGGAGAGTGAGGCAGCCCATGCCCAAGGCGTACGTGTTCACCCGGTACGGCGGTCCGGAGACCGAGGCCCTCGTCGACCGGGAGCGGCCGGTCCCCGGGCCCCGCGAGATCCTGGTCGCGGTGCGGGCGGCGGGCGTGAACCCCGTCGACTGGAAGCAGCGCACCGGCTACCGCCGTCCGGGCGGACCCCCGCGCGAGCTGCCCGCGGTCTTCGGCAACGAGGTCGCCGGCGTCGTCGAGGAGGTCGGCGCGGAGGTGACCGGCTTCGCGGCCGGGGACGAGGTCTTCGGCAACCCGTCGGCCGGCGGATACGCCGAGTACGCGGTCCTGCCGGTGACGGTGACCGCCCACAAACCGGCGGCCCTGTCCTTCACGGACGCCGCCGCGCTGCCGGTGGCCGCGGCGACCGCGTACGACGCGGTGCGCCAGCTCGGGCCGCAGACCGGCGAGACCCTGCTGATCACCGGAGCGGGCGGTGGCGTCGGTGTCGCGGCCACGCAGCTCGCCCGCGCGTACGGCGTGCGGGTCGTCGCCGTCGCGAGCGACGGCAAGAAGGACTTCGTCGAGTCGCTGGGAGCCGTCCACGTCCCGTCCGGGCCCCGTCTGCCCGAGCGGGTGCGGGCCGCCGCTCCGGACGGGATCGACGCGGTCCTCGACCTCGTCGGAGGCGAGGTCCTCGAAGCGGCGGCGACCTTGCTGCCCGACACCTCGAAGCTGGTCACGGGCGCCGACCGGGAGACGGTGGCGCGGCTCGGCGGTGCGGCTGTCGCACGCGCCCGCACCGCCGCCGTCCTCGACGAGGTGGCACGGTTCGTCACCGACGGCAGCCTCAGCCCGTACGTCACGCGGACGTTCCCCCTCGACCGGGCCGGCGAGGCGCTGCGCCTTGTCGAGGACGGCCATGCGCGCGGCAAGATCGTGATCGAGGTCGCCGCATGAGCACCGGGGCGCACACGGAGCGGCCTGCGGCCGGTACCGAGGTCCCGCGGGGGAGCGCCGCCCGGCACGTCCTCGACAACCCGGCCCTCGCCTCGCTGACCGGCCCGCACGCACGCTTCGCCGAGCGCCGGGGCCGCGTGCTGCGCTATCCGGCCGACGTGTCGCCGTGGCTGGCGCTCCCGGACGAACCCGATGCCCGCGACTGGGCGGATCTGGCGGCACTCGTCGGCCCCGGCGGGGAGGCGCCGCTGGCCGGTTTCCGCGGGCGGATCCCGCCCGGGTGGGAGGTGACCTTCAGCCTGGAGGGCGTCCAGCTCGTCGACGACGGGCTCGCCGCGGCGCCGGACCCGGAAGCGGTGCGGCTGGGTCCCGCCGACGTACCGGAGATGCTGGACCTGGTCCGGCGCACCAGGCCCGGCCCGTTCCTGCCGCGCACGGTGGAACTCGGCACCTATCTGGGGATCCGCCGCGGCGGCGCTCTCGTGGCGATGGCGGGGGAGCGGCTGCACCCGCCGGGCTGGACCGAGATCAGCGCCGTCTGCACCGACCCGGACTTCCGGGGGCAGGGGCTGGCGGGCCGGCTGGTCCTGGCCGTCGCGCACGGCATCCGCGATCGCGGCGAGACCCCGTTCCTGCACACCGGCGCGGGCAACACCGACGCCGTCCGGCTCTACGAGGCCCTGGGCTTCCGGCTGCGGCGCACCACCCGCTTCATGGCGGTACGGGTACCGGAGCGCGCGACGGACGCACCGGCCCCGGCGGTCGCCTGAGGAGACGAGGCCACCGCCGTCGGGGCGGAGCGGGCGCGCGGCTCGTCCGGGGCGACCGGCGGCCCCGCGGGTCGCACCGGACTCCGGGAGTCCGCCGGACGCAAGTCCCGGCGTTCAGCCCGTGGAAGGATCGCCGGCCGGGGTGTCGGGGCCGGCCCCGTTGTACCGCAGCAGGTATCCCGCGAACCGCGTCAGGTCCTCCTCGGACCAGCCGTCGAGCCGCTCGCGGAACGCGGTCCTGCGGCTCTCGGTCACCTGGACGAGGATCGCCGTGCCGGCCTGTGTCAGATGCAGCACCTGCACCCGGTGGTCCTCGGGGTCCAGGCGCCGCTCGACGAGGCCGGCGCGTTCCAGGGCGGCGACCTGCCGGCTCACCGTGGACTTGTCCAGCGCGTAGTGCGCGGCGAGGTCGGTGGCCCGGCAGCCGCCCCGCTCCTCGAGGTGCCCCAGCAGGGTGTACGAGACGAGCGACAGCTCGGGATGCATGCGCCCGGCCGATGCCCGGGCGCGCCGGGCGAAGGCCGTCATCTCACGCTGGATGGTCTCGACCGCCCGGTCGGGGGACCGGGCGGTACCTTCCTGGTCCTGGGCGGAAGTCTCGCCGGACTCGTCTGACACGGTCACGGAACACCTCCCTCTCTTCTGGTTGTATAGTACAACTGAACCGTGAGTTGTATAAGCCAACCAATGGAGGTTCCGTGCTCACCGGCCTGCGCTCTCCGGCCCTGCGCCACGTGCTGACGCACCTGATCACCCCACTGCTGATGTGCGTCGGTATGGGGCTCGCCTACCTGGGAGCCTTCGCCACTCCCGAGCCGAACCACCTGCCCGTCGCCGTCGTCGGCTCCGGGGCCGAGACGAAGGTCTTCGCGCAGACCGTCAAGGACCGGGCGGGTGACGCACTCGACGTCCGAACCGTCGCGACCCGCGCCGAGGCGGTCGACCTCCTGAAGTCCCGTGACATCACCGGTGCCTACGCGGCGAACGGCAGGACGCCCGAACTGCTCGTGGCCACCGCCGCGTCCGACATGGGCGCCCTGTCTGTGGAGAGGGTCTTCACCCCGGTCGCCGCCCGGGAGGGCCGGCCGCTGAAGGTCACCGACGTCACCCCGACGGTCGCCGACGACCCCACGGGGCAGGGCCTGTTCTTCCTGCTCGTCGCGCTGAGCATCGGCTCGTACGCCTCCGTCGCCGCACTCGGCGCCGCGGGCGCGACCCTGCCGATGCGGATACGGGGCCTGCTGGCCGTCGCGGTCTCCGGTGTCGTGAGCGCCATCGGCGCGCTGCTCGCCGGGCCGGTCTTCCACCTCGCGCACCACGACCTCGCGGGCGTGTGGGGGATGAGCTGGCTCTACTCCGCGGGCATCCTGTTCGTGGGCGTCGGACTCCACACGTTCCTCAAGCGGTGGACCACCCTCGCCATGATGGTGCTGTTCGTGATGCTCAACTTCACCAGCTCCGGCGGCCTGTTCCGGCCCGAGCTGCAGAACGGCTTCTTCGGCACCCTGCACGCCTTCTGGAACGGGGCGGGATTCGTCGAGGGCGTCCGCGCTCTCCTCTACTTCGACCGTGACGGGCTGTCCGGCAACGTGGGAACGCTCGTCGCCTGGCTCGCCCTCGGCCTGCTGGTGACCGCGGCGGCCGGCGCGGCCGAGCGGGCGCGCGCCCGTCGCGCCGCACCCGCCGCGCAGGCGGAGGCGGCCACCGAGGCGGCGTCCCCCGGGGCGACTTCGGCCTCCGTCCGGGCCGAGGAGGAGGAGACCGAGGAGGAGCTGGAGGAGTCGGTCGCCGTCTGATCGTTCCTGTAATGTGGTCGCGGCCGTGGACGTCCCCGGCCAGGAGTTGTCAGGAGGTGAGACCCATTACCGCTGTGTCAGGCCGGGTGCTCTCACCTCGAGGCAACACGGGTCACCTGTTCTAGGTGCCCGCGAGAGCGCCCTTCGGTTCATCGAAAGGCTCTCGGCTTCCATGCCCTCCCTCTCACCTTCCGCCGTCGTCGCCGCACTTCGCACCGCAGGCTGTGTGTTCGCCGAGGACGAAGCGGAGTTGATCCTCGCAACCGCCCGTGACCGGGCCGAGGCCGCCGCCATGGTCGACCGCCGTGTCGCGGGTCTGCCCCTGGAACACGTCGTCGGCTGGGCCGAGTTCCACGGACTGCGCATCACCGTGGACACGGGCGTCTTCGTGCCCCGCCGCCGCACCGAGTTCCTCGTCCGCCAGGCCGTCGCGCAGGCCCGGCGGGCGGCCGTCGTCGTGGACCTGTGCTGCGGCTCGGGCGCGGTGGGCGCGGCGCTCGCCGTCTCCCTCGACGGGCCCGAGCTGCACGCCGCCGACATCGACCCGGCGGCGGTGCGCTGCGCCCGCCGCAACGTCCACGCCTTCGGAGGCCGGGTGTACGAGGGCGACCTGTTCGACGCGCTGCCCGGCACCCTGCGCGGGCGCGTCGACGTCCTGGCCGCGAACGTGCCCTACGTCCCCACCGGCGAGGTCGGCATGCTGCCTCCGGAGGCGCGCGACCACGAACCGCTGATGGCCCTCGACGGGGGTGCCGACGGCCTGGACGTGCTGCGCCGCGTCGCCGCCGACGCCCCGCACTGGCTGGCACCCGGCGGCTGCCTGCTCGTCGAGACGAGCGAACTCCAGTCACCGGCGGCCCTCGACGTCTTCGCCCGCAGCGGTCTCGTCCCGCGCCTCGCGGTCTCCGAGGAGATGTACGCCCACGTCGTCATCGGCGTCCGGCCCGGCTAGGCAGTTTCGTTTGGATCGGGGCCCGCCCCATACGACGGTCGCGGAGTCCCGGGACTCTTCCACTCGTTTGTGGGGCACTCGGCGAAGACTTCCACCGGCGCCCGCACCAACTCACCGCACTCCCCACGGCCCTTCTGACCGGGCCAGAAAGCGAAACGCTGCTGCAGGCGTACTAGGCTGTGCGCCGGTCGGCCCCAGGCGCAGGGTCCCAGGGGGGAACAACATGTCCGTAGAACGTCACATAGCGGGGATGCTCCGGCAGATCGCCCGTCAGCAGGACATCGTTGAGATCGCCCCCCAGGGCACCACGCTGAAGGCGGCCGCCCTGGCGCACGTGGCGGAGCAGTACGGCTACACGTACGGCACGGCGTACAGGACCGGCTTCAAGAACTCGCTCGTCCAGGTCCGGATGTACCGGGACCCGCGGCCCGACGCGCGCGTCCGCGAGGCGGCCACCATCACCACCCATCCGCAGGCGGGCAACGGCGGGACGGTGCCGGGGCTGGTGCAGGGCTCGCTGAAGCCGCTTCCCGAAGCGGTCGGTGCCGTGGCCGTGCTGAAGGACCTCGTCACCTTCGACGTCATGGCCCAGTACGTCGCCGACCGGACCCAGAAGGTGCTGGGCTACCTCGCCTGCGCGGCCCTGACCGTCCTCATGCTCATCGACAGCTCGCCGGTCGAAGCGGTCGCCTCCGGCGGGGCGGTCGCGCTGCTCTTCACCGTGGCATTCAAGGTGGGCGCGATCCGCCGCGAGAGGATCGCACAGCGGCTGACGGACGCCGGGTTCCTCGCGGTGCGCGACCAACAGGGCGCCCAGCGGTTCCTGCGCCCGGGGCAGCAGTTGCCCGGCCACAGCACCCCGTTCGCCGCCTGAGATCTTGACCTGCGGCGCAGGCAGGCTGAGACACCTGGCGCGCAGGGGGAGCGGGCGGCCGACGCTCACTGTCACGTTTTCACCGAGGTGTCACGTTTTCACCGAGGTGTCACGTTTTCACCGAGGCCGGCGGAGCAGGCGCGGCGGCCCGTGTCTGTTCGGAGACAGTGCGGTCGACCGCCTACCACGCGACCGAACCACCCACCGGTGGTGGACAGTTCGGGATCGGCGGACGGCCGCCGCAGGCCGAACGGACGCGCGCCGCGGATTGCTCAGGCACGCGGCCATGCCGGGCGCCGGCTCATCCGCGTGGCCATCAACCATTGGTTCAGCGCAGCAGAAACCACCTTGACGGACCGTCACCTCGCGCGCCCCGGGTTGACGAGGTGTCTGTCAATGACCGCAGGCGTCCCCGCGTGGCACCGCCCTGGTGTCCTCGGCCTCTCAGGAGCGCCGCGCTCAGGCCGAGCCCGTGAAGCCGGGCGCCGCCCCCGCGGGCCCGCCCACGACCGTGAGAAGGTCCACGACGAAGATCAGTGTCGAGCCCGCCGGGATCAGCGGAGAGGGGGACTGCCTGCCGTAGCCGAGACGCGGAGGAACGATGATCTCGCGGCGGCCGCCGACCTTCATTCCCCTGACTCCCCGGTCCCAGCCCTTGATGGCCCTGCCGCCGCCCACGGCGAACTTGAACGGCCGGCCCAGTTCCCAGGAGGAGTCGAACTCCTTTCCGGATGCGAACGTGACCCCTACATAGTGAACCTGGACGACCCTGCCCGGCAGCGCTTCGGGTCCGTCCCCGACCACCAGGTCCCGGATCGTCAGCTCGGAGGGCGCGTCACCCTCGGGAACCTCGATGCTCGGCTTTGTCAGTTCGCTCATCGCGACCTCCTTGCTCGCCACCGGGATCCCCTCGCACGGGCCGGCCGGGCACATGGACCTTCCATGCGGCAGACGATCACGCTACCGGCCGTGCGCATGCTCCCAGGCGCACTCCCGTGCCGAGGCTGCGCGGCCGGGTCCTTTGCGGAGTCCGGCCGGGTGGACGGCCGCCTGGAGCAGTGGCGCGGCCTCGCCACCTGCTACGAGGAGGCCGCCACCAACGACCGACCGATCCCTGTGACCTCGGTCCCTCCGGTTGTGCAACTAGTTGCATAAGCGCCCTGCGGTCGTCTACAACAGACACACCACACCGCGCACGGAGGGCCCGATGAGCCGTTACCCGCATCTGCTGAACCCGCTCGACCTGGGCTTCACCACGCTGCCCAACCGCGTGATCATGGGCTCCATGCACGTGGGCCTCGAGGAGGCCGAGCGCGGCTTCGAGCGCATGGCGGAGTTCTACGCCACCCGGGCCCGCGGCGGCGTCGGGCTCATCGTCACCGGCGGCATCGCCCCCAACGACGCGGGACGCCCCTACGAGGGCGGGGCGAAGCTGACCACCGAGGCGGAGGCCGAGCAGCACAGCGGGATCACCGCCGCGGTGCACCGCGAGGGCGGCAGGATCGCCATGCAGATCCTGCACTTCGGGCGGTACGCCTACCACCAGGACCTCGTCGCGCCGAGCGCCCTCCAGGCGCCGATCAGCCCCTTCCCGCCGCACGCGCTCACCGACGCCGAGGTCGAGCAGACCATCGACGACTACGCGCGCGCCGCCCGGCTGGCCCGGCAGGCCGGGTACGACGGCGTCGAGATCATGGGCTCCGAGGGCTACCTGATCAACGAGTTCATCGCCGCGCAGACCAACCGCCGCGAGGACCGCTGGGGCGGCTCGTACGAGAACCGGATGCGTTTCCCCGTGGAGATCGTCAAGCGGGTCCGCGAGGCGGTCGGCGACGACTTCATCATCATCTACCGGCTCTCGATGCTCGACCTGGTGCCCGGGGGGTCCTCGCTGGACGAGGTCATCACCCTGGCCAGGGCGGTGGAGGCCGCCGGGGCGACGATCATCAACACCGGCATCGGCTGGCACGAGGCGCGCATCCCGACCATCGCGACCTCGGTGCCGCGCGGCGCGTACGCCTGGGTGACCAAGAAGGTGATGGGCGCCGTCTCGGTCCCCCTGGTGACCACCAACCGCATCAACACCCCGGAGATCGCCGAGCGGTTGCTCGCCGACGGGCACGCCGACATGGTGTCCCTGGCGCGTCCGATGCTCGCGGACCCCGACTTCGTCGCCAAGGCGGAGGCGGGACGGCCCGAGACCATCAACACCTGCATCGGCTGCAACCAGGCCTGCCTCGACCACACCTTCGGCGGCAAGATCACCTCCTGCCTGGTCAACCCGCGCGCCTGCCACGAGACGGAGCTGGTCCTCGCGCCGACCCGGCTGCGCAAACGCGTCGCCGTGGTCGGCGCCGGTCCCGCCGGACTCGCCTGCGCGGTCTCCGCCGCCGAGCGCGGCCACGACGTCACCCTCTACGACGCCGCGGGCGAGGTCGGCGGCCAGCTCAACGTGGCCCGCAGGGTCCCCGGCAAGCAGGAGTTCGACGAGACGATCCGCTACTTCCGTACCCAGCTCGAACTGCACGGCGTCGACGTCCGGTTGAACACCCCGATCGCCGCCGGGGACGTCTCCGCGTACGACGAGGTCGTCGTCGCCACGGGCGTCAGCCCGCGCACCCCCGACATCCCGGGCGTCGACCACCCCAGCGTCGTCGGCTACCTCGACGTCCTGCGCGACGGCGCCCCCGTCGGCGACCGGGTCGCGATCCTCGGCGCGGGCGGCATCGGTTTCGACGTCGCCGAGTACCTGACCGACAGCGGCGACAAGGCGAGCGAGGACCCGGCCACGTACTTCCGGCACTGGGGCGTCGACATGGAGTACCGAGCCCCCGGCGGTCTCACGGCACCCGAGCGGCCCGCCCCGCCGCGCACCGTCCACCTCCTCCAGCGCAAGACGTCCAAGGTCGGCGCCGGACTCGGCAAGACCACCGGCTGGATCCACCGCACCGAACTGAAGCACCGCGGCGTGACCATGGTCCCGGGCGTCCGGTACGACCGGATCGACGACGCCGGACTGCACGTGACGGTGGACGGCGTCGGCCAGGTCCTGGAGGTGGACACGGTCGTGCTGTGCACCGGCCAGGAGCCGCGCCGCGACCTGTACGAGGAACTGCTCGCCGCCGGCCGCAGTGTCCACCTCATCGGCGGCGCCGACGTGGCCGCCGAACTGGACGCCAAGCGCGCGATCAAGCAGGGCACGGAGCTGGCGGCGGCGCTCTGAGGGCCTGTCCGGCCGTTCCCGTCGCGAGACGGACGGGAACGGCCGGACGGCCATGAGGACCTGCCGCGCAGGTCACGGCACGAGAGCGGGAAGGGGCCCGGTGGGCGGCCCTCCCTAGGATGAGCCCATGTCACTGCCGCACGCGATCCTCACCGCCCTGCTGGAGAAGCCGTCGTCGGGGCTGGAGCTGACCCGGCGGTTCGACAAGTCCATCGGCTACTTCTGGTCGGCGACGCACCAGCAGATCTACCGCGAGCTGGGAAAACTGGAGGCCGCGGGCCTCATCCGCGCCCTGCCGGCCGAGCAGCCCGCCCGGGGCCAGAAGAAGAGCTACGAGGTGCTCGCGGCGGGCCGCGCCGAACTGGCCCGCTGGACCGCCGCCGCACAGGATCCCAAGCCGATGCGCGACACCATGCTGCTGCGCCTGCGTGCCTGCGCGGTGGTCGGCACCGACGGCATCGAAGCGGATCTGCGCCGTCATCTCGACCTGCACCGGCGGCAGTTGGCGGAGTACGAGGAGATCCAGGAGCGGGACTTCCCGCCCGGTAAGGACAACCCCCAGCAGCGCCTGCAGCACCTCGTGCTGCGGGCCGGGATCGACCTGGAGACGTTCTGGACCCGGTGGCTGACCCATGCGCTCTCGGAGTTCGAGCAGGTGCGCGACCGGCTGCCCGCCCACGAGCAGGGAGTCGCCGACGAGCAGGAGGCCGCCTGGCCGGCCGGAGCCGACGGACGGCCGCCCGGGTGACGGGCACCGGCCCCGCGGTCAGAGCCGGTGCGGCTTCGCGCGCCGGCGCAGGAACCAGGCGGCCGCCACGGTGCCCGCGGCCACGAGCGCGCCGCCGCCCGCCAGGGTGAGCGTGCCGTAGTCCTTCGTGGCGCCCCCCACGCCACCCATGACACCGCGCGACGGGGAGGCCGTCGCGGAGATCGTGGGAGCGGAGACGACGATCGACTGGGTGCCCGCCGTGGTCCCGTTCTGGCACACCACGATGACCGTGTAGGTGCCCGAGCCCACGCCCGACCAGGTGGCCATCTGACTGTTGCTGGTCCCGGTCAGCGCCGCCTGGCGGCCCTGGGCGAAACTCGACTGGCTGCTGGTGAGCAGCGAGGCGTTGCCGAAGCGGGCACCGCTGCCCGTGCAGGCACTGGTGGTGACGGAGACCGTGGACCCGCTGGTGCTCACCGAGATCCCCGCACCCCACGCGGTGGCCGACCCGGCGGCCAGGGTGAAGGGAAGCGCGGCGGCGGCCACGGTCAGGCCGGAGCGAAGGAATATCTGAGTGGTACGCATAGGACTTGCCCTCCAGAGGCACGGTTGGCGGTACATCCCATGAGCCGCCTTGGATGGGGAAGCGGCCGTGCTGCCTCAGGGAGAGCCAACGCGCCCCGGACCGGGAGCGCATGCGGAGGGGGGCCGGGCGTGTGACGGACTCCGTCGAACGGCGTGCGCCGGCCGCCGCTGAGGAAGGCCGGGTCACCACGTGCGCCCGGCCTGGAGCAGCCGCTCCCGGACGAGCGCGACATGGGGATTGTCCGGTGCCCCGGGACGCTGCGCCAGATACGCGGTGTTGATCGGCGGGTCCTCGGGCGACAGCAGGGGCACCAGTGCTCCCGAGGCCAGCTCCTCCGAGCACAGGTAGCGCGGGAGCACGCTGACCCCGGCACCGGCGGCCACCGCCGCCCGTACCCCGCGCAGATCGGGCACCGTGATCGCGGCCTGCCCGGTGAGCCGCACACCGAAGACGTGCCGCCAGTAGCGCCGCGCGATGGGCAGATCCTCGGCGTACGACACGAGGGGCACCCCGCGCAGTGCGCCGGCCCCCTCGGCGGCCACCCGCTCGGGGCCGATGCGGTCGGCCCACGCGGGTGACGCCACCAGCACGAACTCCTCGTCGCCCAGCGGCACGGACGTCAGCGCGCGTCCGCGCGGCCTGCTCGTCGCGATCACCAGGTCGTACCGGCCGCCGCGCAGCCCGTCGAGCAGCTCGTCGGTCAGGCCCGTGCCGACCCGCAGCCGGACACCCCGGGCCGTCAGCGGTGCGAGCGCGGGCAGGGCGCGGGTGCACAGCAGCTCGGCCGGCCCCGCCACGTGGACGGGTTCGGGTACCTGGTCGGCGCCCGGTCCGCCGCGCTCCGCGACGGCGGTGAGCGCGTCCAGCGGCGCCGCCACCTGCGCGGCCAGCTCGTCCGCCACCGCCGTGGGCGTCACCCCGCGCGGCTGCCGCTCGAACAGCTCACGGCCCAGCTGCTCCTCCAGCGCCCGCATCTGCGTCGTCACCGTCGGCTGGGAGAGACCGAGCAGGCGCGCCGCCGCCGTGAACGACCCGGCGCGGTGGACGGCGAGGAAGGTCCGCAGCTGCGTCAGGTCCAGCGGAGCGGTATGCGAATCCCTATGGGCCATGTGATCAACCCTAGCCCCGCCTATCGCTCGCCCCCGTCGTCACCGTCCGCTCGGCCGAGAAGCCGCCCCAGGTGCCGTCCGGCAGCTTCGCCCGGATCCGCACCCGGTGGGTGATGCCGGCCTCGCGGCCGATGTAGAAGCTGTAGGAGGCCCGGCCGGCCGGGGGAGTGCCGCCCCACACCAGGGAGGTCGCCGCCCGCCCGTCCAGCCGGATCTGGTACTCCGTGATCACGCCGTCCGTCTTCGGCGGGACCCACGACAGGTCGAGGGAGTAGGCGCCGTCGGACGTGTGCGTGGTGGCCCGGAAGCCGGCCGGTGCCGTGTCCCGGCCGTCACCCGGACCCGGCGCGGTGGTGAGCCGGACCGGCTCGCCGGGCGGCGACACGTTGTCCGCCGCGTCGCGCGCCCGCACGGTGAAGGAGTAGCGGGTGCCGGGCCGCAGCCCGGTGATCACGGCCGCCGTCTGCCCGCCGCCCACGCTGTGGATCTTCGAGCCGCCCTGGTGGATGTCGTACGAGGCGACGCGCCTGTCGTCCGTGGAGCGGCCCCAGGACAGCTGGACCGCGCGGCCCCCGAGCACTCTGCCGCCGGGGTGCCCCGGGCGGGTCGGTGCGCGGTGGTCGGCCGCGGTCGCCGCGGGGGTGGTGGCGCGCACCCGTCTGCTGGGCGGTCCGACGTCTCCGCCGGCGGCCCGCGCCCGGACCGTGAAGGCGTAGGTGGTGGCCGGCGCGAGCCGGGTGACGTCCACCATGTGCTCCGTCCCGGGCACGTCCTTCACCTTCCTGCCGCCCCGGTACACCTCGTAACCGGCGATCTCCGGGTCGCCGGTGGCGAGGTTCCACATCACGTGCACGCTGGTCGCGCTGCCGGCCGCGGCGGTGACGCCCACCGGGGCCGACGGCAGCCGGCCGCTCCGCCCGTCGTCCTGGCCGCCGCCCCAGCCGCAGGACGCCACCAGGAGCAGCGAGCCGCAGATCACCGATGTCCGAGCGCGTCGCACGGCCCCGCCTTCCCTCGACCGGATTGGTCTGTACCTGTATGCCATGCCGGCGCGAACACATCAAGGGGTGGGCCGGGAAGAGGAGCCGGTCGCCACGTCCGGCGGGTGCTCCGTGTGCCGATTCCTGACGCGGCCTGAACTCGCGCTCCTTCCGAGGGAGTTCACGCCCACCGGCGCGGACCGCTGTCGTCGCCGGTGCCGCGCCCAGGACGGCGGGGGGGGGGGGGGGGGGGGGAGAACCCCCCCCCCCCCCCCCCCCCCCCCCCCCCCCCGCGACAACGCCGGTGCACCGGCCGTGGCCTGGGCCGGACCGAGGCCGTGCGCCATCCGGACGCTCACCGGTGGACGGCCTGCGCGACCCGGCCCAGATTTGGTTGAGTGCCCGTCAGTGTCGCCCAGGAGAGGGTTCCTCATCGTGCGTGTCCAGTCGCTGACGTTGGCCGTGGCCGGCGCCGCCCTGCTCGCCCCCACCACGCTGCCCGCGAAACCGCCGCCCCCCGCCCCCTCCGCCGGAACGCAACGGCCCCCGGTGCGTGAAGCGGAACGACCCCGGGGGCGCGAAGGAGACGTCAGCGCGGCCGACCTGCTCGCCGCGGTCCGCCACTGCGCTCCGGTCTCCTCCGGCCGCTACCGCAGCGACGACGACGCCCCCGCCGACATCCCCGTGTGCGGCGGCCGCGGGGCCGTGTTCTTCAAGGCGGACCTCGACATCGACTGCGACGGCAGGCCGGGCCCCCGCTGCAACCGGCGCACCGACCCGCTCTTCTCGTCCATGACGGCCTTTCAGCAGTCCGACGGACGCTACTTGAGCGCCGAGACCCTGCCGTACATCGTCGTGCCGTCCCCCGGTCCCGTGTGGAACCACCGCGACCACGGCATCACCGGAGGGTCCGTCGCCGCCGTCATCCACCGCGGCCGCGTCCAGTACGCGGTCGTCGGCGACGTCGGACCGCGCGACATCATCGGCGAGGCGTCGTACGCGGCCGCCCGGGGCCTCGGCATCCGGACCGACCCGCGCGGCGGCGGTGTGCCCTCCGGTGTCACGTACATCGTGTTCGAGAACTCCGGCGGGTCCCCGATCGAGGACCACCGGGCCACGGCGGCCCGGGGCAGGACGCTGGCGCGGAAGTTCCTCGCCGAGAACCGGAACTGAGCACCCGCCCGACCGGTCGCGTTCGTGTCCGGCCCGCCCCCGGACACGAACGAGCCCCCGCCCGCCAGGGGCAAGGGCTCGCGGTACGCGGCGCACGCACGCCCCGTACCGCCGTGTCACTCCTTCCGGTACGCGTACGCCTCTGCCGCGGCGGCCTCCACGGCCGCGAGGTCCGCGCCCGCCGAAGCCGTCACGACCGCGGCGACCGCACCCTCCACGAAGGGCGCGTCGACCAGCCGCGTGTTCTCGGGCAGCTCGTCACCCTCCGCGAGGAGCGCCTTCACGGTGAGGACCGCACTGCCGAGGTCCATGAGGACGGCGACCCCGGCGCCCCGGTCCACGGAGGCGGCCGCGGCGGAGATCAGCTCCGCACTCGTCCCCAGGCCGCCGTCCACGGTGCCGCCCGCGGGCGCCACCGGAGCCGTCGCGCCGCCGCCCGACAGCCCCGACGCCAGCTCGGCGACCGAGGCGGCGACGGCTGCACTGTGCGACACGAGCACGATCCCGACCAGCTTGCCGTCACTCACCGGACGCCTCCACGAGAGCCGCGATCAGCAAGGACGCGGACGTCGCACCCGGGTCCTGGTGCCCGATGCTGCGCTCGCCCAGATAGCTGGCACGGCCCTTGCGCGCCTGCAGCGGAGTCGTCGCCACGGCACCTTCCTCGGCCGCGGTACGGGCCGCCGCGAACGACTGGCCGAGCGCGTCCACGGCGGGCACCAGCGCGTCGATCATGGTCTTGTCGCCGGGCGCGGCCCCGCCCAGCGCCATCACCGCGTCCACGCCCTCGCGCAGTGCCTGCGCGAACTGCTCCCCGCTGACCTCGGGAGCCTCCCCGAGGGCCTTGCCCGTACGGCGCAGCAGGGTGCCGTACAGCGGCCCCGACGCGCCGCCCACCGTCGAGATCAGCTGCCGGCCGGCGAGCGTCAGGACGGCACCCGGCGTGTCCGGCGCGTCCTTGTCCAGCGTGGCCACCACGGCGGTGAAACCACGCTGGAGGTTGCTGCCGTGGTCGGCGTCGCCGATGGGTGAGTCCAGCGCGGTGAGCCGTTCGGCCTCGCGGTCCACGGACGCGGCGGTCGCCGCCATCCAACGTCGGAAGAAGTCGGCGTCGAGCACGGAATCTCCTTGCGTGGTACGAACGTTGACCGGACGTCGGGACCGGACGTCGGGACCGGACGTCGGGGGGATTCACCTGCCCCAGCGCAGGCCCGGGGTCTCCACCGGGGCGTCCCACAGCCGCAGCAGCTCCTCGTCCACCTGGCACAAGGTCACCGAGGCGCCCGCCATGTCCAGCGAGGTGACGTAGTTGCCGACGAGTGTGCGCGCCACGGCGACACCGCGCTCGGTCAGCACCCGCTGCACCTCGGCGTTGAACCCGTACAACTCCAGCAGTGGAGTCGCTCCCATGCCGTTGACCAGGACCAGGACCGGATCACGCGGGTCGAGGTCCTCGAGGATCGCGTGCAGCGTGAAGTCGGCGATCTCCCGCGAGGTCATCATCGCGCGCCGCTCCCGGCCGGGCTCGCCGTGGATGCCGACGCCCAGCTCCAGCTCCCCGGGCGGCAGGTCGAAGGTGGGGCTGCCCTTGGCCGGAGTGGTGCACGCGGAGAGCGCCACCCCGAAACTGCGGGAGTTCTCGTTGACCTGCCGGGCGAGCGCCTCGACCCGCTCCAGCGGCGCGCCCTCCTCGGCGGCCGCCCCGGCGATCTTCTCCACGAACAGCGTCGCGCCGGTGCCGCGCCGGCCCGCCGTGTACAGACTGTCGGTGACGGCGACGTCGTCGTTCACGAGGACCTTGGCGACCCGGATGCCCTCGTCCTCGGCGAGCTCCGCCGCCATGTCGAAGTTGAGCACGTCACCCGTGTAGTTCTTCACGATGAACAGCACGCCCGCGCCACTGTCCACCGCGGCCGCGGCCCGTGCCATCTGGTCCGGCACCGGGGAGGTGAAGACCTCGCCCGGACAGGCTGCCGACAGCATGCCGGGACCCACGAATCCGCCGTGCAGCGGTTCGTGCCCGGAACCACCACCGGAGATGAGCCCGACCTGTCCGGCCACCGGGGCGTCGCGCCGGACGACCAGCCGGTTCTCGACGTCGACCGTAAGCTCCGGATGGGCGGCCGCCATGCCCCGCAGGGCGTCCGCGACCACTGTCTCCGCCACGTTGATGAGCATCTTCATGGGTACCTCCTGATGAGATCCGCCTCTTGCAGTATCGGCGTTCCGGAGGCGGTGGTCACGTGCTGCGGGTCTCCGGGTGGATCAGACGGGCCTGCGCGGGGCGGACGGCGGGCCGGTGACGTACGAAAAACGCCCCGGCGGGCCGGGGTACCGGCGCCCCGGAAGGGCGGCGCGGTCCCGGTCCGCCGGGGCGCGGGGTCGCGGCTCGGGACGCTCAGGCCAGCTTCTTCAGCAGCTCGGCGGCGAGCGGAGCGGAGGAGGACGGGTTCTGGCCGGTGACCAGGTTGCGGTCGACCACCACGTGCGGGGCCCACGGCTCACCCTCCTGGAAGTCCGCGCCCGCCTCGACGAGCCGGTCCTGGAGCAGCCACTTCGCCTTGTCGGCGAAGCCGGCCTGGGTTTCCTCCGCGTTGGTGAACCCGGTCAGGCGGTACCCCGCGAAGGCGTTGGCGCCGTCCTCCTGCCGCGCGGCGAGCAGCGCGGCCGGGGCGTGGCAGACCACACCGAGGGGCCTGCCCGATGCCAGGGCGTCGACGAGGAGCCGGCCGGAGACGGTGTCGACCGCGAGGTCCTCCATCGGACCGTGGCCCCCGGGGTAGTAGACGGCGGCGTAGTCGTCGAGCCGTACGTCCTCCAGCCGGATCGGCTGCCGGAACTCGCTGATCGACGCCAGGACTCCGTCGACCCGGTCGGCGCCCTCCTGGCCGCCGTTCACCTCGGGCGCGAGGCTCGCCCGGTCCACGGTCGGTACGGCACCGCCGGGCGTGGCGACCACGATCTCGTGGCCCGCGGCCGTGAACGCCTCGTACGGGGCGACCGCTTCCTCGGCCCAGAAGCCGGTCGGGTGCTTGCTGCCGTCCGCGAGCGTCCAGTGGTCGGCGCCGGTCATCACAAAAAGAATCTTCGACATACGACGAACGTAGACGCACGGGGCCATAGGTGACCAATAGGCACGTCACTCGGAGCCATAGGACATCCGATGCGTCGGAGGGAATACGCCGCCCCCCCCGCGTGGTGGGCCCCGGGGCCGGGCCGGGGATCAGCCGCGCACGGCGGCCCGTCGTTCCAGGATGCGCAGGGACCACTCCGCCCACGTGATGTTCTCCCGCTCGAACGCGCGGCCCCGTGTCAGCGTGAGGTACGGGCCGATCCGCTCGGCGCCGGACAGGTACTCCTCCTCGGTGCGGCCGTCGAGGAGGCGGGCGCACAGCCGGTCGTAGCGGGCCAGTTTCGCGCGCGCCCACTCCAGCCGCTCGGTGATCGCCGCGCGCACGGCATCGAGGTCGCCCTCGTCGACGGCGTGGACCTTGACCAGGAGCTCGTCGCGGATGGCCGTGGGTTTCGGCGGGGCGGCCGTGAAGTCGCGCAGCGCGCGGCGGCCCGCGTCGGTGAGCGAGAACATCCGCTTGTCGGGTCTGCGCTCCTGCCGCACCAGCCGGGCCGCGATGAGCCCCTCGCCCGCCATGCGGTCGAGTTCCCGGTACAGCTGCTGGGGAGTCGCCATCCAGAAGTTGGCGATCGCCGCGTCGAACCCCTTGGCCAGGTCGTACCCCGACGCCTCGCCCTCGAGAAGCGCGGCCAGGACCGCGTTGCGCAATGCCATGCGCCCAAGGCTAGATGTCCACCCGACTCCGTGAGTAATCTCTTCCACACCTAATCAATTAGTTGACTATGTAAGGTGGGCGCGATGCATCCGTTCCGCAAGGCGGTGGAGGCGAACGACCACGCCGCGATCGAGGCGCTGCTGGCCGAGGACGTCGTGTTCACCAGCCCTGTCGTCTTCAAGCCGTACACCGGCCGGGCGATCACCGCGGCCATCGTGCGCGGCGTCTCCCGTGTCTTCACGGACTTCTACTACGTCCGGGAGATCGCCGGCGCCGACGGCGGCGACCACGCGCTGATCTTCCGGGCGAAGGTGGGCGACAGGGAGATCGAGGGCTGCGACTTCCTGCACCTCGACGAGGACGGCAGGATCGACGACCTCACGGTGATGGTCCGCCCGCTGTCGGCGGCCCGGGCGCTCCAGGAGGCTATGGCCGCGCAGTTCGAGCAGATCTCGCGGGAAGCGGTCGAGCGCGCGGACGGATAGCGGCGGACAGCGGACGGATGGGGAGCGGCACAGGCGGGGCCTTCGCCGCCACGGCCTACCTCGGTCGTGCAACCCGGGGTTGCACGGCACCGGCGCGGCTCGTCCGTCCGCGGAACGCCGGGAGCGCGGCCAGCCGTCGTACGTAGTCCTGGAGGTGTCCGTACGGGGCGAGCGCGTCCGGGTCCTCGAGGTGGACGAGGGCGACCCAGAGGTCCACGTCCGCGGCGGTCAGGTCGCGGCCCGAGGCGTAGGGCGCCGAGGCCAGCCGCCGGTTCAGCCGCCCGAGTGCGGCGGACCGCCTGTGCGGCGCGGCGGCCGGTACGACGTCGGCGTCCAGGAGTTCGCTCAGGGCGTCGATGTCCGCGGCGCGGGCCGGCGGGCGGAGTGCGGGAAGCCCGGTGCCGGTGCGGACCGCCAGACCCGCGAGGTCGCGCAGGATGTCGGGCGTGTGGTTGCTCACGACGCGTCCGGTCCAGCCGTCGCAGAGGGCCGGCGCGGTGAGCGGGCCCTCGTAGTGGTGCCAGGTCGCCTCGTAGGCCCGGCGCAGGGCCGCGAACCCGTCGGACACCTCGCCGGTGTCACCGGTGTGCGCCAGGGGCGTGGTGGCGACGAAGTCCCCGAGGCCCAGCAGCTCCAGCGTGATCGAGACGCGCAGCGAACGGGGACAGTCGGTGCACAGGTACAGCCGGTAGCGGTGCGGTGCCGGGTAGAAGCCGCCTGCCAGGCCGACGCCGATACGGCTGTGGAGGCGGCGCGGGCCGGTCGGCGACCCCGTGACGCGGGAACCGGGAACCGGGCCGGGGGTGCCGTCGGGACGTCCGGCGTCGGACGTGGCGCAGGGTGTGCTCGTGCTGAAGGCGTGCGACATGGTCTCGGGCATGACTCTCCACGGGTGAGGAAGTCCGGCCGCCCGGTGGGCGCCGCGACGAAACGGAGTGACTGCGCTCTCGTGCCGGTCCGGATCGTCGGGCTAGTAGGCGCTGGAGACACGCGACAGATCGATGTGCAGGCGCCTCGTCAAACCGTTCCTGGGCATTCCCACCGGTCCACGCTCGGGGCTCGCGAGATGCGAGACCACGCTTGTCCCGCCGCACCGGCGGAACCCGGTCGTCACCCGGGGCACCCCGTCGCGGTGGAAGGGTTGCCTGCCAGCGGGCCGGGGCCGATGACCGTACGAGCAGGGAGCCTGCACGCGGGGCGCTGACAATCGTGACCGTCCCCGTCAGTGTCGTCGCGCTCCGTGAGAGCGTCAAGAAGGCCTGCGCGACGTCTCACGACGTGGTCGGGGCGGCCCGTCCGAGTGCCGGGGGAGGGACGCGGGCCGGAACCTGTCCGAGCAGTTCCCGCACCAGCGCGGCCACTTGCTCCACCTCGATGAGGAAGCCGTCGTGGCCGTACGGGGAGACGACCGTACGGAGACGGTCCGCCGTGCCGATCCCGGCCGCCAACTCCGCCTGCTGGTAGGGAGGATAGAGCCGGTCGGCGTCGACCGCGGCCACCAGGGTCCGGGCCGTGACGCGGCTCAGCGCCGCCCGGACACCCCCGCGGCCCCGCCCGATGTCGTGGCTGTTCATGGCCTCCGCCAGCGCGACATAGCTGCCCGCGTCGAAGCGGCGCACCAGCTTGGCGGCATGATGATCCAGGTACGACTCGACCTGGTACCGGCCACCGTTCCAGGGCTCCTCCGTGCCCTGGTACCCGCGGCCGAAGCGGGTCCGCAGCTCCGGCTCGCTGCGATAGGTGACATGGGCGAGGCGCCGGGCCAGGCCGAGTCCCGCGTGCGGTCCGCGGCCGGGCCCGGCGTCGTGGTAGTCGCCGCCGCGCCAGTGGGGGTCGGCGCGGATCGCGTGGACCTGCGCCGAGGCCCAGGCGATCTGCTCGGCGCTCGCCGCGGCGGTCGTCGCCAGCAGCAGCAGCGAGTCCGTGCGCTCCGGGTACGACACGGCCCACTCCAGGGCACGCATCCCGCCCATCGACCCGCCCACCACCAGCACCCACCGGCCGATGCCGAGCGCGTCGGCCAAGCCGGCCTCCGCCGCCACCTGGTCACGCTGTGTCAGAAACGGGAAATCGCCGCCCCAGCACCGTCCGCCGGGACGCCGGGAGGACGGTCCCGTGCTGCCCTGGCAGCCGCCCAGCACGTTCGGGGCGACGACGAACCAGCGGTCCGTGTCGAGTGCCCGGCCCGGTCCCACCAACCCGTCCCACCAGCCCGGAGTGGGATGCCCCCTCCCGGCGGGTCCGGCGACGTGACTGTCGCCGGTGAGCGCGTGCAGCACCAGCACGGCGTTGGACCCGTCCGGCGCTAGCCGCCCCCAGGTCTCGAACGCCAGCCGCACACCCTGCAGTTCACCGCCCGCCTCCAGGGACAGCGGCTTCCCGCGGACGTGCCACTGGCGCCGTCCGGCCGGGTCCCCCTCCCGCCACGCCCCGGAGGCCGGCGGGAGGGGGACCCGGGAGGTCGCCGGCACGGTGTTCAGGACGCGCCCTTCGCGGCGCGGAAGCCGGCCTCCAGGTCCGCCTTGAGATCGGCGAGGTTCTCGATGCCGACCGACAGGCGCACCAGCCCCGGCGAGGTCCCGGTCGCCGCCAGGCCGTCCTCGTCGAGCTGGCTGTGCGTCGTGGACGCCGGGTGGATGATCAGGCTGCGTACGTCACCGATGTTGGCGAGATGGCTGAACAGCTCGACCGCGTCCACGAACCGCTTCCCTGCCTCGACACCGTCCCGCAGCTCGAACGCCAGCACCGCGCCCGCGCCCCGGGGAAGGTAGCGCTGCCCGGCCTCGTACCACCGGTTGGACTCGAGCCCCGGATAGTGGACGGCCGCGACCTCGTCGCGCTGCTCCAGCCATTCGGCCAGGGCCTGGGCGTTGGCGGAGTGCCGCTCGATGCGCAGGCTGAGCGTCTCCACTCCCTGGAGCAGCAGGAAGGCGGAGTGCGGCGACAGCGCGGGCCCGAGGTCGCGCAGCAGCTGCACCCGCAGCTTGATCGCGAAGGCGCCCGGACCGAGCGCGGGCCAGTACCGCAGCCCGTGGTAGCTGGGGTCCGGCTCGGTGAAGTCGGGGAAGCGCTCGGCGTGCGCACCGAAGTCGAAGGTGCCGCCGTCCACGACGACACCGGCGATCGTGGTGCCGTGCCCGCCGAGGAACTTGGTGGCCGAGTGCACGACGATGTCGGCTCCGTGCTCGATCGGCCGCAGCAGGTACGGGGTCGGCACCGTGTTGTCCACGATCAGCGGGACACCGGCCTCGTGGGCGACGTCCGCGACCGCCCGGACGTCGAGGACGTTGCCGCGCGGATTGCCGAGCGTCTCGGCGAACAGCGCCTTGGTGGTCGGCCGGATCGCCGCCCGCCAGGCCTCGGCGTCGTCCGGGTCGTCGACGAAGGACACCTCGACGCCGAACTTCGGCAGGGTGTGGCGGAACAGGTTGTAGGTGCCGCCGTAGAGGGACGTACTGGAGACGATGTGGTCACCGGCGCCCGCCAGCGTCAGGATCGCCAGGTCTCGGCGGCCTGCCCGGAGGCGAGGGCCACGGCGGCGACCCCGCCCTCCAGCGCGGCGATGCGCTGCTCGAAGACGTCCTGCGTGGGGTTGTGGATGCGCGTGTAGATGTTGCCGGGCTCGGCGAGCGAGAACAGGTCCGCGGCGTGCCGGGTGTCGCGGAAGACGAACGAGCTGGTCTGGTAGATCGGCACCGCCCGCGCCCCGGTCGTCGGGTCCGGCACGGCACCGGCGTGGACCTGCTTCGTCTCGAAGGACCAGGCCGGGGTGTCGGGTCCCGCCGGTTCCTCCTCGGGCGTGTGACCTGCGGTGACGGAGTCGATCGGCTGGCTCATGGTTCTCCCTTGTGCGGCGTGCGGAGACACGCGCGGTGTACGAGTGCAGACGTGCGTGGAGGCACCGCGGGGCTGCGTGCCGCACCTTCGGCCGGGCGGCGGGCAGCACGGATGCGGTGGGGGAGGAGGGGCGATCAGGCGGCGGAGGCACCCGGGGGAGACAGGCCGTGGTGGTGACACGCATGAGGTCGACGTGGCGCCGGCTCACGAGCACGGTCGCCCGTCCGGACCGCCACCGTCCGTCGGGCGGGGCGGGCACGGCACGTGAGATGAGGGGCGGGCGGCACGTCCCGGAGCGCACGGGGACGTCGTCCGCGTACGCGACCCAGGTGACGACGATCTCGTCCGCCGACGGCTGGGACGCACGGACCCGCCGGTGCTCGACAGGGGCGTGACGGGGGGCCGGTTCGGCGGACATCAGCTCGCGCGGCCGGACCGCGGCGGCGGCGTTCCAGCTCTCGGACTCCCACGGGAGGGTGGCGGACGACGGCAGGCTCATGGTGCTTCCCAGCGGGAGGAGGGCGCGGGGTGCGGGCCCCGTGGACCTGCATGGTCACCCCGGCCGGGTGCGCCCGTCCTCTCCCTCGGCCCGTTGTTCGCAGAACGGAAACAGCGCGTTCGTGAAGGCGTGACGGTGACCGGCCGCGCGTCGGCCGGTCACCGGGCGACGGCTCTCCCCGCGGCCCGCGGGGGACCGGGGAGGGAAGAGCGGGCCGCGGTCAGTGGGAGCCGGAGCCGCCACTGCCGAAGGAGCCGCTGGAGCCCGCGCTCCACCGGCGTCGTGTGGTGTCCCCGCTCGGCTTCGAGGCGATGTTGCCGTGGGCCGCCAGTTGGTACGGGGTCAGACGCTGACTGCTCCGGGGCACCTCGTCGGGCTCGCGGTTCTCGTAGACCTCGAACACCGGACCGTTCGCGGGCGGCTTCGGCTGTTCGTCGGCCCGCGGGCGCGGCGGCTCCTCGCGGCGGACCCGGCTGCCCATCCACATGGCACCGCCCAGCAGCGCCACGACGGCCAGACCGATCACCAGCGGCGCGAAGCCGGCCACCAGACCGCGGTTCGCGCTCGCCGCCATGTCGTTCACCAGTAGGTTCATGGTGCATCCGTCCCTTGTGGGGTTTTTGTCCCGCGAGTACCCCTCGCCCCCCGCGTGAATCGGGCGGGTCACGCCGGCCGGAGTCCGCGAGAGCAGCGTTTGACAAGGGCGACCGCGGCTACTCGGGGCGGGTGACCTCGATGACATCTGAGCAGGAGCTCTTCCGGTTCCTGGAGGACCGCTTCGCGTGCGCGCAGTCGTGTGCGGAGTGTGCGCGGGCGTGTGCTCTGCGTGCGAGCCTCGTGGACCCGGACGGGCCGAAGGAGCAGGAACTGGTACGCCGCAGGGGCGTCATGTGCGCGGAGGTGTGCGACGCGACGTGCCGCATGCTGTACGAGCAGTCGGGCCTGGACGAGGCGGGCATACGCGTCCAGCTGGAGTGGTGCCGGGACGTCTGCCTGGAGTGCGCCGACGTCTTCGACGACCACCCCGGTGCGCAGGGCAGTGCGAAGGCCTGCCGTGAGTGCGCCCAGGCCTGCATGGACTTCATGGCCACCCTCCGCTGAGGGGGCGGGCCGGCACGCCGCCGGCACCCGCGGGCACGCTGGGCGGCCCGGGCGCCGACGGTACCGGCGGCCTGCCGGGCACCACATCGTTGCGGGTCTCAGTCCGCGTCACGTGGGCGCGGGTGCCGGTCCGCGCCGCACCGGTGCTGGTCTCGGTCCGCGTCACGCCGGTGTGTTTCCCGGTCGGCGATGCCCGGTTCCGGGTCTTTGTGGGGCTGGGGCTGCTGGAGCAGGCCCGGGGCAAAGCCGTCCCGGCCCGGCAGCGGGCGTCCGGCGCGCACGTTCCAGCGGTTCGAGCGCCCGCTGAGCTCCGTGACGGTCAGCGGCGGTACGTCGATCCGCCAGAACGCGGACTCTGGCGCCCCGAGAGCCCGTACCAGCGCGGCCCGTACGACCTCCGGCTCCACCACGGCGACGACACGCCCCGCGTGCTCCGCGGCCCTGTCCAGCCAACGGGCGACCCGGTCGCAGAAGTCCCGCACCGACTCCCCGCCGTGCGGAGCGGACCCCGGGTCCGCCAGCCATCGCGCCACCGCGTCCGGTTCCTCCGCGCCCACCTCGTCCAGCGTCGCGCCGCGCCAGCGGCCCACGTCGAGTCCGGCGAGCTGCGCCACCTCGACCGCGTCAAGACCGAGCGCGCCGGCGGTGTCCCGGCAACGCACGCTGGGGGAGACCCACCGCTCGCCCGCGGCCGTGAACGTGCCCGCGGCAGCCCGGGCGAGCCGCAGTCCGCGGGCGTCCGCGGGACAGCCGTCGTCGAAGCGGGCCTCGCGGAGCGCCGCGCTCGACGCTGCTGAGATCAAGGTCACTCGGGTCGTCATGGATCCGCTCTCGTGATCGAAATGCCGCCGCGCCCGCGGCCGAACGCCGTGCGCAGAGCGGGAGTTGGCCGTGGTCCTGAGCCGCGGGGCGCACGCTGTGCCTCCCGTGCGCCCTTGGCCCGGCCTCCGCTTCGCGGTACGGTCTCGACGATATTGACGACGGTACGGCGGAAGCCCGGTGAGAATCCGGCACGGTCGCGCCACTGTAATCCCCGCAAGAGCCGCGCCCGCCAGGGGTGGTGAAGGCAGGGCAAGTCAGACCCGCAGCCGTCGTCCTGTGCACCACCACGATGGGACGCGAGTTCCCCAGGAGGTCCTGCCACATGGCGCAGTCCGTCGCTCAGCCGACCGCCACCCCCACCGCCGTTCCCGCCAAGCTGCCGATCGGCGCGATCGCTCCCTGGGCGGTCTTCTTCGGCATCCTGATGCTGGTCCTGCTCTACTTCGTCGGCGCCGAACAGGGCGCCACCGCGCTCGTCTCCGGCGAGAACGTGCACGAGTGGGTGCACGACGCCCGCCATCTGCTCGGCTTCCCCTGCCACTGACGGCGACGAGGAAGCGTACGAGTCGATGAACTCAGCAACAGTCGGAAAACTCCTGGTGCGCGGCATGCTGGCGGGTCTCGCCGCCGGCCTGCTCGCCCTCACCGTCGCGTACTTCCTCGGTGAGTCCCGCGTGGACGCCGCGATCGCCTACGAGGAATCCCACGCGCACCACCACGAACACGGCGTGGAGACGGTGACCCGCACCATGCAGTCCACCGGGGGTCTGGCCACCGGCGTCCTCGTCTACGGCATCGCCTTCGGTGGCATCGCCGCCCTCGCGTACTGCTTCGCCCTCGGACGGATCGGCCGCTTCGGGCCCCGGGCGAGTGCGCTGCTGCTGTCGACGGCGGGCCTGGTCGCGGTCTACGTCGTGCCGTTCCTCAAGTACCCGGCCAACCCGCCGTCCGTCGGTGACGCCGACACCATCGGCAAGCGGACGACGCTGTACTTCCTCATGGTCGTGCTCAGCGTGCTGCTCGCCGTCGCGACCGTGATCCTGGGCAAGCGCCTCGCACCACGGCTGGGCAACTGGAACGCCACGCTGGCCGCCGGGGCGTTCTTCGTCGTCGCCGTCGGCCTGGCGTACGCGTTCCTCCCCGCGGTCGACGAGGTGCCGAGGGACTTCTCGGGCACCCTGCTGTGGCAGTTCCGGCTCGCGGCACTGGCGATCCAGCTGACGCTGTGGACCTCCTTCGGGCTCGTCTTCGGCGCACTGGCCCAGCGGCTGGCGGTGCCCGGGACCGCCCCGGTTCAGGGCAGGGAGGAGAAGCCGGTGACCGCGGCACCGGTCGCTCCCTGAGCGTGCGCAGATCACGGCGGGCCCCGGCCGGGGCCCGCCTTCTCGTGCCCGGCGTCAGCCCGGCCGGGCGGAGCCGTCCGCGGCCCCCGGGGCCTTCGCGCGCGAGGGCCGGGCGAGGCGTTCGAAGCCGTCCAGCATCGCGGTGAGCCCGGTGTCGAACTGCTCGGCGGGGTCGCCCGCGCAGTCCTCCGCGCCGGGGCGCAGCACGGCCAGGCTCAGCGCGTGTCCCACGGTGAACTCCCGCAGACAGCGGGCGATGCGGCCCGCCCGGGCGGGCCCGAAGCCCGCGGCGCCGGCATGGTCGACGAGCCGCGCGCAGGCGTCCGTCGCGGCGGGCGAGCGCACGGGATGCGTCGCGAACACGGCGACGGCGTGCGGATGGGCGAGCAGCGTGCGCCGCAGCCGCCGACAGTACTGCTCGGCCACCGCCCGCCAGGAGCCGCCCCAGGGCAGCGAGTCGAAGTCCACCTCCTCCAGGAGGAGTTCGGCGACGCCGTCGAAGAGCGCGTCCTGGTCCTCGAAGTAGCGGTACGCGGTCATCGGGTCCACACCGAGTCCCGCGCCGAGCTTGCGCATCGAGAAGGCGCGCAGCCCGTTCACGTCGATCAGCGCCAGCGCCGCCGCGGCGATGCGGGCACGATTCAGCGCCGGTCTGGCGGAGGGGGCCGACGGTCCGTCCTCCGCTTCGTGTCTGTCGGTCTTCATGGTGCGCCGGTCCAGGTTCGTGTTCGGGCCGTTTCCTGCACTTCCGGGAAAACCGGCGGGCCAGCCGGTTTCGGGGTCTCCCCGCATGCTACGTCCGGCGGGTCGTCCAGGGCATCTGCCGTAGGGCGACGGCAGTGCCGGGGGTGTGAGCGGGCCGCGGGTTCGGGGCAGCGCCGGGGGTGTGGGCGGCCGCGGGTTCTCCGACGCGTCCTCGGCATTCCCAATTTCTGGAACGCGTTCTACTGTGTGCGCCGTCAAGTCCGGGTGGGACCCGTCGATCCACTGGGAGCCGGGAGGCGCCGTGCATCTCCAATACACGCCCGAGCAGCAGCGGTTGCGGACCGAACTGCGTGACTACTTCGCCCGGTTGGTACCGGACAACGCCTACGCGCGCCACGGCGAACCGGCGACGCGGAAGCGCTTCTACCGCGAGACCATCCGCAGGCTCGGCGCGGACGGCTGGCTCGGCGTGGGCTGGCCGAAGGAGTACGGCGGACGCGGGCTGAGCCCCATGGAGCAGTTCATCTTCTTCGACGAGGCGGCCCAGGCGGGCGCCCCCCTGCCGTTGATGGCGCTGAACACGGTCGGCCCGACCCTCATGCGGTTCGGCACGGACGAGCAGAAGACGTACTTCCTGCCGAAGATCCTCTCCGGGGAGATCGACTTCGCCATCGGCTACAGCGAGCCCGACGCGGGCACGGACCTCGCCGCGCTCAGGACGAGAGCCGTACGGGAGGGGGACGAGACCACCGGCCACTACACCGTGGACGGCCAGAAGATCTGGACGACCAACGGCGACACCGCCGACTGGATCTGGCTCGCCGTACGCACCGACCCGGACGCGCCGCCGCACAAGGGCATCACCATGCTGCTCGTGCCGACGTCCGACCCCGGCTACTCCTGCACCCTCATCAACACCCTCGCCTCGCACGACACCACGGCGAGCTACTACGAGAACATCCGCGTCCCCGCCTCCCGCCGGGTCGGCGAGGAGAACAAGGGCTGGCGGCTGATCACCAACCAGCTCAACCACGAGCGGGTCACGCTCGCCGCTCACGGGACCATGGCGATCCGTGCCCTGCACGACGTGCAGCGCTGGGCGATGAAGACCGAACTCGCCGACGGCCGCCGCGTCGTCGACCTCCCCTGGGTGCGCCGGCGCCTCGCGCAGATCCACACCAGGCTCGACGCGATGAAACTCCTCAACTGGCAGATGGTGAACGCCGTCCAGGAAGGCACGCTCACTCCCCAGGACGCCTCCGCCGTCAAGGTGTACGGCTCCGAGGCGCGCCGGGACGCGTACGCCTGGCTGATGGAGATCGTCGCCGCCCCCGGTGCGCTGAAGGAGGGCTCGGCGGGCGCCGTCCTCCAGGGCGAGCTGGAGCGCGGCTACCGCTCGGCGGTGATCTTCACCTTCGGCGGCGGCAACAACGAGATCCAGCGCGAGATCATCTCCTGGATCGGCCTGGGGATGCCGCGGGTGCGGCGCTAGGCAGTTGCGTGCGGATCAGTTGGTCGTTGGTCCGGGTGTGCCGTTGACTGACGCGAACTGGGCGCGGATCGAGCCGTTGCTCCCGGACCGGACGCCGAAGCGGGGTGGCCGTTGGCGGGACCATCGTGAGGTGATCGACGCGATCGCCTTCGAGTTCCGGACCGGCACGCAGTGGGTTCACCTGCCGGAGAAGTACGGCAACTGGAGCCACTGGCCTTCCACCTCACCGCCGGACAGGCGGGTGACGCACATGCCTCCACCGACGTCGTGGCCCGCCTGCGCGTCCCCCGTCGGCGAGGACGGCCCCGCACCACGAGTGCTGCGGGAACACTGGCCCGGGGTGGCGACGGTCCACCGGGGGAGCTAGGGCCTGTCGTTTGGATCATGCCGGCGTCGCGGGGTCTGGCACGCACATCTGCGGCGTTGTCGTCGGTCGCCGACGCTCCGCGTCGACTCCCTCCTCCGCCTTGCAGCTGTACGCGCCAGACCCCGCTCGGGTCGGTCAGGACGAACCGTCGGTCACAGCCAGCCTGATCCAAACGACAGGCCCTAGCACCGACGAGGTCCCGTTGTGGGCCTCAGCGCCGCACCCAGCGCCAGCACGCTCAGGCCGAACATCAGCACACCCAGGGGAAGATGGACCGAGGGGACGTGTGCGATGCCGAGCACGACCTGGACCGAAGCGAGCACGAGGAAGACTGACGCGTGCCCGACGGGCCGGGCCGGGCCGCCCCCCGGCTTCCACGCCAGCACCGCGGCCAGCAGGTACAGCATCGACGCCCCGTACATCACACGGGCGCCGACATCGTGCAGCGTCGCACCCACCGACGAGGTCAGCAGCAGTCCGGCGGAAACCGCCTGCGAAAAAATGGTCAACGTCTGCAGAACGATCGCGATCCGCAGGAAGCGGGAGCCGCGCCGCGCGTTCACCGTCGTCGCCGTCACCTCAGTGGCCATGCCAGTCCCCTCTTTTCCGCCCTCGGGCAGCAGATCGTTTAAGGTCTCCCCAGCCCGACGACACAGGGCGGCGAAAGGTAAGGCGGGGGCCACAAGCATGGAGACTGCCGGGGACGGCACGGACGCGATAGCCGGCGAGCGACGCCAACTGATCAATGTGGCCTACCGGCTGCTCGGTGCGGTGACGGAGGCCGAGGACGCGGTGCAGGAGGCCTACACACGCTGGTACGCGCTGCCCCGCAGCCGGCAGGAGGAGATCCGCTCCCCCGGCGCCTGGCTGACGACGGTGACTGGCCGTCTCTGTCTGGACCTGCTCGGCTCTGCGCGCGTGCGCCGTGAGCGCTATGTCGGCGTGTGGCTGCCCGAGCCGCTGCCTGACCGCACCGAGTGGGCCCGCACGGGCGGAGGCCCCGCCGCACCCGGTCCCACCGCACCTGCGGATCCGGCCGACCAGATCGTCCTGGACGAATCGGTGGCCATGGCCTTCCTCGTCGTCCTGGAGTCGATGACGCCCGCCGAGCGGGTGGCGTTCGTCCTGCACGACGTCTTCCGCTACCCGTTCGCCGAGATCGCCGACGTGCTCGGCCGGTCTCCCGCGGCCTGCAAGCAGTTGGCGGCCTCCGCCCGCCGGCGAATACACCCCGCAGGCGCTCCGGAGCCGGTCACCGGCCGGGCCGACGTCGTGCGGCACGTCAAGGAGGCGTGGGAGAACAAGGACATCGCGACCCTGGTGGGTCTCCTCGATCCGGCCGCCGTGATGACCGCCGACGGCGGCGGTATGGTCCCCACCGTCCTGCACCCCGTCCAGGGCGGCGCGCGCATCGCCGAATACATGATCGCCATCGCCGACAAAGCGCCCGGACTCCAACTCCAGCAACGCACCGTCAACGGCGTACCGGGCCTGGTCGCCGACCAGTCCGGCATCGTGAGAACCGTAGCCGCATTCGACATCTCCCACAGGCGCGTCACCCACATCTGGGTAATCCGCAACCCCGAGAAACTACGACCATGGACACGGAAGGGCTAGCCAGACTTCTTCGCAATCTGCAAGCGCGCTCGTAGGCGCGGGCCTCACCGACGAAGAGCAAGGCGGCATCTGGCACACGGGTGCGCGCTGACTTCCCCGAACACGCCTCCGCTCACGTGCGGGGTCTCAGCCCTGGCCGCCAAGGCGGCCGGAATCGGCGCTTGGCCACCGGCACACGCCCCCAGCGCACCGGGGTCGGTCGGCGTCGCCGCGCAGGAAATCCCGGACGGTGGGCCCCGCCCGTACGGGCTTCGTGGCGTCTGCGCGACGAAGCCCGGACAGGCGAGGCTGTCTCGGGCCGGCGTTCAGCCCGAGACCGTCGGCCCTCAGAGGCGGTCGAGGATGCCCTTCAGCTGGTCGACCTCGGCGGACTGGCCCTCGACGATGTCGCCCGCCATCCTCACGGCGCCGGTGTTCTCGCCCCGCTGCTGCTCGTCCCGGGCCATGCTGATCGCGCCGTTGTGGTGGTCGGCCATCATCTCGGCGAACGCCTTGTCGAACGCGGCGCCCTTCATGCCCTTGAGCCGCTTCATGTCCGTGCCGGTCATCATGCCGCCCCCGCCGTGGTGGTCCATGCCGGGCATGGACTCCATGGCGGTCGGCGCGTTCCAGGACTCCAGCCAGCCCTTCAGCGTCCTGATCTCGGGGTCCTGGGCCTTCTCGATCTTCGCGGCGATGTCCTTGACCTGCGTGTCGGAGGCGCGTGCGCCGGCGAGCGCGGCCATCTGCAGAGCCTGCTCGTGGTGCGGGACCATCAGCTGCGCGAAAGTGACGTCCGCGTCGTTGAAGGAGCCGGCCCCCGGGGCCGCGGACGGGGAGCTGTCGTGGCCGCCGTGGTTCCTGCGGGACGGGTCGTCGCCGTTGCCGCCGCAGGCGGAGAGGAACAGGACAAGGGCTGCGGTGACGCCCGTGGCGGCGGCTCGGCGCAGGGGCTCGCGGTGCGGGGGGCGCGTGGAGGAAGTCATGGTCGATTCACCTCGTGTGCTTGGTACTTCGGCTGTCGGGGAGCATGCGAAACCGCGGGGCGGCGCCAGAGGCGCGCCCACGTGAGCGGTTCGGCCTACAGCCGAAGAACCGAAAGACGGGTGAGATCGGGTCCGCGTGGCGGCGGATCGGGCCGCGGTGTCGCGGCGATCCGGGCGAGCAGCTCCGCCGGCGACTCCCGGCGGCGGACGAACGCCGATGCGAGAAGCGCCGTCAGCACCCACGCCCCGAACATGACCGCCACACACAGCGAGGTCATGTCCATGGCCATGGCGGGCTCGTGCGACGAGGACGACGGCGACGAGGACGAGGCTGAGTGGTGCGGCGTCGAGGACGAGGGCGAGTGGGGCGACGACGCCTGCATGACGACGCCGCCCGGTCCGGCGAGGGCGGTCATCGGGTCGTGGCCCGTGACGACCCCGTCCGTGGCTCCGGCGTGGGACGCGGTACGCAGGGCGGAGTGAGCCGACCCGGTGGGGTGCCCCACGCTGTGCATCACGAACACGCCGAGCGCGAGCACGACGACCAGCAGCAGGTGCCCGAGGGCGCCCGCTGTGCGTACGTACCGCCTGGCCTTCACGGGTGACTCCGTCCCTGGCTTCGCTTCCGGGTCCGCCGGACCGACACGGTCTGCCGGAACGACAGTACCCATGGGACGCGCCGCATGCCGCGGAAGGGCGTGGGACGGCTGCGTCGATGTGGCCCCGGCCGGGGGGAGCCGCGGCGGCTCCCCCCGGCCGTCACATCCGTTCCGGTGCCGTGACCCCCAGCAGGTGCAGGCCGTTGCGCAGCACCACCCGGCTCGCGTCCGTCAGCCACAGGCGGGCCCGGCTCAGGTCGGTCGCCTCCTCGCCGTCCCGGGGAAGGACCCGGCAACTGTCGTAGAACCGGTGGTAGGTGCCCGCCAGCTGCTCCAGATAGTGAGCGACCCGGTGCGGCTCACGCAGCGTGGCCGCCGTGGCGACGACATCGGGGAACTCGCCCAGTACGGCAAGGAGATCGTCCTCCCGCTCGTGCCCGAGCAGCGACGGGTCGAAGTCCTCGGGACCGCCCCTGCTCGCACCGGTCTCCCGCGCCCTGCGCTGGACAGCGCACAGCCGGGCGTGCGCGTACTGCACGTAGAACACCGGGTTGTCGTTCGACTTCCTGGTCAGCAGGTCGATGTCGAGGTCGATCATCGAGTCCACGGCGGCCCGCGCCAGCGCGTACCGGGCCGCGTCCAACCCCACGGCGTCGACCAGGTCGTCCAGCGTCACGACCGTGCCCGCACGCTTGCTCATCCGCACCGGCCGGCCGTCCTTGACCAGATTGACCAGCTGGCCGATCAGGATCTCCAGGTTCGTGTCCGGGTCGTCGCCGAAGCACGCCGCCATGGCCCGCATCCGGCCCACATAACCCGCGTGATCGGCCCCCAGCATGATCACGACGCGCTCGAAGCCCCGCGACCGCTTGTTCAGGTAGTACGCGCAGTCCGCCGTGAAGTACGTCCAGGAGCCGTCGCTCTTGACCAGGACCCGGTCCTTGTCGTCGCCGAAGTCGGTGGTGCGCAGCCACACGGCGCCGTCGGACTCGAAGACGTGCCCGCCCTCCCGGAGCCGGGCGACGGCCGTGTCGAGATCACCCCGGCCGTGCAGGTCCTTCTCGTTGAAAAAGACGTCGAAACGGGTGCCGAACCGGGCGAGGGACGACTTGATCTCGTCGAACATGAGCGCCGTACCCGCGGTCCGGAAGACCTGGAGGGCCTCCGCCTCGGGCAGACCGAGGGCCTCGGGGTGCCGCTCCAGTACGTCGGAGCCGATCTCCCCGATGTAGGCGCCGCTGTAACCGTCCTCCGGTGAGGGCGCGCTCGCCGCCGCGGCGAGCAGGGACCTGGCGAAGCGGTCGATCTGCACTCCGGCGTCGTTGAAGTAGTACTCCCGCACCACCTGCGCCCCCGTGGCGTCGAGGAGCCGGGCCAGCGCGTCCCCCACGACCGCCCACCGGGCACCGCCGATGTGCACCGGACCGGTCGGGTTGGCGGAGACGAACTCCAGGTTCAGCCGCAGCCCCGCGAGGTGCCGGGTCCGGCCGTAGGCGGCGTCGGCCAGCACGATGTCCCGGGCGAGCGCGCCCTTGGCGGCGGTGTCGAGCGTGATGTTCAGGAAGCCGGGGCCCGCCACCTCCACCGCCCGGACGCCGGGCGCGGCACTCACCGTCGGCACCAGCACGTCGGCCACGGCGCGCGCCGGCATCCCCGCGGACCTGGCGAGCAGCAGGGCCACGTTGCTCGAATAGTCCCCGTGGCCACGCAGACGCGGCCGCTCGACCTGAACCGTCGCGGGCACCTCCGCGACGAGCCTTCCGGAGTCGACTGCTTCCCGGACACTGCCGGAGATGAGGGCGGCGAGGTCTGCTGGGTTCACGCGGCGAGGCTACAAGGACGCGTTGCCGCCCGGACAACGGTTTTCGCCGCGCGCTCCCGCCGTGAGGGACCTGCTTTTCGCGGCCCGGTCCCTCCGGTCGGCGTCCTGCCGCGCATGGGCGGCAGGGGCCGCGCACCCCTTGCTGGCCGGGGCCGGGTCCGGCCACACTGGCCGCATGGACGCCGAAGGCACCGTGCCCGCGGACCCGGGCCTCTTCACCCCCGCGTCCGTGACCTGGCAGATGCACGGAGACCCCATGATGTGGATCGCCGGGATCCGCGCGCTGTATCTCCAGGCGCTCCATCCGCGCGCGGTGCGCGGGGTCATGCAGAACTCCGACTTCCGGCGCGACGCCTGGGGCAGGCTGATGCGCACGGCGGACTTCGTGGGGACGACGACGTACGGCACCACGGAGGCGGCCGAGCGGGCGGGCGCCCGGGTGCGCGGCATCCACACCAGGCTCCGGGCGACGGACCCGGACACGGGGGAGCGTTACCGCGTCGACGAACCCGGGCTGCTGCTGTGGGTGCACTGCGCCGAGATCGACTCCTATCTGCACGTCCTGCGCCGCTCGGGCTTCCGGCTGACGGACGCGCAAGCCGACCGCTACGTCGGCGAACACCGTGTCGGCGCCCGCCTGGTGGGCCTGGACCCCGCCGCCGTGCCCGGCGACCGGGCCCAGCTGGCCGCGTACTTCGAGAAGGTGCGCCCGGAGCTGGCCGCTGGAGCAGAGGCGCGGGAGGTGGACGCCTTCCTGCGCCGCCCGCCGACGCATCCGCTGCTCGTCCCGGCACGCGCGCTGCTGTGGCGGCACGTGGCCCGGCTGGCCTACGCGTCCCTGCCACCGTACGCCCACGAGTTGTACGGCAGACCGGCCCCGCCCGCCGCCACCGTGACCCGGCGCCTGCGCGTCATCGGCACCCTGCTGCGCGGCGTTCCCGCACGTGTGCGCTGGCAGCTGCCGCCCGGACACATTCCCCGCGCCATGGCACGGCTCGGGCCCGGCTCCCGTCCGGCACCGAACAAGGTCGGGGGATAGGCCCCGGCCTAACGGGCGTGACGGGCCTGACGGGCCGGCCGTAGGCGCCCGGACCGCGCCGGTCTCGGTTGTCGCGGTCCCGGGGTGTCCGCGCGCCGCTGCGGCCGGCGAACGTCGGCGGCGGTCCCCACGAGGCCCGCTGCCTGGACAAACCGGGGCGCCGACCCGTACCGCGGGGCCGCTGGTCACGGCGGGGGCCGCCCTTGTACCCGCCCCCGGTGACCACCACGCTCACCGTCAGCGGCCGGCCGCGCGCTGCGCGGTGCGGGGCGTCCGCCGTCCGGCGGCTCGTCCGCACGCCTCTGGTCCGCCCGGATCATCGCGTGCTACCAAGAACCATGCCTGCACACGAGGGATATGACGCCGTCGTCGTCGGCGGCGGTCACAACGGTCTGGTCGCCGCCGCCTACCTGGCCCGCGCCGGGCACTCCGTGCTGGTCCTCGAACGCCTCGGGACCACCGGCGGTGCCGCCGTGTCGAGCCGGCCCTTCAAGGGCGTCGACGCACGGCTGTCGCGGTACTCGTACCTCGTCAGTCTGCTGCCCCGGAAGATCGTGCGGGATCTCGGCCTCGACTTCCGGGTCCGCGGACGCACCGTCTCCTCGTACACGCCGGTGGAGCGCGACGGACGGCCCACCGGACTGCTCGTCGGCGGTGGCGAGCGGCGCACCCGGGAGGCCTTCGCGCGGCTGACCGGCGCCGACCGCGAGTACGCGGCCTGGCAGCGCTTCTACGGCATGACCGGCCGCGTCGCCCAGCGCGTCTTCCCCACCCTCACCGAGCCGCTGCCCACGCGTGACGAGCTGCGCCTGCGTGTCGACGACGAGGACGCGTGGCGGATGCTGTTCGAGGAGCCCGTCGGCACCGCCATCGAGGAGTACTTCGCCGACGACCTGGTGCGGGGTGTCGTCCTCACCGACGGCCTCATCGGCACGTTCGCGGACGCCCACGATCCCTCGCTGCGGCAGAACCGGTGCTTCCTCTACCACGTGATCGGCGGCGGCACCGGCGCCTGGGACGTGCCCGTGGGCGGTATGGGCGCGCTCACGGACGCGATCGCCGCCACGGCACGCGCCGCGGGCGCCGTCCTCGCCACCGGCCGGGAGGTGGTGCGGATCGAGACGGACGGGCGGGCCGCCGAGGTCACGTACCGCGGTACGGACGGCGAGGAAGGCACCGTCGCGGCCCGGCACGTCCTGGTCAACGCGTCGCCGCAGGAACTGGCCGCGCTGGTCGGCGACACACCGCCGGCCCCCGCCGAAGGCGCCCAGCTCAAGGTGAACATGCTGCTCAAGCGGCTGCCGCGGCTGCGCGACACCTCGGTGGACCCGCGCGAGGCGTTCGCCGGGACCTTCCACATCGCCGAGGGGTACGAGCAGCTGGCGACGGCCCACGCCCAGGCCGCGGGGGGGTCGGTGCCCGCCGCGCCGCCCCCCCAGAGCTCCCGCCCCCCGCTTACCTATCCCCCGACCCCTGCCCCCACCCCCGTTGAGGGGGGGTGCCAGACCCTC
>NZ_JBWKDS010000002.1:0-46080 GCF_056435845.1 Streptomyces sp. NPDC043867 | reverse complement strand
TCCCCCCCCCCCCCCCACAGTACTCCCCTCCCCCCCCCCCCCCCCCCCCCCCCCCCCCTCCCCCCCCCCCCCCCCCCCCCGCCGCCCTCCGAGATCTACTGCCACTCGCTGACCGATCCCACGATCCTGGCCCCCGCCCTGGTCGAGGAGGGTTACCAGACCCTCACGCTGTTCGGGCTGCACACGCCCGCAAGGCTCTTCGCCCGGGACAACGACGCCGTACGTGCCGAGCTGCTGAAGTCCACGCTCGCGGAGCTGGACGCGCACCTCGCGGAACCGCTCGCGGACTGTCTGGCGACCGATGCCGAGGGCCGCCCGTGCGTCGAGGCCAGGACCCCGCTCGACCTGGAGCGCGACCTGCGGCTGCCCGGCGGCAACATCTTCCACGGCGACCTGGCCTTCCCCCACACCCAGGAGGGCACGGGCCGCTGGGGCGTGGAGACCCGGCACGCCAACGTCGTGCTGTGCGGAGCCGGGGCCGTCCGCGGCGGCGGCGTGAGCGGGGTGCCCGGGCACAACGCGGCGATGGCCGTGCTCGAGGCCGGGACGCGGTAGCCGTCCCCCCGCCGGGACCGCCGGGACCGCCGGGACCGCCGGGTTCACCTGGTTCCGGGGCCGGAAGGGCGCGGCCTCAGTCCGCGGACGGTGACCAGCCCGACGCCTCGATCCGGCCGGCGTCCGCCGGCCGCGCCTCGTCGAAGACGGTCCGGCCGCCCGCGTCGACCCGCAGCGCGTCGACGTACACCCCGCGGCCGACGTACGAGCGGTCCGTGGTGTACCGCCAGCGCAGCGTCAGCTGTCGCCCTGCGGGCAGCTCCGCGTCGAGCCGGTGCCAGACGCGGCCCGACCAGCCGGTGACCGAGCCGGCCGGGTGCTCCCGGGGGTCCTCGCCGCGCCGCACCGTCGTGAAGGGGACCGGCGACCAGGTCGTGCCGCCGTCCGGGGAGGACTCGAGGAAAAGGGCGTCGGATGCGGGTTCGGTGTCCCACCACACGGCGCAGCGCAGCCGCGGGTGCGCGTTCGTGGTGTCGAGCGCGGGCAGCGTCAGCGTCGCCGACGTCGCGTTCGCCATGCCGGAGAACCAGGACGTGCGGCCGCGTGCCGGGCGGACCGGCACGGCACGCGCCAGTCGGTCGGCGGCGGCCACCCGGGGAGCGGAGCCGGATCGCCAACTGCGCACCGGGTGTACGGAGTTGCCCAGCAGGACGAGGAAGGAGTCCGTCGTCGGGTCGAGGACGAGCGAGGTGCCCGTGAAGCCGGTGTGCCCCGCGGTACGGGGTGTGGCCATCGCGCCCATGTACCAGTGCTGGTAGAGCTCGAAGCCGAGGCCGTGCTCGTCGCCGGGGAAGGCGGTGTTGAAGTCGGTGAACATCAGCTCCACCGACTCCGGCTCCAGGATGCGCGCGGTGCCGTACGTGCCGCCGTTGAGCAGCGTGCGGCCGAGTACCGCGAGGTCCCAGGCGCACGAGAAGACCCCGGCGTGCCCGGCGACCCCGCCCAGGGAGTACGCGTTCTCGTCGTGCACCTCGCCCCAGACCAGGCCGCGGTCGAGGCCGGACCAGGGCGGGCGCGCGTCCTCGGTGGCGGCGATCCGCGGCTTCCAGGCGGCGGGCGGGTTGTAGCGGGTGCGGTGCATGCCGAGCGGGGCGGTGATCTCGTCGCGCAGGAGCGTGTCGAGCGTGCGGCCGGTGAGCTTCTCCAGGACGAGCTGGAGCGAGATCAGGTTGAGGTCGGAGTAGAGGTACTTGGTGCCCGGCGCGTTGAGCGGTGCCTCGTCCCAGATGAGCTGGAGTCTGCCCTCGCGGGTGGGCGCCTTGTAGAGCGGGATCCAGGCACGGAAACCGGATGTATGAGTGAGTAGCTGACGGATCGTGATGTCCTGCTTGCCCCCGCCCGCGAAGTCCGGGAGGTACGAGGCGACCTCGGCCTCGAGTGCGAGTGTGCCGCGTTCGATCTGCTGCACGGCGAGGATCGAGGTGAACAGTTTCGAGACGGAGGCGAGATCGAAGACGGTGTCCTCGGCCATCGGGATCTGCCGGTCGGCCGGGAACTCGACCCCGGTGTCCGTCTTCTCGTCGTACGCCGAGTAGCGCACCGCCTGGCCGATCGGCCGGTGGAGGGCCACCGTGCCGCCGCGGCCGGCGAGGAGCACGGCCCCCGCGTACCAGGGATGCTTGGGGGAGGGACCGAGGAACGCCTCGGCGTCGGTGACGAGTTGACGCAGATGCCCCGCGAGCAGGCCCGCCCGCTCGGCGGAGCCGTGGTGCAGGGTCGGCTGCCGCCCGCTCGCACCGGCCGCCGCCGGTCCGGCGGGGAAGGGGGCGATGGCCAGGGCGCCGCCCAGGGCCACCGCACGTCGCCCGAGTTGACGACGGGTCAGCCCGACGTGCCCGTCGCTCGCTGCGTCTTCGGTCACCGAGAAGCCTCCTGCCGCGCCGCCTGAAAGAATCTTTCCGGTCTCGCCCCGCGCGGTGAAACTTTCCTGTCGGCCGTGGGGTGTGTCAACCCTGCCGGGGAGTGTCGGAGACGCGTCCAAAAATCTGACGGAGCATCAGAAAAGGGCTTCCCTCGTCCACGCGGCTGCGGCATCCTGCGGCCATGCAGACGGAGCTGAGCAACACACTGGGAGTCGAGCACGCCATCTTCGGCTTCACGCCGTTCCCCGCCGTCGCCGCCGCGATCAGCAGAGCGGGCGGTTTCGGTGTGCTCGGCGCGGTCCGCTACACCGCCCCCGACGACCTCGAACGAGACCTCGACTGGCTCGACGCCCACGTCGACGGGAAGCCCTACGGCCTCGACGTCGTCATGCCCGCCAAGAAGGTCGGGGGCGTCACCGAGGCCGAGGTCGAGGCGATGATCCCCGAAGGGCACCGGCAGTACGTCAACGACACCCTCGCCAAGTACGGAGTGCCGGAACTCGCCGAGGGGGAGGCGTCCGGCTGGCGCATCACCGGGTGGATGGAACAGGTGGCCCGCGACCAGCTCGACGTCGCCTTCCGTCACCCGATCAAACTGCTCGCCAACGCCCTCGGCTCACCACCCGCCGACATCGTCGAGCGCGCCCACGACCGGGGCGTACTCGTCGCCGCTCTCGCGGGCAGTGCCCGGCACGCGCGCAAGCACGCCGAGCGGGGCATCGACGTCGTCGTCGCGCAGGGCTACGAGGCGGGCGGCCACACCGGGGAGATCGCCTCGATGGTGCTCACCCCCGAAGTCGTCGACGCCGTCGACCCGTTGCCCGTCCTCGCCGCGGGCGGCATCGGCAGCGGGCAGCAGGTGGCGGCCGCGTTCGCGCTCGGCGCCCAGGGCGCATGGCTGGGCTCCCTCTGGCTGACCACCACGGAGGCCGACATGCACTCCCGTGCGGTGACGCACAAGCTGCTCGCCGCCGGGTCCGGTGACACCGTCCGCTCCCGCGCCCTGACCGGCAAGCCCGCCCGGCAGTTGCGCACGGAGTGGACGGACGCCTGGGACGACCCGAACGGTCCGGGCACCCTCCCCATGCCCCTCCAGGGCCTGCTGGTCGCCGAGGCGCTCTCCCGGATCCAGAAGTACGAGGTGGAACCGCTCCTCGGCACCCCCGTCGGACAGATCGTCGGGCGGATGAACAGCGAACGCAGTGTCCAGGCCGTCTTCGACGACCTCACCCGCGGCTTCGAGCAGGCCGTCGACCGCGTCAACCGCATCGCGGGAAGGAGCACCGAGTCGTGAGCGAGGCCATGAACCCGCCCCCCAACGGCTTCTGGGCCCAGGCGGCCGCAGACCCGCGGCGCACGGTCCTCGTCGCCCCCGACGGCGAGGAGTGGACCGCCGGACGCCTGCACGCCCGCGTCAACCGACTGGTCCACGGGCTGCGCGCCGCGGGACTTGAACGCGGTGACTCCTTCGCCGTCGTCCTGCCCAACGGCGTCGAGTTCCTCACCGCGTACCTGGCCGCCTCGCAGGCCGGCTTCTACCTCGTCCCCGTCAACCACCACCTCGTCGGGCCCGAGATCGCCTGGATCGTCTCCGACTCCGGCGCCAAGGTGCTCATCGCGCACGAGCGGTTCGCCGACGCCGCGCGTCACGCCGCCGACGAGGCGGCGCTGCCCGCGACCCACCGGTACGCCGTCGGGGACGTCCGCGGCTTCCGGCCCTACGCCCAACTCCTCGAAGGGCAGGACGAGTCGGTCCCCGACCGCCGCACCCTCGGCTGGGTCATGAACTACACGTCGGGCACCACGGGCCGCCCCCGCGGCATCCGCCGCCCCCTGCCCGGCAAGCTGCCCGAGGAGACCTACCTCGGCGGCTTCCTCGGCATCTTCGGCATCAAGCCGTTCGACGACAACGTGCACCTGGTCTGCTCGCCGCTCTACCACACGGCGGTGCTCCAGTTCGCGGGCGCCTCGCTGCACATCGGCCACCGCCTGGTGCTGATGGACAAGTGGACGCCCGAGGAGATGCTCCGCCTCATCGACACCCGCGGGTGCACGCACACCCACATGGTCCCCACCCAGTTCCACCGGCTGCTGGCCCTGCCCGAAGACGTCCGGGCCCGCTACGACGTCTCGTCGATGCGGCACGCCATCCATGGCGCGGCCCCCTGCCCCGACCACGTGAAACGGGCCATGATCGAGTGGTGGGGCCACACCGTCGAGGAGTACTACGCGGCCAGTGAGGGAGGGGGTGCGTTCGCCACCGCCGAGGACTGGCTCAAGAAGCCCGGCACGGTCGGCAGGGCGTGGCCCATCAGCGAACTGGCGATCTTCGACGACGACGGCAACAGGCTGCCCGCGGGTGAACTCGGTACCGTCTACATGAAGATGAGCACCGGCGGGTTCTCGTACCACAAGGACGAGACCAAGACGAGGGCGAACCGCATCGGCGACTTCTTCACCGTCGGCGACCTGGGCTGTCTCGACGAGGACGGCTACCTCTTCCTCCGGGACCGCAAGATCGACATGATCATCTCGGGGGGTGTCAACATCTACCCCGCCGAGATCGAGTCCGAACTGCTCGCCCATCCCGCCGTCGCGGACGCCGCCGCCTTCGGGATCCCGCACGACGACTGGGGCGAGGAGGTCAAGGCCGTGGTCGAGCCCGTCCCCGGCCACGAACCGACCGAGACCCTCGCCGCCGACATCCTGGCGCACTGCGCGCGCCGGCTCGCCGGATACAAGCGTCCCAAGAGCGTCGACTTCATCGCGACGATGCCGCGCGACCCCAACGGGAAGCTGTACAAGCGGCGGCTGCGCGACCCCTACTGGGAAGGGCGCACCCGGGCGGTGTGACACGGGACGCGGCCGTGGTCCCGCCCCCTGCGCACAGCCGTCACAGGCGCGGGTACGGCTCAGTGCTGCCCGGTGCCCGGCGGCGGATCGAGCCCAAAGCGCTCGACAATGCCCGCCAGCCATTCCGGCCTGCCGAACTCCAGGCCGTAGTTCCTGGCGAGTCCGGCGACGGCGTCGGGCTCGGGTGGCCCGGAGGACACCAATTCGGCCAGTTCGCGGAAGAAGTGCTCGAAGCCGGCGGGGGTGATGACCTCGATCATGCGGGCAGGCACCTGTCCGGCGTTCCACATGGTGTGCAGCTCTCCGCGCGGCTTCGTGATGTACCCGCCGGGGCCGAGGACGGCCTCGCGGTCGCCGGAACGAAAACCGATCTCGCCCTCGGTCACGATGGAGTACTCGTCCTCCCGCGTGTGCAGATGGGCCGGCACGAGCGCGCCGACGGGAAACGGGTGTTCCACGACCGACAACGCGCCGCCGGTGTCGGCACCCCAGAGTTTGAAGACCACCCCGATCGGCCCGATGTCGACCTCGGTCCCCTCCCCAGGTCGTACGACGGTGAGCGGAGGTGCCTGAGGCTCGGCCATGGCGATCACTCCTCGGTGCGAACATCTCGCATTTCGAGTCACGCGGCCGTGTTCCACCAGTGTCGAACGCCGGGAGCGGGGCCGCAACAACTGGGCGCACACCACCGCTCGTCGGCACCGCACCGGGACTGATCCGTGCCGTCCGCCGGCAGTCGCCCGGGCCGCGGCCCGGGTCAGCCGGGACTTCCCGCCGGGCGGTTCCGGCCCGCAGGCGGCGCCGGATGCTTGACCCCGGTCGCACGGCCCGACGAGGATCACGCCAGGGCACCGCGGACGAAGGAGCAGGTCATGACGGCGGGACGAAGCGCCACGGTCGACGGGGTGCTGCGACGCAGCGCCCGCCGCACTCCCGCACGGGTCGCGGTCCACTACCGCGACCGGTCCTGGACCTACGCGGAACTCGAAGAGGCCGTCTCCCGCGCCGCGAGCGTCCTGCTCGACGCAGGCCTCGAGCGCGGCGACCGGGTCGGCGCCTACGGCCACAACTCCGACGCCTATCTGATCGGCTTCCTGGCCTGCGCCCGCTCCGGACTCGTGCACGTACCGGTCAACCAGAACCTGACCGGTGACGACCTGGCGTACATCGTCGGCCAGGCCGGCTGCAACCTGGTGCTGGCCGACCGGGACCTGGCCGCGAACCTGCCCGCCGGCACCCGGATCCTGCCCCTGCGCGACACCGGCGACTCGCTGCTCGCCCGGCTCGCCACGGCCGCCCCGTACGACGGTCCCGAGCCGCGCGGCGAGGACCTGACGCAGCTGCTGTACACCTCGGGCACGACCGCGCTGCCCAAGGGCGCGATGATGACCCACCGGGCGCTGGTGCACGAGTACCTGAGCGCGATCACCGCCCTCGACCTGCAGGCCGGGGACCGGCCCGTGCACTCGCTGCCCCTCTACCACTCGGCGCAGATGCATGTGTTCCTGCTGCCGTATCTCGCGGTCGGCGCCGAGAACGTCATCCTCGACGCGCCCGACCCCGGGCGGATCCTCGACCTGGTCGAGGCGGGCCGCGCGGACAGCCTGTTCGCGCCGCCCACGGTGTGGATCGGCCTGTCGAACCGTCCCGACTTCGCCACCCGCGATCTGAGCGGTCTGCGCAAGGCCTACTACGGCGCGTCGATCATGCCGGTGCCCGTGCTGGAGCGCCTGCGGAAGCGGTTGCCGAAGCTGGCGTTCTACAACTGCTTCGGACAGAGCGAGATCGGGCCGCTCGCCATGGTCCTGGGCCCCGGCGAGCACGAGGGCAGGATGGACTCCTGCGGCCGTCCGGTGCTGTTCGTCGAGGCACGCGTCGTCGACGAGTCGGGCAAGGACGCGCCCGACGGTGAAACGGGCGAAGTCGTCTACCGCTCCCCGCAGTTGTGCGAGGGCTACTGGGACAAGCCGGAGGAGACGGCGGACGCGTTCCGGGACGGCTGGTTCCACTCGGGGGACCTCGCGGTGCGGGACGCCGCCGGGTACTTCACCGTCGTCGACCGGGTGAAGGACGTCATCAACTCCGGTGGCGTCCTCATCGCCTCGCGTCAGGTCGAGGACGCGCTGTACACGCACGAGCGGGTCGCGGAGGTGGCGGTGATCGGCCTGCCGGACGAGCGTTGGATCGAGGCCGTCACCGCGGTCGTCGTCCCGCGCGGGGAGGTCACCGAGGACGAGCTGCTCGCCCACGCCCGGGAGCGGCTCGCCCACTTCAAGGCGCCCAAGCGCGTCCTGTTCGTGGACGAGCTGCCGCGCAACGCCAGCGGCAAGATCCTCAAGCGGGAACTGCGCGACCGGTTCTCCGGCGCCTGACCTCAACTCCCGCCCCGGGCACTGCCCCTCCGCTCGTCGTCGGTCACCGGCCGGCCCGTGAACGCGTCCAGCAGGATCCGGTCGCCCAGGGGTCGGCCGAGGCTGACCGTCAGCTCCCCGGAGTGCAGATCGGCCGTGCAGGGACCCTCCTTCGCGCCCACGACGGACGCGGACAGCACCACGCTGCCCCTCGTCTCCAGCACGTCCACCGCGGGCCCTTCGTCGCAGGACCCGTGAGTGGCTGTCACCGTGACCGACCGCCCGTCCCGGGCCACCCCGACCAGGCCGCCGAGCGCTGTCAGTTCGTCGGTGGGCGTCTCTCCCGCGGGCCCGACCGGGGACTCGGGCACCTTTGCGGAGCCGCCGCCGAGCGCCGCCTGCCTGAGCGGGGTGTCGTAGCCCCGCACGGCGAACAGCCAGGCCGGGACGGTCGCCGGGCCCCGGCTGGTGGCCAGCGTCATCTCGCCCAGCTCTGCCCCGGTCACGGTGAGGTGCGGCCCGTCGTTGCTCCCGCGCGCCACCTCCGCGTACGCCTTCCGGGCGTCCAGCAGCGGCAGGGTGAGCGAACCTCCGCCCTTCCATTCCACCCGTCCCTCCTTCCGCGGTGCGTCGGGGAGGTCACCGTTCAGGACGAGGTTCCCGGTGGCGTACGCGCGCTTGTCGGCGTCGCTGCGGAAGGCGCCTTCAGGCAGTTGGACGAGGCCCCCCACCGGGTGAAAGCCCTTCCGCCACACCTCGGCCGCCTCGGAACCGTCCCAGGCCTCGGCGACCTGCCGGGCGCGGACCGTCGACTCGTGCGCCCGGCCGGAGCCACCCGCCCGCTCACTTCCGCAGCCGGTGGCGGCACCGGCCGTCACGGTGCACAGGGCGAGCACGAACAGCAGATCGACGGTGCGCCGGGTGTTCTCACGCATGGATCCCCCAGGGGTGACGGTGCGAGCGGAGGCTGACCGGTGAAGGGTGACACCCGGAGCCACCTCTGTGACGCACCAGGGCCCGCCCACGTTCGGACCCCGCCTACCGCGGTCGCGTTCGTTGCGGTTCGTGACCGGCGGCACCGGTCACGCAGCCGACGCACCCCTGGCCGGCACTCCTACCGGGGACGCAGGTCGACGATCCGCTTGGTCTTCCCCACCGACCGCTCCAGCGACTCCGGTTCGACGATCTCCACGGCCACCGTCACCCCGATGCCGTCCTTCACGGCCGCCGCGATCGCCCGTGCCGCCGCCTCGCGGGTCCCGGGGGAGGCGCCGGACCGGGCCTCGGCCCGTACCGTGAGTGCGTCGAGGCGGCCCTCCCGGGTCAGGCGCAGCTGGAAGTGCGGTGCGACGCCCGGCGTGCGCAGCACGATCTCCTCGATCTGCGTGGGGAAGAGGTTGACGCCGCGCAGGATGACCATGTCGTCGCAGCGACCGGTGATCTTCTCCATCCGGCGGAACACCCGCGCCGTACCGGGCAGCAGACGCGTCAAGTCCCGTGTCCGGTAACGGATCACGGGCATCGCCTCCTTGGTGAGCGAGGTGAACACCAGCTCGCCCTCCGCGCCGTCCGGCAGCACCTCGCCCGTGACGGGGTCGACGACCTCGGGATAGAAGTGGTCCTCCCAGACGTGCAGGCCGTCCTTGGTCTCCACGCACTCCTGCGCGACCCCGGGACCGATCACCTCCGACAGGCCGTAGATGTCGACCGCGTCGATGGCGAACCGCTCCTCGATCTCGCGCCGCATCTCCTCGGTCCACGGCTCGGCGCCGAAGACGCCCACCCGGAGCGAGGTGCCCCGGGGATCCACTCCCTGCCGTTCGAACTCGTCCAGAAGTGTCAGCATGTACGAGGGGGTCACCATGATGATCCGCGGCTTCAGGTCCTGGATCAGCTGGACCTGACGTGCCGTCATCCCGCCGGATGCGGGGATCACCGTACAGCCGAGCCGCTCGGCGCCGTAGTGCGCGCCGAGGCCACCGGTGAACAGGCCGTACCCGTACGCCACATGCACGATGTCACCGGGACGGGCGCCCGCGGCCCGCAGCGAACGCGCCACCATGTCGGACCACATGGACAGGTCGTTCTCCGTGTACCCGACGACCGTGGGCCGCCCGGTCGTACCGCTCGACGCGTGGAGGCGCCGGACGCGGTCCCGCGGCACGGCGAACATCCCGTACGGGTAGTTCTCGCGCAGGTCCGCCTTCGTGGTGAACGGGAACCCGGCCAGATCGGCGAGGGAGCGGCAGTCGTCGGGACGCAGACCCGCCCGGTCGAAGGACGCACGGTAGAAGGGCACGTTCTCGTACGCGTGCCGCAGCGAGGCCCGCAGCCGCTCCGTCTGCAGGGCCCGCAGCGCCTCCGTGCCGAGCCGCTCACCCATGTCCAGGTGGTTCGTGTCCGTGGGGACTCTGGAGTCCGTGGAATCCGCCATGGGACTTCTCCCTCGACAACCGCATCATTCCGGGCGACCGATCATTCGGTCGAGCTGTTCCGGATCAGTAATTCAGGGGCCTGGGCGGGTCGTCAAGGTGTCTGCGGTGCCCGTCCCCGCGGGAACGGGCGGCCGGGTCAGGGGGCCGGGGCCGCGCCGGCCGCCTCGGGATGCGGGCCGTACGCCGTCATGAACCGGTCGCGGAACTTGTCCATGCCCCACCGCGGTGCGTCCTCGGCGGGCTTCAGCCCCTCCGTCCAGTTCCAGCCGGATATCTTCTCCAGCACCTTCGGGTCGTGCGCGACGACGGTGACGGGCACGTCCTTGCCCGCACCGCTGCCGGTCACCGTCGGGTTGGGCTGGTGATCGCCGAGGAAGACGAGCACCGTGTTCTCGTCGCCGTACCGCTCCACGTACTCGATGAGGCTGTGCAGCGAGTACTCGATGGCCTTGCGGTACTCGGTGCGCACGTCGTCCGGGTTCTTCCAGACCTCCTTCGGGTCCTTGCCCTCCTTCTTGATCTGCTCGAAGAGCGACCCGTCGCCGAGGTCGTCCCAGTCGACCATGCGGGCGACGGGCGCCCAGGGGTTGTGGCTCGAGGCCAGGATGATCTCCGCCATCATCGGCTCGCGGTCCTTCCTGCCGTGCTCCAGCCGCTCGAAGGCCTCCAGGCTGAACTGGTCCGGTACGGGCGTCCAGCTGAAGTACGGGCCTTCGTAGCCGAGGTGCTCGGAGTCGTAGATGTGGTCGAGGCCGAAGAACTTGCCCTCCGGCCAGGCGCGGCGGACACCCGGCACGATGCCGACCGTGCGCCAGGCGCCGGCCTTCTGGAAATAGCTGGTCAGGGTCGCTCGGTCGCTGGAGGTGAGGCTCCGGTAGCGCTGCTGGTTCTTGATCCACAGGCCGGACAGGAACGTGGAGTGGGCCAGCCAGCTGCCCGCGCCGGCGATCGGCGACTTCAGCCAGCCGCTGCGCGACGAGAACCCGGCCGCCTTCAGCGAGCTGCTGCCGTCCTTCAGCACGGCGTCGACCTGCTCGGCCATCGCCGGGTCCTCGATCGCCGACCGCCCGTAACTCTCGATGAACGTGAACAGGACGTCCTTGCCGCGCAGCCCGGTCAGCAGCTGGTCGGGCGGGGTGTCGGCGAAGGCGTCGACGCTCGCCTGCCGGGCGAACACCCGGCCGTCCCTGATGCCGGCGCGGACCTGGTGCGCGCGGTTCTGGAGCAGGTTGGCGTCGAGCTTGGCGGCGACCGGCACCTCCGTGACCTGCACGCCGAGCGTCACGCAGGTGATCCAGGCGGTGCCGAGGACGAGGGTGGTCCGGGCGGCGGCCTGCCGGTGCCCGGCCAGCAGACTGCTCAGCCGTACGACCGCGAGGGCCACCAGGACGAGCAGGGCCACGACGAGGGCGACGACCGCGATCACGGCGAGCAGCGCGCCGGTCCGCCCGACCGACTCCTTCAGGAACTGTGCGGCGTCGTCGAACAGGATCCAGTCGAGAACCAGGTCGAAGGGCCGGTCGAGCACCGAGTAGAAGCCCATGTCGACGAACTTGAGGACGGTCAGCAGGCCGAGGCCCACGCCCGCGATCACGGCGACGATCCGCCTCGCCCGCGGCGGCAGCACCAGCAGCAGCCCGGCGAGGAGGATCCCCTCGGCCGGGATCCGGAGGAAGGCGCCGGCCGTGAGGCGGTCGAGGTGGTTCGGTACGAGGAGGGCGAAGAGCACGAGCGCGACGGACAGGACCGTGGTGGCCACGGTCACGACGCGGGCGGCCCCCGGGTACGTGAGTCGCCAGCCCCACCAGCCTGCACGGACGCGGGCGGCGGCAGCGTGGGGTTCCTGAGCGTCACCGTCCGAGGCCCGGCCGCTCCCTTCGTCGGCAGTGAGTTCCCCGGCGTCGGGGGTGGTGTCGCTCGCGGTGGGGTCCCCGGCGTCGGGGGTGGTGTCGCCCGGGGCGGCCTCCGAGGGCCGGTCGGTCGCCCTGCCCGGGGCGGGTTCCGCGGTGTCAGGGGCGTCGCTGCCGGTGTCGCGGGCGGCGGAGGGGGCGGTCGTGTCGCTCGCGGCGGGGTTCTCGGCGTCCGGGGTGTCGTCGCCCGATGCCGCCTCCGCGCGGTCGGGCGTGGCGGGACCTCCGCCGACCGGGGGGTCCTCGGCGTCGTCGCCCGCGGAGGGATCCCGCTCCTCGAACGCGCCCGCCCCTCCCGGGGATTCCGCCTCCGTCCGTGCACCCTCGGCGCCCTCGGCGGGTTCTTCGGGCGTGCCGGCACCCGCGGCCGTCGGCTCGGGGACGACTGTGCCAGCGTCCCGCCCGGCGGCGGTGTCGTCCGCCGTCCTCGGCCCGGCGGCAGCCGCATCCGTGCCGGGGTCCGGCTGCTGCGGCGAGCGCGTGATGTGCGACACGCGATGGTCCTTCCGTACGAAGCCCGTGCTGACGCGGCGGAACCGCCCCGTGGGCCGGGACCGCCACCCTTCGTACGGGCGCCCTTCACCCGCAGTTCAACCACGCACGGTCAACGGCGCGCAAAGACTACGCGGGGCTCGCCGGTCACCCCCATGCGCGCGATCAAAAAGGTGTCGTGGGGTTCGGTCCGGGGTTCGCAACGGACGGCGAGGTGTTCGAGGTGGTAGAGGGGCAGGGCGACGCCCGCGGCGGCGTTGTCGTGGGTGCTCGTGGTCAGGACGGTGGCGGCGACGACTTGCTGCTCGCTTTGCCGACCCGCTGACTGCGGCTCTTCGTGAAACGCGGGTCGGCCCAGCGGGTCAACCGAGCTGCCTGACCGTCTTGTAGTACGTCCGGGCGAGGCTGTTGCAGGTCGCCTTCTTCGAGGTGCTGTACCCGTGCGAACTGCACACCCGCTTGAGGTCCTCGTAGAACGCGCTGTCCAACCGGGGCTTGTTGGCGCTGAACTGTCCGGCGGCTTTGTAGTTTCGGTAGCCGAAGTCGTGCCGGGCGCAGGAAAGGCTGAACGGGAAGCCCAGCGGATTGTCGGGCGACGATGAACAGTAATCCGTGGACCAGTTGAAGTCGTAGGTCGACCAGGAGCCCTGGTTGTTGCGCGCCGAGATGAAGGTGTTGTAACTGGAGGCGCTGGTCTGGGTCCAGCTGGACAGAACATGTGATTTGTCGGCGGGAGCTGCCGAAGCCGGTGCTGCGGTACCGGCCCAGGCGAGCAGGGTCGCGGTCGAAATGGCCAGGATTGCGGGCATGCGACGTATCACGCGTGCTACCTCCGGGAGTTGGCGGCCCGCCATTCGCCGGCCGCGCATCGGCAGGAGTGCATCACGTACGGCGGCGCGAGCCTATGCGCAACCAGGAAAACCTGTCGGTCCGACAATTTCCCGTTTGTGCAGAAGGCTTTCGGTCGCGGATCTCCTTCTCTGTAGCTCTTGCTTGTCGCGACCGGTGTGATGAATGCTTGCCTCGCCTGTCGGGTGTACGGCACGTGTCGTGGTGGAAGGGGGGGCGTACCCCCCCCCGGTTCTTCCTCGGCAGGAAGAGTGTGCACTCGGTCGCCGTGGTCGTCGGCAGCATTGACGCTCTTCCTGCTCCTGCGATTCCGGCATGCGCAACCATGCCCTCGGTCCGTCACCAGGTATCCCCTTCACACCAAGGAAAGGCACTTCCATGTCGAAACGAGTTCGTGCGTCACTCATCGCGTTGTCGTTGGCGGCGGCGGGTGTGGCCACGCCCCTGCTGGTGCAGGGGTCCTCCGCCGAAGCCGCGGTCCGTAAGCATGTGTCGGCCGACTACACCCTGTTGCGGCGGGCTCCGCACTCGTACGTCTTGGGTACGGCGTACCGCAATTGGACGGTCGACGTGCAGGGCGAGCAGAGCGGCGGGTACCGGTGGGGCCGGGTGTACGGGGACCTCAACGCGTGCCTGTGGACCTACTCGGGAGCAGTCGCCGGCAGTGCGTCCGCCGCCGACGGTTGTGGCGCCGCGGCCACGTTGCCGACCTCCGTGTTCACCAACGGCCAGATCGGGGGCTCGGCCGATGACGGAGCCACCGTGGCCACGGTGGCCCGGGCCGGGTGTAACACCTGGGACGGATCGCACATCAGGGGTTACGGCAACGTGCGGCCCTGGAAGGTTCCCGCGGTGGCCAGTGCGCCGCTGAACGGCCGGACAGCCGTCGGCCAGACCGTCCTGTGGCGTTACGTCTCGCGCGACGGCAAGTGGGTGATGATCCGCGACCCGCGGGCCGACAGTACCGATGGCGTCGGCCAGCAGGGGTGGTACTTCATCCCCCGCAACTGCCTTCCCGCCACCCTTCCCGGACAGACCGCCAGGCGGCTAACATCGCCGTCGAAATGACGCCGCACCACGGTTCTTAGTACCTGCATGCCCGGGGCCTTCCGGGATCGGCGTGGACCGCCACGTCTGCGCCGAGGCCGGAAGGTCCCTGCGCCTCTCCCGCCAGTTCGGCGATTCCATCCCATCGACGGCGAGTTGGCGTCCTTGCGCTGGAATGACCGGCCAAAAGCTCGTACTGCGCCATCCCGGTGCGATTCAGGACTTCCTTTGGTGGCTGATGGAGGTGTGTCACATCAATGACTCCGAGCTCGTCAGGCAGCTGAAGGCCCGACGCGACATCACTGTCTCCAAGATTCTCGCCATGACGACGAGCGAAATTGCCAAGGTGGCGGAGCTGCATGCGAAACGACCCAAAGAGATTCCGGGTGACCTGCATTTCGTGACGGTCCGTATGCTCGACATGTTCGACAACGGCCAGGCTCCTTTCCTCGACTCCGATCTCGAAGTATTCCGAAACATGGGATCACACCGTTGCCTGTTTGACTCGTTCTCCGCTTCCGACCTTCGAGACGGATTCGAGGTGGGGCATCTGGCCGGCCTGCGAGACATTCTTTCGGAGGCGAACTCCGACAACTACGCAGAATTCGCCAAGCTGATCACGTACGGGGCTCAGGAGAACGCCCGGATGATCGCGGCCGCCTTGGCGGGCTACCACGACACGGCGCGCGTCGAACGGGGAGAGACCCTCCAGGCTCGCCGGCAGTTGCTTGCCGAGTTGCTACGCGCGTCGACCGAGTCCGCGTCGATGGCCGCGGCCGCGGGCATCCTTCTCCCTGAGGGCTATCTCATCCTCGTCTGCAGGTTCTTGCAGGAGGAAGGCGCCCTCGAGCGTGCGCTGGACGAGTGCCGGAGTCTGCTCCGGTCGTCGCCGGGGATCCTCTGGTCCACCCAGGCGCGGCGAGACGAAATGATGGTGCTGCTACCGGTGAACGGTGACGAGGGCGTGGCAGAAGCCCTGTCCGCGGAGCTCGTGGGCGCAGCATCTCGAAAGGTCAGATCCGTACGTGCCGCCCACGCCCTGGCAGCCACTGTGGGATCGGTCCCCGACACGGTCCGAGAGCTGCAGCAGACCATGTCCGTGGTGGTGGCGATGCCCGATGCCCAGGCGCGTCCCTACAAGGCGACCGAACTGGTGATAGAGCTTGCGATCTCCCGGCAACCGGCACTGCAGAACCGGCTCGTCGACCTTCTGGGGCCGCTCGAACAGGGGACCGATCTGCGCCTCACCCTCGACGAACTGTTCTTCCATGAGCTTGACAGGGAGAAAGCCGCCAAAGCGCTGAACATCCACCGAAGGACACTGACTTACCGTCTTCAGAGAATCCGGGAGTTCAGCGGCCTCGATCCCAGCAGCCCACACGGCATCCAACTCCTCCGCGCGGCGATGACGGCAGCCAATCTTTCCTCTTCCAGGGTGGACGACTCCCACGCTCATCTCCCTCCCGAGGGCTAGCGATGCGCAGTTTCCGCCGCCACGGCCAAGGCCAACGCCTTCCGTACGGGCCCACTGGCCATTTGCCGGATCTCCACCTCCCACCGGACAGGATCATCAAGCAGCAAGATGACTTGAGCAACGGGCGCTAGCGGTCCGCCCGCACTGCGACGCCGCGTGCCCACCGGTAGTCGGCCTTGCCGCTCGGCGACCGCTGGATGGCCTCCGCGATCACCAGCTGCCGCGGCACCTTGTACCCCGCGAGCCGGGAGCGGCAGTGCGTCTGGATGTCCTCGAGGGACGGCCGCTCCGCACCCCGGCGCAACTGGACCACGGCGGCCACGTGATTGCCCCACGTCGCGTCGGGCACCCCGGCGACCAGCGCGTCGTAGACGTCCGGGTGGGACTTGAGGGCCTGCTCGACCTCCTCCGGATAAACCTTCTCGCCGCCGGTGTTGATGCACTGGGAGCCCCGGCCGAGGACGGTGACGACGCCCTCCTCGTCGACGGTCGCCATGTCGCCGAGGAGCACCCACCGCTCGCCGCCCTTGTGGAAGAACGTCTCGGCGGTCTTCTCCGGGTCGTTGTAGTAGCCGAGCGGCACGTGGCCGCGCTGCGCGACGCGTCCGGGCTCACCGACGGCGACCGGCTCGCGCGTGGCCGGATCCACCACCTGCGTACGCGAGTTGACGCGCACCCGGAAGCCCTTCTCCGGGCCCGAGTCGGGTGTCGCCGTGCCGTTGAACCCGGACTCCGACGACCCGAAGTTGTTCAGCAGCAGCACGGTCGGGACGAGCGCCTGGAACTGCTCGCGGACCGTCTCCGACATGATCGCCCCGGACGAGGACACGCTGAACAGGGAGGAGCAGTCGGTGCCCTTCATGGGCCCGCCGAGCGCGTCGATCAGCGGACGCAGCATCGCGTCGCCGACCAGCGACACGCTGGTGACCCGTTCCTTCTCGATGGTGCGCAGGACCTCCTCGGGCACGAACTTGCGGTGGATCACGACGCGTTGGCCGAAGTTGAACCCGATGAACGCGGTGAGGGTGGACGTGCCGTGCATCAGCGGGGGAGTGGGGAAGAACGTGATGCCCTCGCCGCCCGCCGCGACCCGCTCGGCGAGTTCCTCCGGTGCCGAGACCGGCTCTCCCGTCGGGGCGCCGCCGCCGAGACCGGAGAAGAACAGGTCCTCCTGCCGCCACATAACCCCCTTGGGCATGCCGGTCGTGCCGCCCGTGTAGATGATGAACTGGTCGTCCGCCGAGCGCGGCGGGAATCCCCGCTCCGGGGAGCCGGCGGCCTCGGCATCCGTGAAGTCCACCCCTGGGGAGGGGGCGGCGCCGGGTGCCGTCCCGCCCACCCGGACGAGGTGCCGCAGCGCCGGCGTGCGGGGCAGTGCCGCGGCCACCCGGTCGGTGAACTCCGCGTCGTAGACCAGGGCCACGAGATCCGCGTCCCGGTAGAGATACGCCAACTCATCCTGGACGTAACGGTAGTTGACATTGACCGGCACGATCCGTGCCTTGAGGCAGGCCAGCACGGTCTGGACGTACTCGACCCCGTTGTACAGGTGGAGTCCCAGGTGTTCCCCGGGGCGGACGCCGCTGTCCATCAGGTGGTGGGCGACGCGGTTCGCTGCGGCGTCCAGCTCCGCGTAGGTCAGACGCCGCTCGGCGCCGGTACCGGGGTGGTCGATGTACACGAGGGCCTCGCGACCCGGGACCACGTCGACGACCGACTCGAACAGGTCGGCAAGGTTGTACTCCACCGCTCCTCCTGACCCCGGGCACGACCGGTATCCGTCGGCTCGACGGTCATCAGAGCAAAGGGGGACCCAACTGGGAAGGGCCGGAGCGGAAGAAATCTGACTGACTGTCAGAAAACTCTTGTACTGGCCCGGCGCCTCCTGCAACCTGTTCTCGTTCCTGAGACGGGAGGACGGCAATGGGCGGGACGGAACACCTCACCGTGCAGCGCGAGGGCGCCACACTGGTGCTCACGCTCAACAGACCCGAGGCCAAGAACGCGCTCTCGCTGCCGATGCTGGTCGGCCTGTACGACGGCTGGCTGGAGGCCGACGAGGACGACGCGGTCCGCTCGATCGTCCTCACCGGGGCCGGCGGCGCGTTCTGCGCCGGAATGGACCTCAAGGCACTGGCGGGCAAGGGGATGGACGGGCAGCAGTACCGGGACCGGCTGACGGCGGACCCGGACCTCCACTGGAAGGCGATGCTGCGCCACCACCGCCCCCGCAAACCGGTGATCGCCGCCGTCGAGGGGCACTGCGTCGCGGGCGGCACGGAGATCCTCCAGGGAACCGACATCCGGGTGGCCGGCGAGTCGGCCACGTTCGGGCTGTTCGAGGTCAGGCGCGGCCTGTTCCCGATCGGCGGGTCCACCGTCCGTCTGCCGCGCCAGATCCCGCGCACCCACGCCCTGGAGATGCTGCTCACGGGACGCCCGTACACGGCCCCGGAGGCCGCCGGCATCGGCCTGATCGGCCATGTCGTCCCCGACGGGACCGCGCTCGCGCGGGCCCTGGAGATCGCCGAGCGGATCAACGCCTGCGGGCCGCTGGCCGTCGAGGCCGTGAAGGCGTCCGTGTACGAGTGCGGCGACCTGAGCGAGACCGATGGTCTCGCGGCCGAACTCGTCCGCGGCCAACCGGTCTTCGGCACCGCCGACGCCAAGGAGGGCTCCCGGGCCTTCGCCGAGAAGCGCCCGCCCGTCTACCGGCGCGCCTGACCTCCGGCAGGAGAACGCGGCGCGCCCGACCCCCGGAAGGAGCCCTGCGGATGCCCGAAGTCCTCAAAGCCCCCCTGGTCCTCGAATTCCCCTTCACCCGCTCGCTCGGTCCCGTCCAGAGCGCGTTCCTCACCGGCCTGCGCGAGCGTGTCGTGCTCGGTGTGCGGACCGCGGACGGCAGGATCCTCGTGCCACCCGTCGAGTACGACCCCGTGACGGCCGAGGAGATACGCGACCTCGTGGAGGTCGCCCCCACCGGCACCGTCACCACCTGGGCCTGGAACCACGCGCCACGCCGCGGCCAGCCCCTGGACACCCCGTTCGCCTGGGCGCTGGTCCGGCTCGACGGCGCGGACACCGCCCTCCTGCACGCGCTCGACGCACCGGGCCCCGACGCCGTGCACACCGGCATGCGCGTCCGCGTCCGCTGGGCCGGGGAACGGTCCGGCGCCATCACGGACATCGCCTGTTTCGAACCGCACGACGGGACGGACGCCGCCGACGGTCCCGGCGAGCCGTCCGAACTCCGCGCCCACGAAGGCCGCTTCGACGACATGGTGACCGGCATCGTCGCCCCGGCCCGCCTGGACTACGTCTACTCGCCCGGCCGTGCCCAGTCCGCCTACATCAACGCCCTTTCCGGGCGGCGGACGGTCGGCGAGCGCTGCCCCTCCTGCCGCAAGGTGTACGTCCCGCCCAGGGGCGCGTGCCCCACCTGCGGGGTCGCGACGTCGGAACAGGTCGAGACGGGCCCCCGAGGCACGCTCACCACGTACTGCATCGTCAACATCAAGGCGAAGAACCTCGACATCGAAGTCCCTTACGTCTACGGGCACATCGCCCTCGACGGCGCCGACCTCGCGCTGCACGGGCGCATCGGCGGCATCCCCTACGACCAGGTGCGCATGGGGCTGCGGGTCCAACCGGTGTGGACGGAGGGCGGCCGCTACCCCGACCACTACCGGCCCACCGGCGAGCCCGACGCGGACTACGAGGCGTACAAGGAGCTGCTGTGATGCGGGAGATCGCCGTGGTCGCCTTCGGGCAGACCGTCCACCGGCGCACCAGCGAGGAGCTCTCCGAGGTCGAGATGCTCATCCCGGTCCTCCACGACGTCCTCGACCGCACCGGACTGAGGACCGGCGACATCGACTTCACCTGTTCCGGCTCCTCGGACTACCTCGCGGGCCGCGCCTTCTCCTTCACCATGGCGCTCGACGGGGTGGGCGCCTGGCCGCCGATCTCCGAGTCGCACGTGGAGATGGACGGCGCATGGGCGCTGTACGAGGCATGGACCAAGCTGCTGACCGGCGACGCCGACACCGCGCTCGTGTACGGGTTCGGGAAGTCGTCACCCGGCTCCGTACGCGACGTCCTGACCCGGCAGCTCGACCCGTACTACGTGGCGCCCCTGTGGCCGGACTCGGTCGCCCTCGCCGCGCTCCAGGCGCGGGCGCTCATCGACGCGGGGGAGACCGACGAAGCCGCGCTCGCCGGTGTCGCGTCCCGCAGCCGCGCGTCGGCGACCGCCAACTCCCATGCCCAGCTCAGGGGTTCGGTGCCGCACGGCGACTACGTCGTACGGCCGCTGCGGACCGGTGACTGCCCGCCCGTCGGTGACGGAGCCGCGGCCGTGATCCTCGCCGCCGGGGAGCGGGCCCGCGAGCTCTGCGAGCGGCCCGCCTGGATCCGCGGCATCGACCACCGAATCGAGGCCCACGCACTCGGGGTGCGCGACCTGACCGACTCGCCGTCGGCGCGGCTCGCCGCCGAGCGGGCCGGAGCCTTCGAACGGCCCGTCGACACAGCTGAGTTGCACGCGCCGTTCACCACCCAGGAGGTGGTCCTGCGCAAGGCGCTGCGGCTCGGCGAGGACGTCACGGTGAACCCGTCCGGGGGCGCACTCGCCGCCAATCCCGTCATGGCGGCCGGGCTCATCCGCATCGGCGAGGCCGCCGTCCGCGTCCACCGCGGGGAGTCCGACCGGGCGCTCGCCCACGCCACGTCCGGGCCCTGCCTCCAGCAGAACCTGGTCGCCGTCCTCGAAGGGGATCCCCGATGAGCAAGGAGCCCGTGGCCGTCGTAGGCATCGGCCAGACCAAGCACGTGGCCGCCCGGCGGGACGTGTCCCAGGCCGGCCTGGTCCGGGAGGCCGCGCGGCGGGCGCTCGACGACGCCGAGCTGACCTGGGCCGACATCGACGCCGTCGTGATCGGCAAGGCCCCCGACTTCTTCGAGGGCGTGATGATGCCCGAGCTGTACCTCGCCGACGCGCTCGGCGCCGTCGGCAAGCCGATGCTGCGGGTGCACACGGCAGGCTCCGTGGGCGGATCGACAGCACTCGTCGCCACGAACCTCGTCGCCGGCCGGGTCCACGGCACCGTCCTGACCCTGGCCTACGAGAAACAGTCCGAATCGAACGCCATGTGGGGCCTGTCGCTGCCGATCCCCTTCCAGCAGCCACTGCTGGCCGGGGCGGGCGGATTCTTCGCCCCGCACATCCGCGCGTACATGCGGCGCACCGGCGCCCCCGACACTGTCGGCTCGCTCGTCGCCTACAAGGACCGCCGCAACGCGTTGAAGAACCCCTACGCGCACCTGCACGAGCACGACATCACCCTGGAGAAGGTCCAGGCCTCGCCCATGCTGTGGGACCCGATCCGCTACTCGGAGACCTGCCCGTCCTCCGACGGGGCGTGCGCGATGATCCTCACCGACCGTGCCGGCGCGGCCCGTTCGCCCCGGCCGCCGGCCTGGCTGCACGGCGGTGCGATGCGCAGCGAACCGACTCTCTTCGCCGGCAAGGACTTCGTGTCCCCGCAGGCAGGCAAGGACTGCGCGGCCGACGTCTACCGGCAGGCGGGCATCGCGGACCCGCGCCGGGAGATCGACGCCGTCGAGATGTACGTCCCCTTCTCCTGGTACGAACCGATGTGGCTGGAGAACCTCGGGTTCGCCGCCGAGGGGGAGGGCTGGAAGCTCACCGAGTCCGGCGTGACGGAACTGGACGGCGACCTGCCCGTCAACATGTCGGGCGGGGTGCTCTCCACCAATCCGATCGGCGCCTCCGGCATGATCCGCTTCGCGGAGGCGGCACTCCAGGTGCGCGGGCAGGCAGGGGAGCACCAGGTGGAGGGGGCCCGCCGGGTGCTGGGGCACGCCTACGGAGGCGGATCCCAGTTCTTCTCGATGTGGCTGGTCGGGTCCGCGCCGCCTCTCTCCTGACGCCGTCCCTCCGACGTGGCCTGTCCGCCGCCGGAACCGCTCGCTAGGCTGGCGGCGGACGACGAACCGGGAGGAGCACGGACGTGGCCGAAAGCACCATCGAGCAGCACCCGCTCGCGAGCTGGGACAAGCCGGAGCTGGATCTCAGCGAGGCGGAGTGGCAGTCCAGCAGCCGAGGACGGGGAGACGTCCAGATCGCTTTTGTCGAAGGCTTCATCGCGATGCGCAACAGCGGCCGCCCGCAGAGCCCTTCACTGATCTTCACGCCCGCGGAATGGGGCGCCTTCGTCTCCGGAGCCCGTGAAGGGGAGTTCGACCTCACCTGAGCACGGGCCGCCCGCGGAGCCGGCCAGCCGCCCCCTCCCGCCGCCCGGGAGGGGGCCCCGGCCCGCGGAGGCACTCCTGAGCACACGCCGATACGGCCGCGGGTCACGCGACGCGGCGGCTGCACGCGGTGACAGGCGGGCGGCACAGGACGCCGCCGATCCGGGGAGCGCCAGGGACGCCCGGTGCCGGCGCCCGCAGGGCCCGGCACCCGCCCGGGCACGTACCATGGCGGCATGTCCTTCCTCCGCCGCCGCAGCGCCACACCCGCCGGGCCCGACTTCGATGTTCTGGCCATGGACCCGGGCGACTGGCCGGGCAATCTCGGCGCGGGCCTGCTTCCCGCCCCCGACGGCAGCTGCCAGGGCGTCTTCCTGCGCTACGACCTGTTCGGCGGGCGCGGCCCCGCGATGATCATCGGCAATCTGCCGGAGGGCTCCCCGGCCCGTGACATCGCCGAGGACGAGGTCCCCTTCGAGGTCGCCCAGCTGCTCCTCGCGCTGGAGAACGAGGAGGAGGTCACGGTCGTCGGGACCGAGGACATGCCGGTGATGCAGGGGGACAACCTGCTGATCGTGCGCCGCCTCAAGCTCTCCGAGAGCCGCATCTCCTGCGTCCAGTTCGACCGCAGCGACAAGGTCCTGGTGACCATCGCCGCCTGGGACCGGCCCATCACCGACGACCTGTACGCGCTGCTGAAGCCCCTCCCCGCGGAACTCTTCCAGCAGGGCTGAGCCCCCGCAGGGCAGTCTCCCACCATCGGCACCCGCGAGTGGGGCCGGCACCGCGCCGACGCGGTCCCGGCCCCACTCGCGCACGGTGCCACTACGACGCCGAGCCCACCACCTCCACGTCCGCCGCCCGGACGAACGCCACCCGGTGGCCGAACTGGATCTCGTAGTACATGTCCTTGCCGATGACGACCCGGTGCGGGGCCGTGTCGAAGGTCGGCGCGTAGAAGTACTCCCCGGCCACCCTGCCGCCGACCGCGTAGCGCTGGCCCGCGAGGAGCCTGTACGGCAGCGGGGAGACGGCCTGGACGGGCACGCCCGCCGGATAGGCCTCCTTCTCCGGGTACGCGCGCCCGTAGACGGGAACCTCCGTGAGCCCGGCCCTGGGCGTGGCCACCCGGCCCGAGGCGGGAACCGCCGTGGGCTGCTTCCTCGGGTTCTTGAACCAGGCCTTCTGCCCCAGGTACCAGATCGCCGTCCAGTCACCGTCACGGCCGGCCACCGCGTACCGCTGGCCGGTGGAGACCCGTGAGCCGATGTCGTTCACGTCGGTCGTCGAGTCGCCTCCACCGGGACGCAGACCGATGTCCTTGATCAGCGGCGAGGTCTCGTCCGGCAGGCTGTGGAGGCGTACCTCGCTGGAGCCGTGGGCCGCGCAGGGCTCGCCCTTCGTGACGCAGCCCGTGTACACCGGCTGGTGCCTGTCGTACTTCGGCAGCACGGTCACCAGCCCGGCATCGGCCTTGGCCGTGCGGTGGAAGGGCCGGCCCATCAGCGCGAAGTAGTGCTGCCAGTCCCAGTAGGGGCCGGGGTCCGTGTGCATGCCGGGGACGGTCGACGCCGTGGGACCGGGCACGTTGTCGTGCCCGAGGATGTGCTGGCGGTCCAGCGGGATGTCGTACTTCCTGGCGAGATACGTCACCAGCCGCGCCGACGCGCGGTACATCGCCTCCGTGTACCAGGCGTCCGGCGAGGCGAGGAACCCCTCGTGCTCCAGGCCGATCGACTTGGCGTTCACGAACCAGTTGCCCGCGTGCCAGGCGACGTCCTCGGCCTTCACGTGCTGGGCGATGTGACCGTCGGTCGAGCGCAGCGTGTAGTTCCAGGACACGTAGGTGGGGTCCTGGACCATGGTGAGGACGCCGTCCCAGGCGCCTTCCGTGTCGTGGACGACGATGTACTCGATGCGCTGGGACGCCGGCCGGTCCCCCAGATCGTGATTGCCGTAGTCGCCGTCGCCGAACTCCTCGTACGGCGCGGGGATCCACTCGCAGGACACCGTCGACGGGCATTCCGTGCCGTCCGCGGAGACGGTGCGCAGGCCGGCGGCCCGCAACTGTGCAGTGTCGGGCCGCAGCGCCGGGTCGGCGGCCAGCGTCACGCTCTCCCCGGTGTCGGTGGTGCGCCGCGCGCCCTCGTGGATGACGTCGTACACGTCGTCGGCGTAGGCCGCGGCCGTCGCGGTGTCGTCCGCGGCCGAGAAGCGGGCCACCGCGCCGTACCAGTCGGCCGGGTCCGCGCTCAGCGGCTCACCCAGCTGCCGCTGGGCGGCGGCGAGCAGCGCGGCGCCGCCCGCCACGTTGGCGGCCGCGTCGGAACGGAGCCGCTCGGCCGGGAGGCCGGTCAGCTCGGACGCCTTGGCCAGTGTCTTGAGGCGGGCGGGCAGTTCGGTGCTCGCGGGCACCCTCGTGTCGGGCAGCAGGGGCGCACGCGAACTGTCGCCGCGGGCGTCCTCCGTGCCTTCGGAGTGGTGCCGCCGCGCGGTCTCGGCGAGCGCGGTGCGGGCATCCGTGAGGTGCATCGGGCCGTAGCCGCCCGAGACGCTCGGTGCTCCGTCGTGCGTGTCCCAGCGGGACTGGAGGTAGGAGACGCCGAGCAGCACGCTCTGCGGCACCCGGTACTCGGCCGCCGCGGCGGCGAAGGCGCTCCGCAGGCTCCCGGAGGACGCAGGTGTTGCCGGGGTGCCGGACGGGGCGGCGCCGAGCAGGGGCAGCAGCAGGGCGGCCGAGGCGACCGCGACCGCCGTCCTGCGCGCGCGTCCTGATACGCCAGGGGCGTTGGGGTCGGTGGCGGTTCCTCGCAAAGCGGCCTCCTGGGACGGTCGGGCGCGGTGGGTGGGGCGGGCCCGACGTGCGTCAGTGGTACCCGCTCCCCGACGATCCGTCAATCATGCCCAGGAGGACGGCATTTCCCATGTCAGCGGCGGTCGAGGGGGTTTCGTGGCGGCGGTGGGGCGGCCTGCGGGGCGTCAGTGGAATGGACCACTGGCCCGCGCACACGGCCCCGGACATGACGAAGGCCCGCGGTGCGCCGATGTCCCGGGCGCACCGCGGACCGCCATCCCCGTCAGCGAGTGCCGACCGCCGCTCGAACGGCCTTGCGGGCCATCTGGCAGTCGTCGTGCAGCCGCCTCAGCAGCAGCCGCTGTTCCTCGCCGGACGGCGCAGCACCCGAATGGGCCGGTCCCGGTGCCGCCGGGGTCGTGTCGTGCATCGAACGCTGCACGGCCGTCTCGTAGGTGCGGATCTCGCGGGTCAGCACCAGCATCAGGTTGACCAGGAAGGCATCGCGCGCCGCGGGCCCCGCCGACTGGGCGAACTGGCTGATCTGCCGCCGGGCCATGGGAGCGTCACCGAGGACCGCCCACAGCGTCGCCAGGTCGTACCCCGGCAGATACCAGCCCGCGTGCTCCCAGTCCACCAGCACCGGACCGGCCGGCGAGAGCAGGATGTTCGACAGGAGGGCGTCGCCGTGGCAGAACTGGCCCATGCCGTGGCGTCCCGTGGAGTGCGCGATGCCGTGCAGGAGCTTCTGCAGGTCCCCCATGTCCCGGTCGGTGAGCAGACCCAGCTCATGGAAGCGGGAGATCCGCTCCGCGTAGTCCAGCGGGGCATGGAAGGTGCCCGCCGGCGGCCGCCACGCGTTCAGCCGGCAGATCGCACTCAGCGCCGCCCGGATGTCCGCGCGGGGCGGGGTCTCGACCGGGTGCCGCTGGAGCGCGGCGACCCGTCCGGGCATCCGCTCGACGACCAGCGTGCAGTTGTCCGGGTCCGCCGCGATCAGCCGGGGCACCCGGACCGGCGGCCGGTGCCGGACGAACGAGCGGTAAGCAGCTATTTCGTGCTGGAACCGCTCCGTCCAGATCGGGGAGTGGTCCAGTAAGCACTTGGCGACGGCGGTGCTGCGACCGGTCGTACCGACCAGGAGCACGGAACGCCCGCTGCGGCGCAGCACCTGCACCGGCGCGAACTCCGGACAGATCCGGTGCACCGACGCGATCGCCGTGCGCAGCTGCGCGCCCTGGGGACCGGACAGGTCGAGTCGTCCGCTGAGCGGTTGGGGGCCGAGCCCCGGTGCGCGCCGCGTCCGGCCGGCGCCGAGCACGGGAGCCGCCGCCTGGCGCGCCGGGTCGAGGTAGGGGCCGCTGCCCGCCGGGCGGGAGTGAAGCGACCGGGGCGGAGCGGACACGGAGGACGATGCTGTGTACATGGGCGAAACAGATCCCTTCGTGTGCCTGCGAATTGCCGCGCTGCCCGCCCGGCGGCCCTGGTGCACCCTGGGGAGTGCCCCAGCGGCAACCGGGTCGGGGTGGCGCGTTCCTACCTGACACCCGGGGGTCACTGGCACACCATCTGGCGCACCCTGGCGAACCCTGGCGAATAGTCGCTCAGCAACTGACAGGCGGTTACTGTCGATTTCAGCCGAGAACCTGGGGGCTTGACGTGAACGGACAACCCAACACCCGCCTGTCGGACCTGTTCGGCCTGGCCGGCTGGTCCAAGGGCGAACTCGCGAGGCTGGTCAACCGGCAGGCGGCGGCCATGGGCCACCCCCAACTGGCGACCGACACCTCACGGGTGCGGCGTTGGATCGACATGGGAGAGATCCCGCGCGATCCGGTACCGCGGGTGCTGGCGGCGCTGTTCACCGAGCGACTCGGCCGTGTCGTGACCATCGAGGACCTTGGCCTGGTCCGGCACGGGCGCGCAGGGAAACGGCAGGGCGACGGGAGCGTGGAAGGTCCCGACGGAGTGCCGTGGGCGCCCGACCGAACGGCCGCGGTCCTCACCGAATTCACGGGAATGGACCTCATGCTCAACCGACGCGGCTTGGTGGGCGCGGGTGCCGCGCTCGCCGCGGGATCCGCACTCAGCAGTGCCATGCATGACTGGCTGCACACCGATCCGGCCCTCTCCGCCGACGCACCGGAACTCGACCACCCCCTGCACGCCGACCCCGCCGGGTACGACCGCTACGAGGCCGCCCCCATCGGGTCCCAGGAGATCGAGGAACTGGAGCGCTCGGTCGAGGTGTTCCGGGCCTGGGACGCGGCCCGCGGCGGCGGGCTGCAGCGCAAGGCCGTGGTGGGCCAGCTCAACGAAGTGGGAGGCATGCTCTCCTACCGGCACCCCGACCATCTGCAGCGGCGCCTGTGGGGCGTCGCCGCCAACCTCGCCGTCCTCGCGGGCTGGATGTCGCACGACGTCGGCCTGGAGCCCACGGCGCAGAAGTACTTCATCATCGCCGCCCACGCGGCCCGCGAGGGCGGCGACCGGCCCCGGGCCGGCGAGGCGCTCTCCCGGGCGGCCCGCCAGATGGTGCACCTGGGCCGCCCCGACGACGCACTCGACCTCATGAAGCTCGCCAAGTCCGGGTCGGGCGACGAGGTGCTGCCGCGCACCCAGGCCATGCTCTACACCATCGAGGCCTGGGCGCAGGCCTCGATGGGCAAGGGCCAGGCCATGCGGCGCACCCTCGGCGAGGCGGAGGACCTCTTCGTCTCCGACCGCGGTGACGTGCCGCCCCCGAGCTGGATGCAGATGTTCGACGAGGCGGACATGCACGGGATGCAGGCCCTCGCCTACCGCACCCTCGCGGAGCACGAGCCCGCCGCCGCCACCACCGCGCAGCGGCACGCGAAGGAGGCGCTCGAACTGCGCGGGACGGGCCGCGAGCGCTCGAAGATCTTCGACCACATCTCCCTGGCGTCCGCCTGCTTCATCGCGGACGACCCGGAGCAGGCCGACCGCTACGCACGGCTGGCTCTGACGTCGATGGGGGCCAACTCCTCCCAGCGCACCTGGGACCGGCTGCGCGAGATGTACCGGCTCACCGGGCAGTACTCCAGCTACCCGAAGATCCACGACCTGCGTGAGGAGATCAAACTGTCCATGCCCAAGGGCACCTTGAAGCCGCGGGGAGGCAACAGCTCCCGGGCGTGACCCGCCGGGGTCAGGACACCACTCTGGCGACGAGCACGCAGGCGTCGTCCTCGCGTTCGGCCTCGCCGCACTCCTCGACGATCGCCCGGAGGCAGTCCTGGGCCGTACGGGCTCCGCACAGGCGCGGGGCCAGGTCGAGCAGTCTTCGCACGGCGGCCGTTCCGCTGTGTCCCGGTACCAGTCCGTCGGTGTGCAGGAGCAGCAGGTCGCCCTCTTCGAGGGTCTCCTCGGCCTGCCCGTAGACGGCGCCCGGGGTCGCACCGAGCAGCACGCCGTCGGGTGCCGTGAGGACGCACCCCGTTCCGTTGCGGAACAGCAGCGGGGCGGGGTGTCCTGCCTGCGCCCACGTCAGGGTGCGGGTCTCGGGCCGGTAGCGGCAGCAGACCGCGCTGCCGAGTGCGGGCTGGACGGTGACGTCCAGTAACTGGCTGAGCCAGGACAGGAGTTGCCCGGGCCGGGTACCGGCCATCGCCATGCCGCGCAGGGCGCCGAGCAGGGTTGCCGTGCCCGAGGCCGCGGCTACTCCGTGTCCCGTGAGGTCGCCGACGCTCAACAGGCTCTCGCCGCCGGGCAGTTCGAGGGCGTCGTACCAGTCGCCGCCGATCAGGGTTCTCGTGGACGGCAGATGCCGTGCGGCGAGGTCGAGCGTCTCGGGTCCCTGGTTCGGCAGCCGCAGGCAGCCGCGCCACGGCGGCAGCACCGCCTCCTGCAGTTCGGCCGCGAGTCGGCGCTCGGTCTGGGCGAAGTGCCGCTGGCGCTGCAGCGAGTCACGGGTGTCGCTCACCGTGCGCTGGCTTCTGCGCAGCTCGCTGACGTCCCGCAGCACGGCCCACATCGAGGCGGTGCTCCCGTCGGTGTGGAGCACGGGCTCGCCCATCATGTGCACGGTCCGCACAGCGCCGTCGGTGCGCCGGATGCGGAACTCCCCGTCGATGGGTTTCGCGTCGATGAGGCAGTCGGTCACCATCGACGTCAGCATCGACCGGTCCTCGTCGTGCACGAGGGCCGGGAGTTCGTCGAGAGTGAGCGGGGGAGCCTCGGGGTCGCGGCCGAGGATCTGGTAGAGCTCTCCGGACCAGCTCGCCTCGTCCGTCAGCAGATTCCATTCGGCGCTGCCCACCCGGCTGAGCAGGGAACCGCGCCGCGGCGCGGTGGGCGGGGCCGGGGTGGCCTGCGGCTCGGCGGGGACGGGTGGCGGCCCGTCGCGCAGCTGCGCCAAGTGCTCGTCGAGATCGTTCAGTTGGTGCATCGCCAGGTCGCACAGGGCACGCTGCCAGCGGACCTGGGGATCGGTGCCGTCGACGGGTGCGTCACGCCGGACGGCGTCCATCTCCCCGCGCAGCCGCCGCGTCTGCGAGATGAGCGCGTCGACCGTGCCGCTCGGAGGCGGCTGGGCGGCGGGGCTGTCCGCAGAGAGATGGGGGGGCATGACGCACTCCGATGGGGGGACGGTACGACCACGGGCGACGGCAGGACCATCACGACTGTCGCACAGCGCGCGACGCCCTGTAAGGGATTTGGCAACACGCGGTGCGGTCGTGCAGCAGGCATATGCCGCCGTCCTCCCGGCCGCTGCCCCTGCACCTGATGACGTACCACTCTCTGGACCCAAGTCGTAGGCAGCTTACGCGACTTGACGGTCGCGTGAGGTGCGTGAACACCTCGCTCCATCGCCTGTTCGAGAGTCATCTGTGCGAGAGCGTCCGGGCGGGCCACGCCCCCCGGGTCGGCGTTCCAGGACCGCCACGGCGCAGGCCCTCCACGGTGCCCCGTCAGCCGTAGAGACCGGGACGCGGGGCCAGATCGACGGCCACCCGGGTGCCGCACTCCTGCGCGCGGACGCCCGCCTCGGCGACGGCCGCCGCCGCGTAGCCGTCCCAGGCGCTGGGGCCGGCCACCCGGCCCTTCCGGACGGCGTCCACCCAGGCCTGGACCTCACGGTCGTAGGCGCCGGCGAACCGCACGAGATAGTCCTGCGCCACATCCTCGTACGCACCGCCCGCGCCGGTCACGACCATCGTGTGGTCGTCGCCGATCCGCGCGCTGCCGGCCTCGCAGACCGCTTCGCACCGCACCTGGTAGCCGAAGCCGCAGTTGACGAAGATCTCCACGTCCACCAGCGCCCCACACGAGGTCTCGAACAGGACGAACTGCGGGTCGGCGAGCCCGCCGGGAGCGTGCGAGGACGACCGCGGCCGCAGCACGGTCACGGCCGTGAGCTCCTGCCCCAGCAGCCAGCGCGCCGCGTCGATCTCGTGCGAGACGGAGCTGTCGATCAGCATCGCGGTGGTGAAACCGGGCGGCGACGCGACGTTGCGGTGGGTGCAGTGCAGCATCAGCGGCCGCCCCAGCCGCCCGCTGTCCAGCAGGGACTTGAGGCGCCGGTACTCGGCGTCGTAGCGGCGCATGAAACCGACCTGCGCGAGCCGCCGGCCGAGCCGCGCCTCGGCCTCCACCACCCGCAGCGCCCCGGCCGGCTCCGGCGTCAGCGGCTTCTCGCACAGCACCGGCAGTCCGCGTTCGAAGGCCGCGAGCAGCGCCTCCTCGTGCGCGGGGCCGGGCGACGCGATCAGTACCGCCTCGACGCCGGGCGCGTCGAGCGCGGCGGTGACGTCCGCGTGCACGAAGACGCCGTCGATGCCCGCCACCGCGTCCTTGGCCCGCCCGGTCTCCGGGTCCGCCACCGCGGCGACCCGGGCGCCGCTCACCACACGGTCGAGCCGCCGTATGTGGTCGGCTCCCATGTGGCCCGCACCCAGGACCGCCACACCCAGTAGTCCACTCATGTGCTCCGCACCCCTCACACCGACGACCCGATCCTTCGGTCGGATTGTCGGCCGTACGTCAGTAGCGCAGCACCCCGGCGATCCGTTCGCTGTCGGCGAGCGCGCCGTCGGTGAGGAAGCGCACCTCGGCGCCGGTCTCCAGACACTGCTCGACGATCTCGTCGACGATATCGTCGCGGGCGTCGAGATCGCCGCTGTCGGCCGGGACGAGATGGTCGCCGTCGTCACGCACCGTGGCGCGGTAGTTCTCCTCGACGGCCAGCATCCGCACCCGGCCCTCGGTCGCGCTGCGCCACAGTTCGTCGAGGCCGGCGGCGAAGTCCTTCCGTCCGCGGGCGTTCTCGAGTTCCGCGGCCACGCCGTCGGCGACCTTCCGGTCGTGGGCGGCGACGAGGGGGCGGACCGCCTGCCACACGGCGTCGGGGGAGGCGTGGGCGAGGCCGCCGTGGGCGAGATGTTCGGCGTTCCTGGTGACGGTGCCGATCTCGTCGACGAGGGACAGCGCGGCGGTCTCCCCGGTGACGTACAGCGTGCGCGGATGCTCGCGCAGGAGCGCGCTCACGGCGGTGTCCGCGTCGCGCAGGAAGTGCCGGGCCTGCTCGTCGCGGAAGGTGCTTGGCAGGTCGCCGACCCGTTCCTGCCGTTCCGGATCGGGGTCGTCCAGGCTGCGGGTCATCGGGAAGCCGCCGGCGTTACTCTCGACGACGCGTTCGGGGCCGCCGTTCCAGAGCGTGATCCGGTCGGCGGAGACCGACAGCACCCAGAACGGCCGCTCGGAGGCCTGAGCGGCCACGAGATTGCGGGTCAGGAAGGTGTCCGAGACCACCACCCGCTCCGGCACCGCCCGGGCCAGCGTCCAGACCTGGTGCTCGCCGGGGGCCGCGAAGATCGCCAGGCCGTCCTCCGCGTGCGCGAGGTCGACCTCGGCGAGGGCCTGGTCGAGCTGTTCGACGACGTCCGTACGACGTTCTCGGGTGACGGCGGGATCGGCCTCCAGCCGCTTCTTCGCCTCGGCGACCACATTGCGCAGCCTGACGGCGTCCTGGGCGTTGTCGGGTTTGCGGCGGTGGGTCGGCGTCAGCACGGACACGGCCGGGTAGGGCCGGGGCCGGCGCAGCTCGGCGAGGGTCGCGGGACTGAGAGCATGCTCCATACCTGCACGATAGGACCGATTCACCGGTCGGGCATTTGGGGCGGAACGGGCCGGGCGCCGGTGCTCCGGTCCCCGCGCGGCGGGTTGCGGGCGGCCTCCCTCTGGGGCGGACGGTGGGGGCGTCCCGGTGGGGGCGCCCGGGGGAGCGGGCCGCCCGGTCCGCGGCGGTGGCGCTCTGCGAGTGCGGGGAGGAGGCGGCAGCCGGGGTCGGGGTTGATGCGGTTGGCGTCGCAGCCGAACCCGCCGCACCCCCCGTACCCGGCGTACCCGCCGTATCCGCCGTATCCGCCGAACCCGTCGAGGTCGGCCAGCTCCGGCCTGCTCCTGCCGGCGGTGGTCGACGGCCCGGACGTGCAGACCCGGCAGCGCGCGCACCAGGTCGCCGGCGACCGGCAGGAAGACGCCGCGGCCCCGTGGCCGCGGGGCGGGATGAGGACGAGGGCGGGGCGGGCGTCGGCCGGACCGGTCGGCAGCCGCATGCCGCCTGCGCCGGGCAGCGGTGCGCAACTCCGGTGAGGCTGGTCGGCGGGCGCCGCGAGGGGTGCGCTGCCCGCCCGCGGGGCTCGGCCGGTGCCGGTAGTGACGTGCTTTCAACTCACGTCCGCTCGGGCGTACTTGTCCGGGAGCGTTTGAATCGGGCGTGAGTTGGTTCTGTATTTTCGTCGTCCGGCGTGAAAGGCGCGCGAAAGCCGGACGAAATCCTGGGCTCTTCTCTCCCGAATGGCCGCGCGAATCCGCGAGCCGGGTTGCCGCGGCGCGCGGATCGCCGGATTGTGGCGCATGATCTGGCGCCCATCCAGGGTCTGTTGCCGTGGATGGAGCCGCTGTGGCTCGCGGTGCCGCTGACCGGGCCGGCCGGGGAGGACGATCCGCTCGTGGGCAGGCGCCTGGCGAAACGGCCCCGCCTCAGCGCCGGGCCAGCTCGGCGGGCCTGCCCACGAAGCCCAGCTCCAGGGTGTCGTCGGCGTTCAGGATGCGGCGTTGCAGGCTCTGCAGGCGCGGTGCCGGTTCGAGACCCGTGCCGGCCGCCAGGGCGTTGCGTACGTCCTGGTAGGCGGCGAGCGCGTCATTGCGGCGGCCCGACAGGTACAGCGCCAGCATCAGGTACTCGTGCAGCACCTCGTCGTAGGGGTGGAGCGCCGTCAACGCACGGAGTTCACCCAGGACTTCGGAGTACCGCCGCAGCTTCAGGTCGAGGGCGAGACGCTGACTGAGGACCGACTTGCGGTCCTCGGCCAGACGCAGCACATGGGACTGCAGCACGGCACCGACCGGGATGTCGGACAGAGGGGCGTCCCGCCACAGGCTCAGGGCGTTGTTGAGCTGCGCCGAGGCCTGCGTGAGGTCACCCTGCTCCTGGGCTTCGGCGGCGGTGGCGACGAGCGCGCGGTAGCAGGAGATGTCGAACTGCTCACCCGGGACCTCGAGCCGGTACCCGGTGGGCTCCGTGATCAGCGTCTCCTTGGGCAGGGCCCGGTACGGGCCGCGGCCTCCGGCGCAGCCGAGGCTCTTGCGGATCTGCATGATGCAGTTCTGGATGCCGGTGGAGGCACTCATCGGTGCGTCGTCGCCCCAGAGTTCACGCTCGATGGTGGCGCGCTGGACGACCCGCCCCCGGTTGAGGATCAGTACCGCCAACAGCTTCCTGGCCTTGAGGGCAGTCGGGACCACCGACGTGCCGTTGAGCGTGACCTGCAGCGGCCCTAGCACCTTGGCGATCATCCCGACTCCTCTTCTCGTGCCCGGGTCGTCGTCCTGAGGTCTTTCCATGGACCCGGCCACCCATATGTATAGCAGTACATTAATGAACTGTGGTTCATTAATGCATTCTGAGTCGATCGGGAAGTGGTGGATGTCACTCCTGGTTCCCGGTGAGTTCACCTGCTGTGAGCAGGCAGGACTCTTCTCAAGATCGACTCTGGATACGATGCGTGCACGCAGGACTGCGAGGCAAAGTTGACCTCGTATGTAACTTTGTATCGGCATCGAAGCAGAGGGGTCTCATGCAGCAAGGCGGCATACCCGGCGTACCCGACATCGCGATCGTCGGTATGGGGTGCAGGTTCCCGGGGGCGAGCGGCGTCGACGCGTACTGGCGCCTGCTGGAGGGGAACGTCGACGCCGTCACGCCCATCCCCGCGGACAGGTTCGACCCGCGCCCGCACTACGCACCGCACCCGGGCGAACCGGGCAGGACCGTTTCCCGGCACGGGGGTTTCATCGACGACCTCTACGGCTTCGACGCGGGGTTCTTCGGCATCGCCCCGCGTGAGGCGCTGGACATGGACCCGCAGCAGCGCGTCCTGCTCAAGGTCGTGTGGGAGTCGCTGGAGAGCGCGGGCATCGTCCCCTCCGCACTCGCCGGGAGCCGCTCCGGAGTCTTCGTCGGACAGGCCACGGCGGAGTATGCGGACGTGGCCGGCGCCAACGCCATCAAGGACGTCCACGGCATGGTGGGCAGCCAGTTGCGGGCGATGACCTCCGGAAGGATCTCGTACGCCCTCGACCTGCACGGGCCGAGCCTGACCGTGGACACGGCATGCTCCTCGTCGCTCGTGGCCGTGCATCTCGCCCGGCAGAGCCTGCTGACGGGGGAGTGCGACCTCGCCGTCGCTGCCGGGGTCAACGCCGTGCTCTCCGTGTCCGACTCCGTCATCTACTCGCAGGGCGCCATGCTCTCCCCGGAGGGCCGGTGCAAGTTCGGCGACAGCTCCGCCGACGGCTTCGTGCGCAGCGAGGGCGTCGGGGCCGTGCTGCTCAAGCGGCTGCCGGACGCGGTGCGGGACGGGGACCCGGTCCTGGCGGTCCTGCGGGGCAGCGCGGTCACCAACGACGGCCGGGGCAGTGGCCTGCTGCTGCAGCCCGCCGTGTCCGGCCAGGTCGCCATGGTCCGTACCGCCTGCCGCAGCGCGGGCATCACGCCGGCGCAGCTGGACTACGTGGAGGCGCACGGCACCGGGACCCGGGTCGGTGACGAGGTCGAACTGCGCTCCCTCGCACAGGCTTTGCGGGAGGACGGTCCTGAGGGCGGGGCCACGGCGCGCAGGCTGCGTGTAGGGACGGTCAAGAGCAACATCGGCCACGCCGAGGCCGCGGCCGGTATCGCCGGGCTGATCAAGGCGGTACTCGTGGCCCGGCACCGGACCATCCCCGCGTCCCTGCACCACCGCACGCCGCATCCCCTGCTGGCCGACGCGGACTTCCCCGTCGAGTGCGTCTCCCGGAACACCCCGCTGGAACCCGCCGGCCCCAACGCCCTGCTCGGGGTCAGCTCCTTCGGGCTCTCCGGCGTCAACGCCCATGTGATCGTCGGTGAGTACGCTCCCGGCCCCGCGCCCGAACCGCCCGTCCCGTCCGCCGGGGACGGCCCCGAGCTGCTGGTGCTCAGCGCCCGCACCGAGCCGGCGCTGCGCCGCCTCGCCAGGCGCTACGCGGACCACCTGTCGCCCGCGGGGCCAGGGCGCGCGGTCCCGCTGCGGGCCCTGTGCCACGCCGCGGCCACGCGCCGGGACCACCACCCCTACCGGCTGTGGGCGGTGGGCCGCACCCATGACGAACTCGCCGATGCGCTGCGCGTGCTGGCCGAAGGGCAGGAGACCCCGCAAGGCGGCTTCGGCGAGGCCTGCTTCGGCCCAGACCGACGGATCGCCTTCGTCTTTCCCGGCCAGGGCTCGCAGTGGCTCGGCATGGGACGCGGTCTGCTCGCCGACGACACGGCGTTCCGCCGCACCATGACGGAGTGCGACGCGGCGGTCCGGGAGGAACTCGGCTGGTCGGTCCTCGAGTTGCTCGCCACCTCCGACCAGGACCTGCCGGGTGACGTCGCCGTGGTGCAGCCGCTGCTGTGGGCCATGGAGGTGTCGCTCGCGGCGTATCTCGCGGAAAGGGGGATCACGCCAGACCTGTGTCTGGGGCACAGTATGGGCGAGGCGGCTGCCGCATACGTGTGCGGGGCGCTGTCGCTGCGCGAGGCGGCCGCGGTCATCTGCCGGCGCAGCACCCTGATGCAGCGGCTGTCCGGGCAAGGGGCCATGCTCGCCGTCGACCTCTCGGCGGAGGAGGCCGCCGAGGTGGTGGCGGGCCACCGCGACCTGGTGTGCGTCGCGGCGGAGAACGCCCCGCGTGCCACCGTCCTCGCCGGTGACCCCGACGCCCTGCGGCAGATCACCGAGTACCTCGACGCGCAAGGGGTGTTCTGTCGTCCGGTGAAGGTCAATGTGGCCTCCCACTCGCCCGTGATGGACAGCCTGCGCGAGGATCTGCTCGCGGGCCTGGCGGACCTGGCCCCAGGACCGGCCGCGATCGGGATGTTCTCCACCGCCCGGTGTGCGACCCTGCGGGGAACGGAGCTGGACGCGGCGTACTGGATGGACAACCTGCGCGGACGGGTCCGCTTCGTCGAGGCCGTTCAGGCCGTCGCCAAGCAGGACACCGTCTTCGTCGAGGTCAGCCCGCACCCCCTGCTCGTCCAGCCGCTGAGCGCCGTACTGGCGGAACAGGGCGCCGCGCAGACGGCCGTGGCGACCCTGGTGCGACGGCAGGACGAGCACGAACTCATCCCACGGGCCCTGGGCAAGGTCTTCGCGCTCGGCGGCCGGGTCGAGTGGAGCCGCTGGTTCCAGGGGGTCGCGCCGATGGTTCCGCTGCCGCTGTACGCGTGGGACGAGGAGCAGTTCAGGCGCGAGCCCGCACCGGTCGCTCCCGCGGTGGCGCCGCGCGGGCACAGCCAGGAGATCGCCCTGCGCGACCTGGGTCTCGACGACTTGGGGGCGGGCGTGCGGGTGGGAGGTGTCTCGCCGGTCCCGCCCGTGGTGTATTTCGAGGCGGTGCGCGCCGCGGCGCACCGCCTGTCGGGGGCGGCCGGCATCGCCCTTGAGGACGTCGAACTCGGCGGCGCGCCGCTGCCGTTGGACCGGGTACGCGACGCCGCTCTGACGGTGACGCTCACCGCCTCTCCCGAACCGGGCGTCCTGATGTGCACGGTGACTGCCAAAGGCACCGCGCAGGACCCCTGGGACGGCGCGGTGTGCCTGGCGGGCAGAGTGCGGGTGCACGGCACGGATGAGGACGACCTGGTGGGGCAGGGTGAACAGTTCCTCGACGCGGGCCTGACCCGGTGCACGGAGTACGTGCCGGGCGCGGAGTTCTACCGGCGTGCCGCGGCCCGCGGTTACAGCGTCGACCCCGCGCTGAGCACCGTCGCCCGTCTGTGGCGCCGGGACGGCGAAGCGGTGGCGCGGATGGCGCCGTCTCCGGAAGCGGGGGCTGCCGCCCTGGAGGCCGGTCTCCTCGCGATGATCGCCGCGTGGCCGCATGCGCCGGGCGAGGGCGCGGCGCGTACATACACACCCGTGTCTTTCGAGCGCGTCCGGGTCGCCGACACGGACGGGCTGCGCCGGGAGCACTGGTGCCTGGCCGCGTTCACGCAGGCCGCGGACGGCGACGGCGCCCGCTGCGACCTGACGCTGCGCTCGGCGGACGGACGCCTCCTCGTGGAGTTCCGTGGCATCCGGCTGCTCCGGGCACCGGACCGCGGGGCGCCCACGGCTTCGGCGCCCGGCCCGAGGAGCGCCGCCGTGCCGGTGGCGGTCGCCGTGGCGCCCAATCCCGAGCCCGAGCCGGAGAGCACGGCGCCGGGAGCGGTGTCGGCCAAGGCCGACGACGTACTGAGGCAGATGGCCACGGTGCTCGGCACCTCGGTGTCCCGGATCGACCGGCGCAGGCCGCTGCGCTCGCTCGGGCTCGACTCGCTGCTTGCCGCCGAGCTGCGGGTGCGGCTCCAGCGGAACCTCGGCGTCGACATGACCGTGCAGCGTCTGCTCGGCCCGGAGCCGGCCGGGCACATCGCCGAGGAGTTAGCCGGCCTCGGTCACTGACGGACGGCGGGTGCAGGCGGGCCGTCCGGCAGTCCTGCCGGGCGGCCCACCCGGGCCAAACTTCTACTCCGAACCATAGATGTACTGTGGTATAAAGATTTTGATCACCGGGGGCAGCGCGACGAGGAGTAATGAGGACTCATGAGCACTGAATCGGCCCGCCCCCTCGGACGCCGGGAGCGCAGCAAGCAGCGCGTCAGGGACAGCTTGTACTCGTCGGCCCTGGCCCTCTTCGTGGAACAGGGGTACGACCGTACGACGATCGACCAGATCGCCGAGCGCGCCGACGTGGCCCGCGGGACCTTCTTCAACTACTTCCAGCGCAAGGAAGACCTGGTCACCGCCTGGGCCGAGTCGCGCACGCGCCGCCTCGAGGCCTGCATGCAGAAGACGCAGTCCGAGCACGACGACGTGACCGTGCACCTGGAGCGCTGCATGGCCACCCTCGCGGAGTTCAACGAGACGGAGCGCGACGTCACCCAGACCATGCTCAAGGCGTGGGTCCGGGCGGGGCGTCCGCTCCTCGAGGAGCCGTACGCGGGAAAGATCTTCGCGGACATCATCGACCGCGGAAGACAGCGCGGCGAGGTCCCCCTCGACATCGACCCGCTGCGCGTCGGGAACGTGCTGCGGGACGCCTACCTCGGTCTGCTCTACCGCTGGTCGCGGAACGCCGCGGGGCAGCGGCCGCTGCACATGGAGCTGCGCGAGATCCTCAGGATCGTCCTGACCGGCATCCTGTCCTATGCGCAGAGCGACGGGCGTGGAACACCGGCACCGGCTGCCACCGCCGAGAGCCGGTAAACGCCCAAGTCTCCGTCGCCCGCAGGAAATGCAGGGTCGGGGGAGACCTACGGTGCCGGCGGCGCTCTACGGGACGGCCGACGTGCGCCGCGCCGGGCCGGGAGCGCGGCTCCCGGCCCGGCGCGGACCGTGTTGGTGTGCGAGACCGGCCCTCGGCCTCCTGCCCCGAGGCCGGTCCCCAGGGGTTTTACGCCGCGGTCAGGACGAGTGCGGCGTTGTGGCCGCCGAACCCCAGCGACGTGCTGACCGCCGTGTCGATACGGCCGGTGCGGGCCTCGCCGGCGACCACGTCCAGGTCGACGGCCGGGTCCGGGTTCTTGAGGTTGGCGGTGGGCGGGACCACGCCGCGCTCGACGGCGAGCACCGCGTAGGCGGCCTCGATGGCGCCGGCGGCCGCCAGGGTGTGCCCGGTGACCCCCTTGGTCGAGGTCACCGCCGGCCGGCCGCCCAGCACCCGGCTCAGCATCTGACCCTCGATCAGGTCGTTCATCGGGGTCGCCGTGCCATGGGCGTTCACGTGGTCGACCTCGGACGTGCCGACCCCGGCGTCCGCCAGGGCGGCGCGCAGGGCCTGCTCGATGCCCCGCCCCTCCGGGTGCGGGGCCGTGGCGTGGTGGGCGTCGGACGACGCCGCGTAGCCGCGCACCAGCGCACGAATGTGTGCGCCTCTGGCCCGCGCGTCCGCCTCCCGTTCCAGGACGAGAACCCCCGCGGCCTCGGCGGCGACGAACCCGTCGCGTTCGGCGTCGAAGGGGCGGCTGGCGTGCTCGGGTGCTTCCCGGTGCCTGGACAGGGCCCCCATCTTCGCCAGGCCCGCCAGCACCGTCGGGGTGAGCGCGGATTCACTCGCGCCTGCCAGGACGATGTCGCAGACACCCGTCCGCAGCAGGTCGCGTGCCGTGCCGACGGCCGTCGCACCGGAGGCACACGCGGTGGCCGTCACCAGGCTGGGGCCGCGGGCGCCGCAGTCGATCGCCACGTAGCCCGCCGCCATGTTGGGCATGTACTTCGTCACCAGGAGCGGTGACACCTTCGCGGGTCCGCTGTCGCGGAGCGTGTCGTGCTGTTCCTCGAAGGTGGCCGCGCCGCCGAGTGAGTTGCCGAGGACGACTCCGACCCGGGTGCCGTCCCAGGTCAGCGGGTCGAGGGCGGCGTCGGCGACGGCCATGCGGGAGGCGACAAGGGCGAGTTGCACGAACCGCTCCAGCTGCCAGGAGGCGAAGCCGCCGAGCAGTTCTCCCGGGTCGAATCCCGGTACGCGGCAGGAGAAGTCGGTCGGCCTGCCGCTCAGCGTCTCGTCCCGGGTGGCGCAGGAACGTCCCGACAGCACCCGCTGCCAGTTCTCCTCGACGCCGATTCCGGCCGGTGTGACCAGGCCGAGGCCGGTGACGGCCAGGGCGTCCGCACGGCCCGGCGCCATCAGGCCGCCACCCGCTTGGCCTCGAGCAGCTCCACGACGTCACTGATGGTGTGGTGCTCGGTGAGCTCGCCGTCGGCTATCTCCACGTCGAACTCCTTGTCCAGGACGAGGCCCAGCTCGATCAGGACCAGCGAGTCGAAGGACAGCTTCCCGAGGGTCACCTCCGGTTCGATGCTCTCCCGCTTGACCTTGAACTGGTCCGAAAGCAGCGTGGAAACCCGCTCGGTGATGTTCTGCATGGTGTTCTCCTGAAGAGTTGAACCGTGCGGTGTGCACGGTGAGTCGTGTTGTCTGCGAAGCGGTTGCAAAGGCCGGGACTTGGCGTCCGCGCTGTCCGGAGTGGGCGTCAGTGCGCCGTGACGTCCGGCCAGATCAGTCCCACCGAGCCCCAGGTGAGTCCGCCCCCGAACGCGCCGAGTACGACGCGGTGGCCCGGCCGGAGTTCACCGCTCGCCGTGGCGTCGGCGAGGACGAGGGGGATGGACGCGGCGACGGTGTTGCCGACCCGCTCGATGTTGCTGGGGAAACGGTCGAGGGGCACGTCCACGCGTTCCGCGATCGCCGCGAGAATCCGGGCGTTGGCCTGGTGCAGGACGACCTTGTCGATGTCGTCGGCCCCCCAGCCCAGCTGCTCGGCGGTGGTACGCACCGACGTCGACATGTTCCGTACGGCCTCGGCGAAGACCGCCCGGCCCTCCATCGTGAAGTAGGTGTCCGCCACGTCGGCCGGCAGCCCGGTGGAGCGCTGCCGTGAACCACCCGCCGGGACTTCGATGAGATCACGGCGGGTGCCGTCGCTTCCCAGGTGCAGTCCGCTCAGGGCGCCCCGCTCCGTCGCCGGGCCGGCGCGCAGGAACACCGCTCCGGCACCGTCCCCGAAGATCGCCCTGGTGGTGCGGTCCGTGGGGTTGAGGATGGTGGAGAAGGTGTCCGCGCCGATGACCAGGGCCGTCTCGGCGGCGCCCGACGCGATGAGTCCGGCGCTCACGCCCAGCGCGTAGACGAAACCCGTGCACACCGCGGAGACGTCGAACGCCGCGGTGCCGGTGAGCCCGATCCGGCTGGCGACCTCGGGCGCGGTGGCCGGGCAGGGGCGGTCGGGGGTGCTGGTGGCGACCACCACCACGTCGGCCGTGTCGCTGCCCGCGGACTTCAGGGCCCTGCGGCCGGCCTCGACCGCGAGGTCGCTGGTCGCCTCGCCCGGGGCGATGACATGGCGACGGGCGATGCCCGTCCGACTCCTGATCCACTCGTCCGAGGTGTCGAGGTACTGGGCCAGATCGTCGTTGCTGACCGCGGTCGGCGGGAGCCAGGATCCCAGGCCCGCCACCACCGCCGCGCGATCGGCTGCGCTCATCCCGTGCTCCCGGGCCGACGCCTTCGCAGGGTGCTTCTCGTGCGGTCGTTGGCCGTCACTGCGTCGTTCCTCCTGGGCTGACTGCGCTGATACCGGGTCCGTCCGGTGACCTTGTCGTCCACCGGGAACCCCACGCTGGCACCAGCGGCTTCGATCTTGCTCACGAGCAGCCAACGCGCCGCTCACGTCCACCGTGAGCCCGGCATGAGCGGTGTGGGAGTGCGCCCGCCGACGATGGAACCAGCCCAGGGGGTGTCCCCCCGGGCAACGACGGTGTACGAGGGAGAGCAGTGCAGCAACGCAAACTGGGCAGCGACGGCCCGACCGTGAGCGGTATCGGCCTCGGCTGCATGGGGATGTCGGAGTTCTACGGGCCGACCGACGAGGCGCAGAGCCTCACGACTCTCCAGGCGGCCATCGACCGCGGTGTCACCTTCCTCGACACCGCCGACATGTACGGCAAGGGCCACAACGAGCAGCTGGTGGGCCGGGCCATCGCGGGCCGCCGTGACGAGGTGGTCCTCGCGACCAAGTTCGGGATGCGGCGGGACGACAGCGATCCGCGGCAGGGCCGCAAGGTCGACTCCAGCCCCGAGTACTGCAGGCAGGCCATCGACGCCTCCCTGCAGCGCCTGGGCGTCGACCACGTCGACCTCTACTACCTGCACCGCAAGGACCCCGACGTACCCATCGAGGAGACCGTCGGCGCCATGGCCGAGCTGGTCGGGGCCGGGAAGGTGCGGCACCTGGGCCTGTCCGAGGTGACAGCGCGGACGCTGCGCAGGGCACACGCCGTGCACCCCATCGCCGCGCTGCAGACCGAGTACTCGCTGTGGACCCGGGACGTGGAGGACGAGATCCTGCCGGCCGCCCGTGAGCTCGGCACCGCGCTGGTGGCGTACTCGCCGATCGGGCGGGGCTTCCTCACCGGCACCATCACCCGGCCCGAGGACCTGCACGACACGGACTTCCGGCACTCGCACCCCCGCTTCCAGGGCGAGCATCTGGCCCGGAACCTGGCGATGGTGGAACGGCTGCGCGAACTCGCGTCCCGATTCGACTGCACACCCGTGCAGCTGGCGCTCGCCTGGCTGCTCGCGCAGGGCACGGACATCGTGCCGATCCCCGGCACCCGGCGGGTGAAGTACCTGCACGAGAACGCCGCGGCCGCCGACATCAGGCTCACCGACGAGCAACTCGCCGCCGTGGCGGCCGCCGTGCCCAGGACCGCCGTCTCCGGGGACCGCTACGACCCGGCGGGCATGGCGACCGTCGGGCACTGAACCGGCCGCACCACCCCCCTTTACCCACGTTTCCACGAGCGCGGCACGCGCTCCCGCACCGACCTAGGACTCCCATGGCAGAAAAGCTCAAGCAACTGAAGCTCGCCGCTGTCAACATCGACGGCGTACTGCTCAACGACACCTTCAGCCCGGTCATCCACAACTTCATCGTCAGCCGCGGCGGCACCTACACCGCGGAGGTCGAGCGCAGCATCTTCTCCCAGCCCCAGCTGGTCGGCGGCCAGGGCATGGCGAACGCGGCACGCGTGCCGTGGACCGCACAGGAAGCGATCGACGTCTACTTCAAGGAGCGCGCGGAGTACACCGTCGACCACCCCGTCGAGCTGCTCGAGGGCGCGATCGACCTGTTGCATCGGCTGCGTGGGCTCGGCCTGCAGACCGTCAGCTACGGCGGCCTCGACAAGAGCCACTTCGACCACTTCCTCGGCGAGCATGCCCACCTCTTCGACGAGCCCGGCTACGTCTGCACCAACGACTTCCGCCCGGGTGTCCGCGAGATCACCACCGAGGTGTTCGGCTACGACTTCGACCAGGTCCTCTTCATCGACGACGTGGCCCGGGTCGCGGAGGTCTCGAAGGCCCTCGGCGTGCCGTTCATCGGTCACCCGAGCTCCTTCGAGCACAGCTTCCAGCCCCAGCTGATGCGTGAGGCGGGTGTGAGGCACCTGGTGGACTCGCTGACCGCCATAGACGAGGACCTGCTGCGCACCCTCGACGCCGAGGCCGCCGCACATACCGTCTGGCGCGACTGAGCCGCGCGGAGGACCGGCCCCATCCGCCCCCCGCCTGGGGCCGGCCCTCCGCGCTCCCCACACCAACTGCCATGTCACCATGTCAACGCCAGGAGTTACGTCTTGGAACTCGCCGACTCCCCGCAGACGGTGCTGCTCGACTTCGACGGAGTGCTGAGCCTCAACGCGTCTAGTCTGCTGCTGCGCGCCCTGCACGAAGGCATCAACCGCCATGCCCCGCTGCCGTTCGAGGCGACGGCCTCGCAGTTCAAGGCGATCTCCACGTTCCCGCAGCGGGACAGCCTGCGGGTGCTCTTCGCCGGCCTGGGCATCGAGCAGCACCTGAGCGACGAGATCGCTGCCCTGCGGGCGCTGACGTCACTGGGCCCCGAGCGCATGACCCTCGGCCACGGCGCCGAGGCGTTCTGCGTACAGCAGAGGGCTCTCGGGGTCCGGCTGCGGGTGTTCTCCACCATGGACCGTGCCACCGAACGCCGCTCGCTCCTCGACGGGCTGTTCCGGGACGAGGACTTCGTACCGCTGGCGCACGCCTCGAAGGCCGACCCCGACACGTATGTGTCGCTGCTCGCCGCCGACGGGGAGCAGGACCCCTCGCGGTGGCTGCTCGTCGACGACTCCCCGCTCGCACTGCGCGCCGCGAAGATCGCCGGGCTGCGTACGGTCCTGATGCGGGGCGAGGTCTTCACCGAGGAGGACGTCACCCCCTTCACCCGCTTCATCGACGCCCAGGTCACGTGCTTCGCCGAGCTAGGCCGCGTACTCACCGCCATGCGGCCGCCGTCCGACGAGTCCCCCGCACGGCCGCACACCCTCGCGTCCTGACCAGCAACGCCCGGATCAGACACACGGATTGAGACGTACGGATGTCCAACTCATCTGCCCAAGAGGACCTGCACGCCCGCGGTGCCGTCCCCGGCACCAAGGCCCCGCCTTCCGCCGCCGCGGACGGCCCCTCGGTCGGTCCCACCCGGGTGCTGGTCGCCATCGCCCTGGCAGCGGTGATGCTGCCGATCTCGGTGACCGGCCCCGGGGTGGCACTCGCCGAGATGTCCGGTGACCTCAAAGCGTCCGCGGCGTCCACCCAGTGGGTGCTCAACGCCTACAACGTCGCCTTCACGGCCTTCATGCTCGCCGCCGGTTCCGCCGCGGACCTCTTCGGCCGCCGCCGGCTCTTCCTCGGTGGTACGACGGTGTTCGCGCTGGCCTCACTCGTCGCCGGCACGGCGCCGACCATCCTGCTCGTGGACGTGGCCCGCTTCGCCCAGGGTGTGGGCGCGGCAGCCGTGCTGACCAGCGGGTCGGCGCTGCTCGCCCACGCCTTCCACGGCCCCGCCCGCGCCAGGGCCTTCGGCATCTTCGGCGCCGCGATCGGCTTCGGTCTCGCCATGGGGCCCTTCGTCTCCGGGCTGCTCGTGGGAGCGGCGTCCTGGCACGCGGTGTTCCTCGTCAACGTGCTGCTCGGCGCGGTCGTGCTGGTCCTGGCCCGGCCGCTGCCCGAGTCGCGCAACCCCGACGCCCGGCGGATCGACCTGCCAGGCGTGCTGACCTTCACGGTCGCCCTGCTGCTCCTGGCCCTCGGATTCGTCGAGGGCCCCTCGCAGGGCTGGTCCGGCGTGGCGACGCTGGGTGCGTTCGCGGGCGCAGCGCTGTTCCTCGCCGCGTTCGTGCTGGTGGAACTGCGCAGCCGCGAGCCGATGTTCGATCTGAGCCTGCTGCGCCGCCCCACGTTCGTGGCGATCATCTGGCAGCCGGTGAGCATCGTCTTCGCCTTCGCGGCCCTTCTCGTGTACCTGCCGCCGTACTTCCAGGGCGTGGGCGGCGCCAACTCGACCGTGTCCGGGGCCATGCTGCTGCCGCTCACACTGCCGGTGTTCGTGCTGCCGCTGTTCTCCGGTGTGCTGGTGCGGTGGCTCTCGGTACGGCTGCTGCTCGCCGTCGGCCCCGCCGTCCTGGCCGTCGCGCTGCTCCTGATGACGTTCACCGACCCGGTGTCCTCGCGTACCGGTATGTACGCCACCCTGCTGCTCGCCGGCGTCGGGATCGGCCTGGCCTTCGGTGTCATGGACAACGCCGCGGTGAGCGTGGTGCCGCCCGAGCGCAGCGGTATGGCGTCCGGCATGTTCAACACGCTCCGGGTCGCCGGGGAGACCATCGGTGTGGCGTGTGTGGCAGGGCTGCTGCTCACCTCCACGCGCCGGCAGCTGTCCTCCGCCGGTGTGCGCGACAGCGGCGCGCTGGCCGACGACGTGGTGCAGGGCCGGCTGGATTCCGCGCGCTCCGCGGGTGGCGGCGCCCTGGCCGACCGGGCGGTGCAGGGGCTGCAGCACGGCTGGGACGTGGTCTATGTGGTGCTCGCCTGCGTGGCGTTCGCCGGAGCGGTGGCCATCTTCACCATGGTCCGGGACCGGGACCTGGACGGCACCGGGGCGGGCCAGGAGGCGTAGGCCCGGATGTGAACCAGGCGCAGAACGGCTGTGGGGAGATCCGTTTTCGCGGAGGGGGCAACCAACAATTTGTCCCGCGCCGGCCGCCCACCCCCACCCAGCCTCCCTCCCACGAAAACGACCCCCCCCA
>NZ_JBWKDS010000001.1:287676-404149 GCF_056435845.1 Streptomyces sp. NPDC043867 | reverse complement strand
GGGAGTCGACGCGGAGCGTCGGCGACCGACGACAACGCCGCAGATGTGCGTGCCAGACCCCGCGACGCCAGCATGATCCAAACGACAGGCCCTAGCTGCCAAGGGGGTGCACCTCTCCATTGAGGTGCAGGCCCTCGTCTCCGCGGAGTTCGAAGGCGGGGCCCTTCGACGCGTACGTCACCGTGCCCGGGAGCAGGACGGGGGCCCTGAACTCGGCGCGCACGCGCACCGGGCCGTCCGCGGGGCGTTCCGCCAGGCAGCGGGCGACCGTCCACATGCCGTGCGCGATGGCCCGGGGGAAGCCGAAGAGGCGGGCGGTCAGGGGGTGCAGGTGGATCGGGTTGCGGTCACCGGAGACGGCGGCGTAGCGGCGGCCGAGGCCGGCGGCGAGGTGCCAGGCTGCCTTCGCGGGCAGCTGTTCCCGGCCGGGTGACGCGGGCGGCCTGGGTCCGGGAGCGGGGTGCCCGGGCGGGGCCGGCGGTGTCGCCGTGCGGTGCCGGGCGAGGTAGGTGCTGCGGGACTCCCAGACGGCGGTGTCGTCGTCGGTCCTGGCCTCGGTGACCACGACCGCCTCGGTGCCGCGGCGGTGCGGCCGCAACTCGGCGACGTGTACGTCCAGTTGGTACTCGCCCGTGGTGCTGAGCGCCTGGTGCCGGGTGATCTCGATCGACGTGTGGACCAGGCCGAGGAGCGGGAGCGGGAACGTGCGGGCCGCCATGAGCCGCATGGCGAGCGGGAAGCCGAGGACGTGCGGGTACGTGACCGGCAGCGCGTCGGCGCCGGTCGCGAAGCCGCACACCCGTTCGTACGCGGCGAGCCGGGCGAGGTCGATGCGGACGCCCGGCAGGACGAGGCGGGTCCGGGGGGCGGTGGCCCCGGGGCGGGGGCGCCGCTTCACCGGGGAGAGGGCGGCGCCGCGGGCGAGGAGGGGGGTGAGGGCGGGCGGCGTGTCGAGAACGGTCCGGGTCTGCACGGGGGCTCCAGGGGGTTGGGCCGGCTTTGTGCCGGGTGCGCGGTCGGTCCGGGGGTGGGTCGGGGCCGTGCCGGTACATCCGCCCGTTGCACGCCGGGCGACCAGCCGCTTTGCATGAGCACCGGGATTGTCTGCCCGGCCTGCAACGGGCATCTGATGTACCGGCACGACCCCTTCTGCGGGAGGACGGGTGCGGACCGTGCGGATTGCGGTGCGGGCAGGCGTGGCCGGCGGGCCCGGGCCACTCCAGGTGCGGGCAGCCCGTCGGCGCCAGGGCGGCGCCGTTTCACCCGGCCTCAGTCGGGGCGCCAGGTGTCGGCGCACAGGGGGAGTGCGTCCACCCCGGCGCACCCGGCCGACCCCGGGTTCGGGGTCCCGGCCGGGCGCGTCAGTCCTACGCTCCGAGCAGGCTCTGCCCGCACACCCGGAGCACCTGCCCGTTCACCCCGCCGGACGCGGGATGGGCGAGATAGCCCGTCGCCTCGGCGACGTCCACCGGAAGTCCCCCCTGGCCGAGGGAGTTCATCCGGCGGCCCGCCTCGCGGATCAGAAGGGGAACGGCGGCCGTCATCCGGGTCTCGATGAACCCGGGGGCGACCGCGTTCACCGTGACCCCGTGCTCGGCAAGGGCACGCGGCGCCAGCGACCGCACCAGCCCGACGATCCCCGCCTTGCTCGCGGCGTAGTTCGTCTGACCCGCGTTCCCGGCGATCCCCGCGATGGACGCCGTGGCCACGATCCGGCCGCCGTCGCGCAGCACCCCGGCGGCCAGTAGCGCGTCCGTCGTGCGGAGCACACTCGCGAGGTTCACGTCGAGCACCGAACTCCAGCGCTCGGCGGGCATGTTGGCGAGCCGCCGGTCCCTGGTGATCCCCGCGTTGTGGACGAGGACACCGAGCCCGTCGGGCAGCGCGTCCGCGATCCGGGCGACCGCGTCACCGGCCGTGATGTCGAGCGCGAGCGCCCTCCCGCCGAGCCGCTCCGCGACCGAGGTCAGTTCCGCCCGCGCCGAGGGCACGTCCAGGCACACCACCGTGGCCCCGTCGCGGGCCAGGGTCGCGGCGACCGCCTCGCCGATGCCGCGCGCGGCTCCCGTGACGAGCGCGGTCCGTCCGGCGAGGGGCCGCGTCCAGTCGTCGGGCGCGGTCACCTCGCCCGCGCCGACCTCGATCACCTGTCCGCTGACGTAGGCGGACCTGGGGGACAGGAGGAAGCGGAGCGTCGATTCGAGGGCGGGGGCGGTCGCCGTGCCGTGGACGCGGACCAGCGTGACCGTGCGGCCCCGGCCGATCTCCTTGCCCAGCGAGCGCACGAACCCCTCCAGCGCCTGCTGGGCGGCGGCCTGATGGTGGTCGGCGGGGTCGAGCGGTGCTCCGAGGACCACGATCCGTCCACTGGCGGCGACCGAGCGGACCACGGGGTGCAGTGCCGCGTGGACCTCGGCGAGCGTGCCGACGTCGGTGACACCGGTGGCGTCGAGGAGCACGGCAGCGGGCCGTTCGGCGCCGGTCCCCACCCGCAGACCCGTGCGGGCCGGCACGTCTGCCAGGTCGAGCGCCGGTTTGCCCGCTGTCAGATGCAGCAACGGCCCCTCCAGCGTGGGCCGTCCGGCCGACCAGCGGTGCAGTGCGGCGGGCTGCGGCAGTCCGAGCCTGCGGGTCAGGAAGCGGCCCGGCGCGGTGCCGGCGAAACCCAGATAGCGGTCGGCCATTGTCCAACTCCCAGCGGGGACGTTACTTTACTCCAGAGTAAGGTTACCGATGGTAAGGCTACGGCAGGGTCAGGAGAAGGTCGAGATGAGCCCCCTCAGTCCGGCAACGGCGCACCCCGGTGCGGCGACCCCGCGCCCCGTCGCGGTGATCGGCGGTTGCCGCATCCCCTTCGCCCGCTCCGACGGCCCGTACGCGACGGCCTCCAACCAGGAGATGCTGACCGCGGCCGTCGACGGCCTGGCGGAGCGGTTCGCACTCCAGGAGCCCGGCGCGGTGGGGGAGTTGGTCGCCGGCGCCGTCCTCAAGCACAGCCGCGACTTCAACCTCGCCCGCGAGACCGTGCTCGGCTCGGCCCTGGACGCCCGCACCCCCGCGTACGACATCCAGCAGGCCTGCGGCACCGGTCTCCAGGCGGTGATCGCCGCCGCCAACAAGATCACCCTCGGTCAGACGGAGTCCGCCGTCGCGGGCGGCGCCGACACGACGAGCGACGCACCTCTCGGCGTCAACGACGGGCTGCGCCGCATCCTCCTTCAGGCGCGGCGCGCGAAGTCGGCGAGGGCGCGGCTGAAGGCGCTGGCCCGGATCCGGCCCGCCCACCTCGTCCCGGACATCCCCCGCAACGCCGAGCCGCGCACCGGCCTGTCGATGGGTGAGCACGCCGCCGTCACCGCCCGCGCCTGGGGGGTGACCCGCGAGGCGCAGGACGAACTCGCCGCGACGAGCCACCGGCGGCTGGCGGCGGCGTACGAACGCGGCCTCTTCCAGGACCTGGTGGTGCCGTTCCGGGGCCTCGCCCGCGACCAGAACCTGCGGCCTGGGTCCACGGTCGAGAAACTCGCCACCCTGAAGCCGGTGTTCGGCACCGGCGCTCCCGGTCCGACGATGACGGCGGGCAACTCGACACCCCTCACGGACGGCGCGGCCGTCGTGCTGCTGGCGAGCGAGGAGTGGGCGGCGGCGCGTCAACTGGAGCCGCTGGCGTACCTGACGGCGTACGAGAGTGCCGCGGTCGACTTCGCCGCGGGTGACGTGGCGGGCGGCGCGGACGGACTGCTGATGGCCCCCGCGTACGCGGTGCCGCGCATGCTGGAGCGGGCCGGGCTCGGCATCGAGGACTTCGACTTCGTCGAGATCCACGAGGCGTTCGCCTCCCAGGTCCTCGCGACGCTGGCCGCCTGGGAGAAACGCGGGCTCGCCCCCGTGGACCGCGCCCGCCTCAACGTCGCCGGCTCGTCGCTGGCCACCGGCCACCCCTTCGCCGCGACCGGTGCCCGCATCGTCGCGACCCTCGCCGCCCTCCTGGCGGAACGGGGCACCCCGGGCCGCGGTCTGATCTCCGTCTGCGCGGCCGGCGGCCAGGGGGTGACGGCGATCCTGGAGCGCCCGTGACGCCCCGGAGCCGGCCGGAGACCCTTCCGCCGTCTCCGGCCGCCCACACCTACCGGCGGTAACCCGCACGTCGCCCGCCCCGGAGCCCCACACACCCCACACGCGGGCCCCGTACGATCCCCGTCTCACCCGGGGGCCGACGCCGCCCCGCCCGCCTGAACTCCCCGCCCCTCAGCGCCGTATGAAAACGCACGACCCTCGCCCGGCCCGGGTCCCCGCAGTCAAGGAGCCGCCCCGTGTCCAGCCCGTACGCGTCCCCGTCCCCGCTGCCGGAACCGGAGATCAGGCGGCTGGACGGCGTCGTGCGCGAGGTGTCCCTGCCGCCGCTCGTGGCCCCCGTCACCCACGGCTCGCTCGCGGACATCCCGTTCGACAACGCGAGCGCGGCCCCCGGGGACGCCGTCCTCAGCCGCAAGGACGCGGACGGCGGCTGGCGCGACGTGAGCGCGGCCGACTTCGCGGCCCAGGTGCTCGCGGTCGCGAAGGGCCTGATAGCCGAGGGTCTGGCACCGGGCGACCGCATCGCCATCATGGCGCGGACGACGTACGAGTGGACGCTCCTCGACTTCGCCGCCTGGGCGGCCGGCCTGGTCACCGTCCCCGTCTACCCGACCTCCTCCGCCTTCCAGACCCGGTGGATCCTCCAGGACTCGGGGGCCGTCGCCCTCGCCGTGGAGTCCGTCACCCAGGCCGCCGCCCTCGGCCCCGAGCGCGACCGGATACCCGACCTGCGGCACATGTGGGTCTTCGAGAAGGACCACCTGGAGCGGCTCGCCGAACGGGGCCGGGACGTGCCGGACCAGGAGGTCGCCGTACGCCGGGGGGTGCTGGGGCCCGACACCCTCGCCACCCTCATCTACACCTCGGGCACCACCGGCCGCCCCAAGGGCTGCGTCCTCACCCACGGCAACTTCTTCGCCGAGATCGACAACGCGATCGAGATGCTCCACCCCATCTTCAAGGCGAAGTCCTCGGAGGCCGCCTCCACCCTGCTCTTCCTGCCCCTCTCGCACGTCTTCGGCCGGATGGTCGCGATCGCCTGCCTGCGGGCGCGGGTGAGACTGGGCCACGCCCCGAGCCTGCGCACGGAGGATCTCCTCGCCGACCTGGCGAGCTTCCGGCCCACCTTCCTGCTGGCCATCCCGTACGTCCTGGAGAAGGTCTTCAACACCGGCCGCGCGACCGCCGAGAAGCTGGGCCGCGGCTCCTCCTTCGACCGGGCGGCGGGCATCGCGTGCCGCTACGGCGAGGCCCTCGAGGCCCGGCAGCACGGCACGGGTCCCGGCCCCAACCGGAGCCTGCGCGCGGCCCGCGCCCTGTACGACCCGCTCGTCTACCGCCGCATCCGCAACGCCCTCGGCGGCCGGGTCCGGCACGCGATCTGCGGCGGCTCCCCGCTCGGCCGCCGCCTGGCCGCCTTCTACGCCGGTGCCGGCATCGAGATCTACGAGGGCTACGGCCTGACCGAGAGCACCGCGGCCGCCACCGTGACCCCGCCGCTCAAACCCCGGCTCGGCACCGTCGGCCGGCCGATGCCCGGCACCCGGGTGCGCATCGCGGGCGACGGCGAGGTGCTGCTGAGCGGCGGGCAGCTGTTCCGGGGCTACTGGGACCCGCACGCGGGCGGGGTCGTCCCCGCGGCTCCGGACGGCTGGTTCGCCACGGGCGACCTCGGCGAGCTGGACGACGACGGCTATCTGACGATCACCGGCCGCAAGAAGGAGATCCTGATCACGGCCGGCGGCAAGAACGTGGCTCCGGCCCCGCTCCAGGACTGGCTGCGCGCGCATCCCCTGATCGCCCAGTGCCTGGTCCTCGGCGACCGCCGCCCCTACGTCACCGCCCTCATCACCCTGGACCCCGAGGGCATCACCCACTGGCGCCGGATGAACGGCAAGCACAGCGTCCCGCCGGAACTCCTGCTGGACGACCCGGACCTGCACGCCGTGCTCCAGCGCGCGGTCGACGAGGCCAACAAACTCGTCTCCCGCCCGGAGTCGATCCGCCGCTACGCCGTCCTGCCCGGCGCGTTCACGGAGGAGGCCGGACATCTGACGCCGTCGATGAAACTGCGCCGCGAGGCGATCCTGCGGGACTTCTCCCGGCAGGTGGAGGCGATGTACGCGCAGTGACCGGCGGGCCGGACAGAGGCAGGAGCCCCGCACCAGGCCGGTGCGGGGCTCCTTGGGTACTGCTCTTCGTTCCGGATCAAAGCATCGGCTCTGGGAGCCGAAGGCTTACATCGGGGTGACGTTCTCCGCCTGCGGACCCTTCGGGCCCTGCGTGACGTCGAAGGAAACGGCCTGGTTCTCTTCGAGAGAACGGAAGCCGTTCGCATTGATGGCGGAGTAGTGGACGAAGACGTCCGGGCCGCCGCCTTCTTGGGCAATGAAGCCAAAGCCCTTTTCGGCGTTGAACCACTTCACGGTTCCGGTAGCCATAAGCCCTCCTTGGGCCCAAAGGGTTGCCCTGCTCCAGAACCTGCAAGGTGTAAACAACTGCGTGTTAACAACTGCATTTATCTGAATAAGACGAGAGCCCGCGGTCACATGCTCCGCAGGCTCTGTACTGCAAGGGAAACCAAACTGCAACGTGCGGCGAGCCTAGCACGCAGGCAGCCGAAAGCAACAGAGGTGAAGATCACGTCACCCGGATGTTTGACCGCCGTCCGGTCTGGGTTGACGTCGCGGTGCCGACTCGCTGTCGCGAGGGTTGACACAAGAGGTCGGGAGGGTTTCACACACCACTCGGGGACCCGGAGCCTGCACCGTACCGCATGGGGGCTAGCCTCGCGATGTGGACAATTCTCGCACCCGGCCGCGCGTCGGCCACATCCAGTTCCTGAACTGCCTGCCCCTGTACTGGGGGCTCGCGAGAACGGGCACGCTCCTCGACTTCGAGCTCACGAAGGACACCCCGGAGAAGCTCAGCGAGAAGCTGGTGCGGGGCGACCTCGACATCGGGCCGATCACGCTCGTCGAATTCCTCCGGCACGCCGACGAACTGGTCGCCTTCCCCGACATCGCGGTCGGCTGCGACGGCCCGGTGATGTCGTGCGTGATCGTCTCGCAGGTCCCGCTGGAGCAACTGGACGGCGCGCGGGTCGCCCTCGGTTCCACCTCGCGCACGTCCGTCCGCCTCGCCCAGCTGCTGCTGGCCGAGAAGGTCGGCGTGCAGCCGTCGTACTACACGTGCCCGCCCGATCTCAGCCTCATGATGCAGGAGGCCGACGCCGCCGTCCTCATCGGCGACGCGGCGCTGCGCGCCAACCTCCTCGACGGCCCGAAATTCGGCCTGGAGGTGCACGACCTGGGCGCCCTGTGGAAGGAGTGGACGGGCCTGCCGTTCGTCTTCGCGGTGTGGGCGGCCCGGCGCGACTACCTGGAGCGTGAGCCCGCCGTCACCCGCAAGGTCCACGAGGCCTTCCTCGCCTCCCGGGACCTCTCTCTCGACGAGGTCGGCAAGGTCGCCGAGCAGGCGGCCCGCTGGGAGGCCTTCGACGAGCGGGTCCTGGAGGAGTACTTCACGACGCTCGACTTCCGCTTCGGCGGCCCGCAGCTGGAGGCCGTCGCGGAGTTCGCCCGCCGGGTCGGACCCACGACCGGGTTCCCGGCGGACGTGACGGTGGAGCTGCTGAAGCCCTGAGGCTCCCGGGCCCGGCGGCACTACCCTGCTGGGGAACGCACAGCGTACGGGGGAGGGGTGGGGGCCATGCGGCCGCTGGATGTGGGCGAGCCCACCGTCGTGGGGCCCTACCGGCTGCTCGGACGGCTCGGCTCGGGCGGTATGGGCCGGGTCTATCTGGGCCGCAGCGCGGGCGGCCGCACGGTCGCGGTCAAGATGGTGCACCCGCACTTCGCGCTCGACGAGGAGTTCCGCGCCCGTTTCCGGCGCGAGGTGGACGCCGCGCGCCGGGTCGGGGGCGCCTGGACGGCCCCGGTACTGGACGCCGACCCGGAGGCACCCGTGCCCTGGGTGGCCACCGGGTACGCGGCGGGGCCCTCGCTGGCGGGCGCGGTCGCGGAGCGCGGCGCGCTGCCGGAGCACTCCGTACGGGTCCTCGGCGCGGGCCTGGCCGAGGCGCTCGAAGCGGTGCACGCCCTGGACCTCGTCCACCGCGACGTCAAACCGTCCAACGTCCTGCTGACCCTCGACGGCCCGCTGCTGATCGACTTCGGCATCGCCCGGGCCACGGACGGCACGGCCTCCCTGACCTCGACGGGGGTGTCGGTCGGTTCGCCCGGCTACATGTCGCCCGAACAGATCCTCGGCAGGCGGGTCACGGCCGCCGCGGACGTCTTCTCCCTGGGCGCGGTACTGGCGTACGCCGCGACCGGGCAGCCGCCCTTCCCCGGCGACTCGTCCGCCTCCCTCCTCTACAAGGTGGTGCACGAGGAGCCGGTGCTCGGCGAAATGGCGGGCGAACTGCGGGAACTGGCGGCCCGCTGTCTGGCGAAGGACCCCGGCGACCGCCCCGCCCCGCGGGAGGTCGCCGGGCGGCTGGCCCCGCACGGGGCGGCCCGGCTGGTGGCGGCGGGCTGGCTGCCGGGACCGCTCGTGGAACAGGTCAGCCGCAGCGCCGTCCAGCTGCTGAACCTGGAGGCCGCGGGGACGGCGCCCTCGGGGCTCGTGGGCTTCACCAGCCCGTCGGTGCCCGGTACGTCGGGAGCGGTGTCCGGCGCGGGGCCGGGACTGTCGGCGCAAACGGGGTCCGTCCGGGACGCCGGGCCCTTTGACGGCGCAGGTCCGGCGGGAGAGGGGGCGTTCGGACCGCCGCCGAAGGGGGTGTTCGGGCCGGCGCCCGTGATGCCGGCGCCCGCCCGTCCGGCCGTGCCGCGTGTCCCTCGGTCGCGGCCGGAGCACACCGCGGGAGCCGAAGGCGCCGCGTCGCCCCAGGACGCGCGCCCGGACGGGGCGGCCGCCGGGCCGACACCGGGCAGGCTGTCCGTGAGCGTGGCCGCGGCCTCCGCGCCGGGCGCGAACGGGCGCGGCCGGAAGCTGAGTTGCACGGTCGCCCTGGCGGTCGCCGGGGCGCTGGCCGCGGTGACGGTGGGCTCCGCGTTCCTGTTCCAGCTGATGCAGGGCGGCGGCCCGGGCGGGAACGACACGGCGGGCGGGAGCCCGTCGGCCTCGGGGAGCGCGCCCGACGCCGGGAGCGACGCGTCCGGCATCCCCGCCTCCTACCTCGGCACCTGGGAGGGGAAGGCCCTCGCGCTCGACGGCGCCCTCGCCGCCGGCACGATCCGCGTCACCGTCCGCCGGGCGGAGCCCGGTGAGGAGTTCGGCACGTTCCGGCAGACCGACCAGATCGGCGGTGTCTGCGACGACGTCCTGATCCTGAGGAAGGTCACACCGAAGCAGCTCGTCGCCACCAGCGTGGCGAGGAAGAGCAACGGCTCGCAGTGCACGACGGGCAGACACGAGGTGCGCCTGACACCGGTCGGGGACGACCTGTCCTACGAGACGGACAACCAGGCGGCGGGCAACCCGACCGCCCGGATGTCCAAGGTCGAGTGAGGGACCTCCCGGGTCAGGCAGGTGACGACGGGGAGCCGCCGGGGTTCCTCCGCGGGAGGTACCGGACGAGTACGGCGACGAGCAGGGCCGCGCCGGCGAGCGTCGCGGCCAGGCCCACGGCCCAGACGTACGGATACTGCGCCTGGACCCAGCAGGGGCCGCCCTCGGTGCCGCAACTGCCGTAGCGGTGACGTCTCTTGGGTGTCAGCGACCCGAAGACGACGAGCAGCAGCAGTACCGTCCCCGCCGCGCCGGGCAGGGATGCCGAGACCCGGGCCAGCGAACGGGCCTTGTCGCGGCGCCAGTTCACGCGCGTCAGCGGCGCGACCGCGGCAGCCGCCGCCCAGGGCAGCGCCGCACCGACGGTGACCGCGAATCCGTAGCCGCCGCCGGGCCAGCCGGGAGCGGCGCCGCCCCAGACCGCCCGCCCCCACGAGGACACCGCGAGGGCGAAGGCGATCAGCGCCGCTGCGACGGCCGCCACGACGAGACAGCCGAAGGCCGTGTCCCGCCGGCTCGTGCGTACCGGCGCCCGGGTCCCGCGCCCGGGGGAATGGCGGTACCGCAGCCCCGGCGCCGCCGCCCTGCGCCGCTTCGGCCTGGCCGATCCGCTCACGCCGGCCGCCCCCTCACCGTGTCAACTGCCGCCCCACGTAGGTGAACACCTTCTCACTGCCGCCGGGCGGCCCGCCTGCGTAGGGTGTGTGCGTGGATCTCGACGTGGGGGTGCTGACCGCCGTCGCCGCCGGGTGGGGTGCGGCCGCCGGGCTGCTGGTGCCGCGGGCCGCCTACCGTCTCGCCGTCGACCCGGACGAGCCCCGGCGGGACCGCTGCCCCGCCGGACACGCGATCACCGGTGCCGCGGGCGGCTGGATCGGCCGGGCGCGCTGCCCGGAAGGCGACCGGTACGGGCCCGGCACCCCCGCCGTCTGCCTCGTCACCGCCCTCGTCTGCGCCGCTCTCGCGCCGGCCACCGGGATCCGGCCGGAACTGGTCGTCTGGCTGCTCCTCGCCCCGCTCGCCGTGCTGCTGGCCGTCGTGGACTTCCGCGTGCAGCGGCTGCCCGACGCGCTCACCCTGCCGCTCGCGGGCGCCGCGCTCGCCCTGCTCGGCGGGGCCGCCCTGGCCCCCGGACACGCGGGCGACTGGCCGACCGCGCTGTCCGGCTCGCTCGTGCTCGGCGGCGCGTACTTCGTGCTCTTCCTCATCAGCCCCCAGGGCATGGGGTTCGGGGACGTGAAGCTCGCGCTGGGACTCGGCGCTGTGCTCGGCTGGTACGGGTGGAGCGTGCTGTTCCTCGGGACGTTCGCCGGGTTCCTGTTCGGGGGGCTGTACGGGCTGGCGCTCGTGGTCGTGCGGCGCGCCGGACGCAGGACGTCGATGCCCTTCGGCCCGTTCCTGATCGCGGGAGCCTTCGTGGGCCTGCTGATCGGGGCGTACGCGGCCTGACGTCGGGCTCCCGAGGGGGCTGGCGTAGGGTGGTCGGGTCTGTCCACACCCTTACGAAAGGGACACACCCGGTGACCGAGAAGGCCGACCTCCAGTCCGTCCTCGACCGTGCCGCCGAGGGTGGGCGGATCACCCCCGAAGAGGCACTCGACCTCTACCGCGACGCCCCGCTGCACGCGCTGGGCGCCGCCGCCGACGCGGTGCGCCGCCGCCGGTACGCGGGCACCGAGCACATCGCGACGTACATCATCGAACGCAACATCAACTACACGAACGTGTGCGTCACGGCGTGCAGGTTCTGCGCGTTCTACGCGGCCCCCAAGGACACCGCCAAGGGCTGGACGCGCGACCTCGACGACATCCTGCGCCGCTGCGCGGAGACGGTCGAGCTCGGCGGCACGCAGATCATGTTCCAGGGCGGGCACCACCCGGACTACGGCGTCGAGTACTACGAGAAGCACTTCGGCGCGATCAAGCAGGCGTTCCCGCAGCTGGTCATCCACTCCCTCGGCGCCTCCGAGGTCGAGCACATGGCCCGCATCTCCAAGGTGCCGGTGGAGGAGGCCATCCAGCGCATCCACGCCGCCGGCCTGGACTCCTTCGCGGGCGCCGGCGCGGAGCTGCTCCCGGCGCGCCCGCGCAAGGCCATCGCCCCGCTGAAGGAGAGCGGCGAGCGCTGGCTGGAGATCATGGAGGCAGCCCACAACCTGGGCGTCGAGTCCACCTCCACCATGCTCATGGGCACGGGCGAGACGAACGCCGAGCGCATCGAGCACCTGCGGATGATCCGTGACGTGCAGGACCGCACCGGCGGCTTCCGCGCGTTCATCCCGTACACCTACCAGCCCGAGAACAACCACCTGAAGGGCCAGACGCAGGCCACGCTCTTCGAGTACCTGCGGATGATCGCCATCGCCCGGCTGTTCCTCGACAACGTCGCGCACATCCAGGGCTCCTGGCTCACCACCGGCAAGGAGGTCGGCCAGCTGTCGCTGCACTACGGCGCCGACGACCTCGGCTCGATCATGCTGGAGGAGAACGTGGTCTCCTCCGCGGGTGCCAGGCACCGCTCCAACCGCATGGAGATCATCGACCTGATCCGCAAGGCGGACCGCGTCCCGGCGCAGCGGACGACGACGTACGAGCACATCGTGGTGCACGACGACCCGGCGGACGACCCCGTCGACGAGCGCGTCGTCTCGCACATCTCGTCCACCGCGATCGAGGGCGGCACGGCTCACCCCGAGCTGAAGCTGCTCGCCTCCAACTGACGCGCCGGTGCTGACGATCCACGCCGCGGACGAGCTGCGCACCGGTCCGGACGCGGAGCCCGTGCGGGACGGCGCGGTCGCCGTCGAGGGCGACCGCGTCGCCGGGGCGGGTCCGCTCGGGGAGCTCCTGGAGCGCTTCCCGGGGGCGCGGGTGCGGCGGTGGCCCGGGGTGCTCGGGCCCGCGCTCGTGCACGAGGGTCCGCTGCCCGAGGCGCCCTCGCCCCGTGAGCGGATCCACGCGGTGCTGAAGTCGGGCGGCACCGCGGTCCTCGTGGAGTACGCCGACAGCGCGGACCTGCGGGCCGCCGCGGCCCGCAACGACGTCGTCGTGCTCCCGCACGCGCGGCCCGGCACCGTCCGCGAGACCGGACGGGCCGACCTGGCCGTGTTCACCCCGGACGGCGTCTGCGTGGCCACCGTCTGCGCGGGCCGCCTGGTCCACCGGCGCCGCTGAGCGGTGCCGCCGGCGGCACCGCCAGGCCCGCACCGCCCGCACCGCCCGCTCAGCCGGTGAAGGCCTCGGCGAAGGCGCCCGGACTCTGTTTCACGCCACTGCAGTCGGTGGCCGCGTCGCCGGACGCCGAGCCGCCGTCCTCGCAGCTCTGGTCGCGGAAGGTGGACCACATGGACACCCACGCGACGCCCTTCTTCTCGGCGAACGAGCGGACCTCGGCCGCGTCGGCGAGGGTGAACGTCTCGTTGTCGACGTCGTTGACGCCGATCATCGAGGTGAGCGCGAGTCCCTGCCAGGCCGCCTTCGACGAGAGACCGAAGACGTCCGCCAGCTGGTCGTGCGCGGCCTCGGCCGACGTCCTGGCGTAGTCGCCCATGTCACCGGTGTACGAACTGCCGTAGTTCATCGTCATGATGTTGACGGTGGAGACCTTCACGGCGTGGTCGTTCGCGGACTCCAGGAGTGCCAGCCCGTCGGCGTCCAGGCCGGAGGGCATCACCGGCAGGGTGAAGGAGACCTCCAGGCCGGTGCGTTCCCTCTGGAGCAGCGCGATGGCCTCGGAGCGCAGGGCGACCGAGGCGGAGTCCGTCAGCTCGTCGCCCTCGATGTCGAAGTCGGCCCGGGTGGTCCCGGCCGCGTCCAGCGCGGCGCCGTAGGCGTCGGCCAGTTCGGCGGCGCTGTCGCAGGTGGCCGCCAGCTCCTTGCCGGAGGCGCCGCCGAAGGAGACGCGGACCGCCGCACCGGTGTCCGTGAGGGCGGAGATGCGGGACTTCACCGCCGAGTCGCCGAGGGCGTGCGTCCCGTTCCACTTCGGCGTGCAGTCGCTGCCGTCGGAGATCACGAACGCCAGGTTGTACGTCGACGGCGAGCCGGCGGTGTCCAGGCCGGCCGCGGCGGTCGTGGCGCTGACGTACGGCTCGTAGGCGGTGCCCGACGTCCGTGCCCGCGCGGTGGAGGAGACCGTCGGCGTACCGGCTCCCGGCGGCGCGTCCGACGTGCCGTCCCCGCCCGAGGAACAGCCGGCGCAGGCCAGCGCAGCCAGGCAGACGAGTCCGGCACCCCGCTTCAGGAAACTCCGCATTACCCGTGCACCCGCTCTCGTGATGTCCGTCTCGGAAGGGAAACAGAATTGAGTTCCCGCGGAAGGAATGTGGCACACCGGACCGTGAATCCTGAATACAGCGGATCCACAGACACGACGGCCCTGCGGTTCGCGAATCGGGTCAATCGGTCAGGAAGTCGGGACGAATGGCGCATACGTAGTTGCGGTTTCCGCGACGGGCGGGCCGGCGTTCTCTCAGGGAAAGGACAGGGTCGGCGCGTTCTCATGGGGTCCTCACATGAGAAACCGAGTTCTCGGCACATAAAGAAGTTCTAATGTCCGGGGAATGCAATCCGAGTCCGCCATCGAAAACCGCACTTCCTCGCGTGCCCGCCGCCGCAGGAGCGGCGACGGGCCCGCCGAGGGCCCCGTGTTCGTCGACAGCTCCGGGCGCAGAGCACGCCTGCTGCGCCGGCTCGGCATGCTCGTCGGTGTCGTCTGTCTCGGGTACGCGGTCGTGCTCGGCATGGCCTTCATGGGCTGGGGCACCTCGCTGACCCCGTCCTCGCTGCTGCCCTTCGGCGGCGGCCCGGCCGGCACCCAGAACTCCGGCCCTGGCGGCGCCAGCCCCGAGGGCGGCCTCGGCACCCCGCCCGCGCTGCCCGGCGGGGCGACGCCCACCGCCACCGGCGCGTCCCCGTCCCCCACCGTGTCCGCCTCCACCGGCGCCAACTGACGGAACACACCCACCCTCATGACTACGACGACGTCCTCGCGCGGTCGCCGACGCGCCCCCACCAGGATGGAGCGGGCGGCCGGAAAGGCCGCGGCCCTCCAGAAACCCCGCGTGATCCTCGCCCTGCTGATCCTGCTGGGCCTCATCAGCGTGATGCTGCTCGACGGCTATCTGCGCTCCGAGATCGGCAACGACGCACGGGTGCGCGACGGCGCGGCCTACGACAAGGTCCCCCAGAAGATCCTCGACGGCGGACCCCTGCTCACCTTCGACGGCGGCAGGGCGACGACCCGGTCGATGCCGGAGAAGACCATCGCGCTCACCTTCGACGACGGCCCGACCCCGACCTGGACGCCCGAGATCATGAAGGTGCTCCAGGACAACGACGTCGAGGGCACGTTCTTCGTGGTCGGCTCGATGGTCACCCGCTACCCGGGTGTCGTGAACGACCTCGTCGACCAGGGCAACGAGGTCGGCATCCACACCTTCACCCACGTCGACCTCTCCTACCAGAGCACCGCCCGGCTCCGGCGCGAGCTCCAGCAGACGCAGCTCGCGCTGGCGGGCGCGGCCGGGATCACCACGACCCTGTTCCGCGCCCCGTACTCCTCGGAGATCAACGCCGTCGACAACTACAGCTGGCCCGTCTACAAGGAGGTCGGCGGCCTGGGCTACACCAGCGTCTTCGTCGACACCGACAGCGACGACTGGAAGAAGCCGGGCGTCTCGAAGATCGTCCAGTGGGCGACGCCGAAGAAGAACAAGGGCGCCGTCGTCCTCATGCACGACGCGGGCGGCGACCGCGCGCAGACGGTCGAGGCGCTGGACACGTACATCAAGAAGATGAAGGCGAAGGGCTACACCTTCACCACGGTCAGCGGCGCCCGGGCCGAACTCGCCCGGCAGAACGCGCAGAAGGACACCGGGCAGACCGGCGCGGCCGGGACCGGACCGCAGCCGTCCGGCGCTCCGCAGGGGCAGCAGAACCCGGGCGCGGGCGGAGCGGCCGCCGCGAACGCGGAACAGGCGGCCCACCGCACGGCCTCCGGCGCCGTGCTCTACGAGGGCAGGGCCCTCGTCGCGGCGGTCGCGGTGGCCGAGTGGGTGGTGCCCGGCCTCGCCTGGTTCCTGGCCGTCGTGGGCGTCGCCGTCCTCGGCCGTTTCGGCCTGATGCTCGTCCTCGCCCGCCGCCATCACCGGCAGCGCAACAGGAAGCGCGGCAGGGGCGGGAAGTTCAGCTGGGGTCCTGCGGTCACCCGGCCGGTGACCGTGATCGTGCCCGCCTACAACGAGAAGGAGTGCATCGCCAACACCCTGAAATCACTGGCGAGAAGCACCCATCCGGTCGAGATCGTCGTCGTCGACGACGGCTCGACGGACAACACCTCCGAGATCGCCGAGTCGCTCGGCATGCCGAACGTCCGCGTCATCCGGCAGGAGAACGCGGGCAAGCCGGCCGCGCTCAACAACGGTGTGCGCAACGCCCGTCACGACATCGTCGTGATGATGGACGGCGACACCGTCTTCGAGCCGGACGCCGTGCACCAGCTCGTGCAGCCGTTCGCCGACCCGGAGATCGGCGCCGTCGCCGGCAACGCCAAGGTCGGCAACCGCGACACCCTGATCGGCGCCTGGCAGCACATCGAGTACGTGATGGGCTTCAACCTCGACCGCCGCATGTACGACCTGCTGCGCTGCATGCCCACCATCCCGGGCGCGATCGGCGCGTTCCGCCGGGACGCGGTGCTCGAGGTCGGTGGCATGAGCGAGGACACGCTCGCCGAGGACACCGACATCACCATCGCGATGCACCGGGCGGGCTGGCGGGTCGTCTACCAGGAGCACGCCAGGGCGTGGACGGAGGCGCCCGGCTCGCTCAAGCAGCTGTGGAGCCAGCGCTACCGCTGGAGCTACGGCACCATGCAGGCGCTGTGGAAGCACCGCAAGTCCCTCACGGACAAGGGGCCTTCGGGCCGCTTCGGCCGCGTGGGCATGCCGCTGGTCGTGCTCTTCCAGGTCTTCACGCCGGTCTTCGCCCCGCTCATCGACGTGTTCACCGTCTACTCGATGCTCTTCGTGGACTTCTGGGCGGCGCTGCTCGCCTGGCTGGCCGTCCTCGCCGTCCAACTCGTCTGCGCGGCGTACGCGTTCCGGCTGGACCGGGAGAAGTACCGCTACCTCGCGATGCTGCCCCTCCAGCAGCTCGCGTACCGCCAGATGATGTATCTGGTCCTGATCCACTCCTGTGTCACCGCCCTCACCGGCGGCCGCCTCCGCTGGCAGAAGCTCAAGCGCACCGGTGAGGTCGGCACCCCGACGGGAGCGGGCCGATGAGCCGGGGCCCGGAGCAGCAGGGCCACGGGTACGACCACGGGTACCCGCAGCCCGGGCCGTACGCGTCGCCCGAGCCGTACGCGCAGCCCGCACCACCGGATCAGTACGCGTCGCCCGAGCCGCACGCGCAGCCCGCACCGCCGGATGCGTACGCGCACGCTGTGCCGCCGGATGTGTACGCGCAGCCCCTGCCGCCGGATGCGTACGGGCAGGGGCCTTGGGAGTACCCGCAGGAGCCGGGGTACTCGGGGCATCCCGCTCCCGGGGAGCCGGCGCCCGGGCCGGCCACCGCGCCGCCGGAGCCCGGCCCGGTCGCGGCCCCGCCCGCGGAAACCCGGGCGTCCGGACCGGCGGCCGGCGGCCGGGACCGGTACTTCGACACACTGCGCGCCGTCGCGCTGGTCCGCGTCGTGACGTACCACACCTTCGGCTGGGCCTGGGCGGGCATGGTGTTCCCGTCCATGGGCGTGATGTTCGCGCTCGCCGGCACCCTGATGGCCAAGTCCCTGGAACGGCCCGCGCTCCAGGTCGTCAGGAGCCGGGTGCGCCGGCTGCTGCCGCCGTTCTGGTTCTGGGGCGCGTTCGTCGTGGTGGCGATGCTCGTCCACGGCTGGATGCCGGGCTGGCAGATCGTGTTCTGGGTGGTGCCCCTCGGCGACCCGCCGGGCAACGCCTGGGGGCAGCAGGCCTGGGAGATCCTCTGGTACCTGCGCACGTACCTCTGGTTCGTCCTCCTGTCGCCGGTGCTGCTGCGGATCTTCCGCACGGCGCCCGTCGCGGTGCTGCTCCTGTCCCTCGCGCCGATCGTCGTGTTCCAGTACGCCTGGCAGCCGCCGGACGACCGGTTCGGCTCCGCGCTGACGGACCTCGCCACCTACCTGTTCTGCTGGCTGGCCGGCTTCGCGCACCGCGAGGGCGTCCTCCAGCGGCTGAAACCGGCAGCGGTGGTCCTGCTGTCGCTGGCAGCCCTCGCGTACGGCGGCTGGTACGCCCTCGCGCACCGGGCGGAGACCGGTACGTACGACCTCGACGACATCCCGCTCGCCCAGGCCTTCTGGTCGGCCGGGTTCGTGACCCTGCTGATGTACTTCAAGGCGTACTACGGCGTCGACTTCGCCCGGCTCGCCCGGTTCAAGCGGCTCGACCGGATCGTGACGGTCTTCAACGGGCGGGCGGTGACGATCTATCTCTGGCACGAGATCGCGCTGGTGCTGGCGGTCCCGCTGATCGACCAGTTCTGGAAGGTGCCCGCCTTCGAGGCGTATCTGCCGCTGGAGAGCCAGTGGTTCCTGTTCGCCGTCGGCTGGGTGCTGATCTGGATCGCGCTCCCGCTCGCGGGGTGGGTGGAGGACGTGGCGGCGAAGAAGAAACCGAAGCTGCTGCCCTGAGCGGCGGCCCCTCCGCCGGTGTACGGGGCCGGGCGCCCGGCACGCGCCCGGCCCGTACTGCCACAATGGGACCGTGACCCGCGCATCCCTGGACAAGCAGCCGCACGAAGTCGCCTCGATGTTCGACGACGTGGCGGAACGGTACGACCTGACGAACGACGTGCTGTCACTCGGCCAGGCCCGGCTCTGGCGCAAGGAGGTCGCGAAGGCGGTCGACGCCCGGCCCGCCCAGAAGATCCTGGACCTGGCCGCAGGCACCGCCACCTCCTCCCTCCCCTTCGCCCGCACCGGCGCCTACGTGGTGCCCTGCGACTTCTCGCTCGGCATGCTCCAGGTCGGCAAGCGGCGCAATCCCTGGCTGCCGCTGACGGCGGGCGACGCGACGAAGCTGCCCTTCAAGGACGACACCTTCGACGCGGTGACGATCTCCTTCGGGCTGCGCAACGTGCAGGACACGGACGCGGCACTGAGCGAGCTGTACCGGGTCACCAAGCCCGGCGGCCGGGTCGTGATCTGCGAGTTCTCGCACCCCACCTGGGCGCCCTTCCGGACGGTGTACACCGAGTACCTGATGCGGGCGCTGCCGCCGGTCGCCCGCTCGGTGTCCTCCAACCCCGACGCGTACGTCTATCTCGCCGAGTCCATCCGCGCCTGGCCCGACCAGCCCGCCCTCGCCGAACGCCTGCAGAAGGCGGGCTGGTCGAAGGTCGCCTGGCGGAACCTGACCGGCGGCGTCGTGGCGCTGCACCGGGGCCGCAAGCAGGGCTGAACACGCCCGGCCGGCCGGCAGCGCGCCAATTCACCCGTACGAAGGGGGCGTTGTCCGGAACCGGTCAATGGGAAACTCGTGTCCGTTCCTTACGCCTGACTTCGTCCGGTCACGGCACGAGTTCTCTCACTGACGGAGCGTTCCCATGGCGTCGTACTGCCCGCACTGCGGAGCCCCCGCCCCCGACGAGGCGCGCTTCTGCATGACGTGCGGCCGGGAACGGGTCCCGGCGCCCTCCGCCGAGGCCCCGCCAGCACCGGCCTCGGCTCCGCAGGGCCCGGCCGCCCCCGGCGCCGCACCGGGGCCGCCGGCCCTGCCGGGGAGGCCCCCGCAGCCGCCGCCCGCTCCGCCCGCCCCGGCGGCGGTGACCGCGCCCGGCACTCCGCCGCCGGGAGCCCTGCCGCCGGGGCCGCCGCCCCCGCCCGTCCACGCGCCCGTGCCCGCCGGGCCGTCCCCCTTCGGCGCCTTCCTCGGCCGCACCTTCCGGGGCGACTGGGCCGGGGCCGCGAAGGCCGCGCTCTGGCCGGTCGGACTGCTGCTGGTCACGGCCGTGGCGCTCGCGATCCCGTCCTACGGGCAGGACGACGAGGTGGTCGTCGGCTTCGCCGACCGGATGCGGATCGCCCTGGCCGTGCTGCTCCAGGCGCTCGGCGGCGGCTTCGAGGTGAAGGAGGCGTCCGGCTCGGTGTTCGGGGGGGGGGGGACGGCGGCGGCTTCGCCTCCGAGTTCGGCGGCGGCGGACAGCTGTCGCTGATCCCGCTGACCGTCACCGCGCTGTGGATCGCCGCGTGCTACGCCGGCGTACGGATGCTGCGCACCCGGTCCGCCCCGCGGGCACCGCACGGCACGACCGCGGGCCTCGAAGCGGCCGTGCGGGTCGCGCTGCTGATGACCGGCGCCGTGTTCGTGACGGGGCTGTTCGCGCAGCCGACCGTCGCGGGCGAGGTCGAGATCTCGGCCTCGCCCTGGCTCGCCGCGCTCGGCGCACTGCTGCTCGGCCTCGCCGTCGCCTGCGGGGTGCTGCACCGCGACGGCCTGAGCCAGTGGCTCGCCGCCCGGCCGGGCGCGCGGGCGTGCGTACGGGCGACGGGCACCGCGCTGCGCGCGCTCGCCGTCGTCCTGGTGCTCTGCTCCCTCGTCGTCCTCGTCCTCTACGCGCTGGGCGACGATCGCGGTGACACCTCCGACCTGGACGCTTCCGGTGTGTCGCCCTTCCTGATCGTGCTGCTCCTGCTGCCCAACCTGGCGGTGCTGGCCCTCGGCCTGTCCTGGGGCGCACCCGTCGAGGTGGAGGCCCGCGGAAGCACGCCCTACGGCGGCGGGTACGAGCACCAGGCCTTCGGCCTCTCCGAACTCGGCGACGCCGCCAACTCCTGGGCGGTCGTGGGTGCGCTGGCCCTCGGCCTGGTCTGCGCGCTCACCCTCGGGCTGCCGGCCGCACGGCGCTCGGCCGACCGGCGCGAGCAGCTGCTGGCTGCGGGGATCTTCTCCGGGCTGTTCCTGCTGCTGGCCGGGATCGGCGGCTTTCGCTTCGAGGTGGCGGGCGGCCCGTCCGACGGGTCCGGCCACGGGTTCGGCTCCGGCTCCGGGGACGCCCTCACCGGCAGCTTCGGCATCGGGGTGAGCGTCCCGGACGCGCTGCTCCTCGGGCTGGTGTGGATCTTCGCCGCGGCCTTCCTCGCGCCGTATCTCCTCCAGATGGCCGGGGCGCGGACGGCGGTGATCGCACCGCCGGTCCCGCCGATGCCGAACACCCCCGCCGGACATCCGGCTCCCCGGCCGCACGTCTCCGCCGCCGGCGACTCCCACACCGTGCGGCTCGGACACGAGGCACCGGCCGCCCCCGCGCACGCTCCCGCCGCCCCTCCGGACTCCACCCCCGTCCCCGCACCGCCGTACGCCCCCGCCCTCGCTCCCGCGTACGGCCCCGCCGCCCCGGCCGTCACCGCGAAGCCCCGGAGCCGGGCAATCGTCTGGGTGGTCACGCTCGTGGCCGCGTTCGCCGTCGGGGGCGGGGCCGCGGCCGGCGTGCTGGTCTGGCAGGACATGGAGTCGGACGGATCGTCGAACAAGGCGCGGACCAGGGCGACGCCCACGCCCGCATCCTCACCGACGGCCGACGGCCGGAATCCGTCCCCGGGAGTCACCGACGACCCGGAGCCGTCCGGCGAACCCACGGAAGGGGCCGCGGCGGCCTCCGGACTCCCCGACGGCTACCACCGGCTGGCCGACCCGATGGGCTTCTCCTTCGCCGTCCCGGACGTGTGGGCGCGCGAGGGCGTCAAGAACGGCACGCAGGTGACGTACGCGGGATCGACCGGCCTCGAGCACCTCCAGGTCGGCGTGATCGCGAACGCCGGCTACACCTCGTACGACAACTTCGTGACCCTGGAGAAGACGGCGAAGCGGAAGGACACCGGCTACCACCGGATCAAGCTGGAGCGGAACACCTTCCAGGGGCGCGCGGGCGCGGTCTGGGAGTACACGTACACGGACGAGTCCGGCCGGACGGTCCACGCGAAGGACCAGGGCTACGTCGCCGACGACGGCACCGAGTACGCGATCATGATCGTCGGCCACGACGAGCTGTGGGAGGGCGACCTCGCGGAGACCTTCCGGGTCGCCCTGGAGTCCTGGGAACTCGCCTGAGCGCCGCGAACGGGACGCCCGGTCCGTCCCGTTCGCGCACCGCGCGGTGGCGGTCACCGCACGGTGTCCGTCACAGGGCCAGCCGGTAGCAGTGGCCCTCCTGCCGCGATTGCGGGGTCGTGAACCGCTCGGCGAGACGCATGCCCAGGCGTCCGGTCACCGCGATGGACCGCTCGTTGCGGGCGTGGACCAGGGCGACCACGCCCGGTACGCCCGCCGCGCGCAGCCGGTCGAGCGTGGTGCGCGCCGCGGCGGTGACGTACCCCTGCCCCCAGTGCCGCCGGCCGAGGCGCCAGCCGATCTCGATCTCCCCCGCCGGTCCCCACGGGTGCGGCCACGGCTGGGCGCCGGTGAAGCCGAGCACCTCGCCGTCGGCGCCGGTCACCGTCCACAGACAGAAGCCGTGTTCGGCGTCGTGCCGGCGCTGGCGCGCGGTGAGCTCCTCGTACACCGACAGTTCGGCCGCTGCGCCTCCGTGGAACTCCATCACCTCCGGGTCGGCGAAGATCCGGTGCCAGGCGAAGGCGTCCTCGTCGGTGGGCACGCGCAGCTGCACTGCGGGGAGAGCTCGGTTCACGGGGGGCAGCCCTTCATCCGGGTGATCGGTACCGCTGCATAGACTGCCCATGTCCCATGCCCGTCAGCACGCAGATTCCGAACCTTGGGGAGAACCCGCCGTGACCGAGCCCCTCTCCGAAAACACCGCCGATGTCATCGTCGTCGGGGCCGGGCCAGCCGGTTCCGCGACCGCGTACCACCTGGCGAAGGCCGGACTCGACGTCCTGCTGCTCGAGAAGACCGCGTTCCCGCGGGAGAAGGTGTGCGGCGACGGTCTGACCCCGCGTGCCACCAAGCAGCTCGTGTCGATGGGCATCGACATCTCGGAAGAGGCCGGCTGGCTGCGGAACAAGGGCCTGCGCATCATCGGCGGCGGGGTCCGGCTCCAGCTCGACTGGCCGGATCTCGCCTCCTTCCCCGACTACGGACTCGTCCGCAAGCGGGACGACTTCGACGAGCAGCTGGCCCGGCAGGCGCAGAAGGCGGGAGCGCGGCTGTACGAGCGCTGCAACGTCGGCGCCCCGGTCCTCGACGACCGCACGGGCCGCATCACGGGCGTGCACGCCAGGCTCGGCGAGGAGAAGCGCGAGGTCACCTTCCACGCACCGCTGGTCGTCGCGGCCGACGGCAACTCCACCCGGCTGTCCCTCGCGATGGGCCTGCACCGCCGCGAGGACCGCCCGATGGGCGTCGCCGTCCGTACGTACTTCACCAGCCCCCGGCACGAGGACGACTACCTGGAGTCCTGGCTGGAGCTGTGGGACCGCCGGGGCGCCGAGGACCGCCTGCTGCCGGGCTACGGCTGGATCTTCGGCATGGGCGACGGCACCTCCAACGTGGGCCTCGGCGTCCTGAACACCTCCGACTCCTTCAAGGAGCTGGACTGGCGCGAGGTCCTGAAGGCGTGGTGCGCCTCGATGCCGGAGGACTGGGGCTACACCCCGGAGAACATGACCGGCCCGATCCGCGGCGCCGCCCTCCCCATGGCCTTCAACCGCCAGCCCCACTACACCAAGGGCCTGCTGCTCGTCGGTGACGCGGGCGGCCTGGTGAACCCGTTCAACGGCGAGGGCATCGCCTACGCCATGGAGTCCGGCCAGATCGCCGCCGACGTCATCGTCCAGGCGCACGCGCGGTCGACCCCGGCCCAGCGCGAACTGGCGCTCCAGCGCTACCCGCGCGTCCTGAAGGACACCTACGGCGGCTACTACACCCTCGGCCGCGCCTTCGTGAAGCTCATCGGCAACCCGAAGGTCATGAAGATCGCGACCCAGCGCGGCCTCAGCCACCCGATGCTGATGAAGTTCACGCTCAAGATGCTGGCCAACCTCACCGACCCCACGGGCGGCGACGCGATGGACCGGATCATCAACGGCCTGTCGAAGGTCGCGCCGAAGGCGTGACGGAGGGCTGAGCCGGGGCGGCCGCGGGCGCGGGCCGCCCGCAGGGCCCAGGGGACGGTGTACGCCCGGGAGGGCAGCCGTCCCCTTCGTCGGCTCCGGGAGCGGCTGAGGGCCCGCTGAGGGTCGTCTGAGACCCATGGGGCGGCTGTGCCGGGCGGGGCGGACGCGCGCGAGGGCCACCTTCCCGCCCGGAAGGTGGCCCTCGACGCACGCGTCCTCGGGTTACAGCACCCGCACCGCTCCGGTGGCCGGGTAGCCCGAAAGATCCTGGATCACCACGCCCTTGGAGGGGTTGGCGGCGTCCAGGTACTGGCCGTTGCCGATGTACACACCGACGTGGTACGCCGAGCCGGCCGAACCCCAGTACAGGATGTCCCCCACCTGCACGCTGGAGAGCGGGACGGGCGTACCGGCGGTCGACTGGGCCTCCGAGACGCGCGGCAGGTCGACGCCGACCTGCTTGAACGCGGCCTGGACGAGCCCGGAGCAGTCCCAGGCGTTGGGGCCGGTGCCGCCCATGACGTAGGCGTCGCCGACCTGCGCCTTGAGGAAGGCGATGACCGTGCCGACACTGCCACTGGCCGCCGGAACGGGGGCGTCCGCGGTCGCGGGCGCCGCGAGGGTGGTGCGCTGGGCCGACCGCGAGGCGGCCTGGGTGGCGGCGGCCTTGCGCTCGGCCTCCGCCTTCTTCTTGGCCTCCGCCTTCTTCTTGGCCTCGGCCAGGTCGGCCTTGGCCTGCTTGGCCGCCTTGGCTGCGGCCGCGTCGCGCTCCGCCTGCAGCTCGTAGTTCGCCGCGGCCTGCTGGGTGGCGTCCGCGGACTGCGCGACCTGGGTGGCCAGATCGGCCGTCAGGGTCGGCAGTTCGAGGGTCTGCGTCACGGGCTCGGCGGCCTGCGCCGCACCCGACGCCCCGGCCACGGCCAGGGTGCTGAGAACGCCACCGGCAACTCCGGCGCGCATCGCGAGACTCGACGCGTTGCGGCGGGGCTTCCGGTGGCTGCGTATGTGAGCGGTGTGGGACATGGGTACAACCGGTACCAGGGGCTCCTCCATACCTTCAAGAAACGTGTGGTGCGCCACAGTTGTTCAATGGGAGCTCGAATCTCGGGCGCGTCGCCGCCTATTGGCGCCGTAACGGGCATTGCGGGCGAAGTTGATCACGGCTGTGATCATGGGTTATCCGAATTACGCCCGAATTGCCCCGCGCCTACCACTGGTTGAGGCCAGTGGCCAAGCCCCGCTTTTCCGGAGCCTCCTCCGGTGTGGCGCACGTCACGGAACGGCGGCCCCGGCGAGCGCGTCCCGCGCGGGAGTCGCGACGGCCTCCGGCTCGTGAACGGGTGCACGTGTCCACATCCGTCCGCCCCGGTCCCCCTGATGTGTGAACGGGCCCCTCTATCAAGGGATCTGGTCCAGCGCCAATTTGCCCGCCGCGCCCGTGGCTTGATAATGCGCCAACGCTCCGACCAGCGGTGACGAGTGAAAATGTCACCTCTTGGTGATCGCTCGACTGCTTCGCGTACGAAGATCACCGCTCATCCGACTTCATGATCCTTCGCCTGGTGGTGGAGATCACAAAGTACTTGGTGACCCCCGTGTCGCAGATCACAGACCGGCAGGCATAAGATGCGGGGCAGTTGGGCTTGTGACCTGCTTCACATGTACGCGATCTTCGTCGGGGACGCACGGGGTTCGTGGGACAGGTGGGGCGGGAGGCTCGCCCGACGCAACCGCCAGCAGTCAGTGCCGACTGAGAGGAGCGAGGAGCGGTGAACGCGTATGCGCCCATCCTCGTACTGGGAGCCCTCGGGGCAGGCTTTGCGATCTTCTCCGTGGTCATGGCCACGCTGATCGGTCCGAAGCGGTACAACCGCGCCAAGCTCGAGGCATACGAGTGCGGCATCGAGCCGACCCCCACGCCGGCCGGCGGCGGGCGCTTCCCCATCAAGTACTACCTGACGGCGATGCTCTTCATCGTCTTCGACATCGAGATCGTCTTCCTCTACCCCTGGGCCGTCACCTTCGACGCCCTGGGTGTTTTCGGGCTCGTGGAGATGCTGCTCTTCGTGCTCACCGTCTTTGTCGCGTACGCGTACGTATGGCGGCGCGGCGGCTTGGAATGGGACTGAGGGGCCTTAAGCCATGGGACTCGAAGAAAAGCTGCCGAGCGGCTTCCTGCTGACCACCGTCGAGCAGGCCGCCGGCTGGGTGCGCAAGTCGTCCGTCTTCCCGGCCACGTTCGGACTCGCCTGCTGCGCCATCGAGATGATGACGACCGGCGCGGGCCGCTACGACCTGGCCCGCTTCGGCATGGAGGTCTTCCGCGGATCACCGCGCCAGGCCGACCTGATGATCGTCGCCGGACGGGTCAGCCAGAAGATGGCGCCGGTGCTGCGGCAGGTCTACGACCAGATGCCCAACCCGAAGTGGGTGATCTCCATGGGGGTCTGCGCCTCGTCGGGCGGCATGTTCAACAACTACGCCATCGTGCAGGGCGTCGACCACATCGTCCCGGTCGACATCTATCTGCCCGGCTGCCCGCCGCGGCCCGAGATGCTGATGGACGCGATTCTCAAGCTCCACCAGAAGATCCAGACCTCCAAGCTCGGCGTGAACGCCGAGGAGGCGGCCCGCGAGGCGGAGGAAGCGGCACTGAAGGCGCTTCCCACCATCGAGATGAAGGGCCTGCTGAGGTGAGCGACGCGAACGGCGCCGGCAACGGCGTGAACCCGGAGAAGGACCTCGGTGCGTCCAACCTGCCCGGCCAGCGCGGCGACCAGGGCGAGGAGATCCGCGTCCAGCGCGGCATGTTCGGCGCGAACAACGGGGGCGACACCTCCGGCTACGGCGGGCTGGTCCGCTCGATCCGGCTGCCCGGCCCGGCCTCCCGCCCCTACGGTGGCTGGTTCGACGAGGTCGCAGACGAGCTGGAGGGCGCCCTGGAGGAACAGGGACTCGTCCCCGAGAACGCGATCGGCAGGACGGTCGTCGACCGGGGTGAGCTGACCTTCCACATCGAGCGCGAGCACCTGGTGCGCGTGGCCCGGACCCTGCGCGACGACCCGGCCCTGCGCTTCGAGCTGTGCACCGGCGTCTCCGGCGTGCACTACCCCGAGGACAGGGGCCGCGAGCTGCACGTCGTCTACCACCTGCGCTCGATCACCCACAACCGGCTGATCCGCCTCGAAGTCAGCGCCCCGGACGCCGATCCGCACGTCCCCTCGCTGGTCTCCGTCTACCCGACGAACGACTGGCACGAGCGCGAGACGTACGACTTCTTCGGGCTGGTCTTCGACGGTCACCCGGCGCTGACGCGGATCATGATGCCGGACGACTGGCCGGGCTTCCCGCAGCGCAAGGACTATCCCCTCGGCGGCATCCCCGTCGAGTACAAGGGCGCCCAGATCCCGGCTCCGGACCAGCGGAGGTCGTACTCGTGAGCACGCAGACCCCTTCCGGGGCATCAGCCGCCTCCCCCCGCGAAACCACCGAGGGGACCGTCTACACGGTCACCGGCGGGGACTGGGACGAGATCGCCCGGGCCGCGGCCAAGTCCGACGACGAGCGCATCATCGTCAACATGGGGCCGCAGCACCCCTCCACGCACGGCGTGCTCCGGCTCATCCTGGAGATCGACGGCGAGACGGTCACCGAGGCCCGCTGCGGCATCGGCTACCTGCACACCGGCATCGAGAAGAACCTCGAGTACCGCACGTGGACGCAGGGCACCACGTTCGTGACGCGCATGGACTACCTGACGCCGTTCTTCAACGAGACGGCGTACTGCCTGGCGGTCGAGAAGCTCCTCGGCATCGAGGACCAGATCCCCGACCGCGCCTCGGTCATCCGGGTGCTCCTGATGGAGCTGAACCGGATCTCCTCCCACCTGGTGTGCATCGCCACCGGCGGCATGGAGCTGGGCGCGACCACGATCATGATCTACGGCTTCCGTGACCGCGAACTCATCCTCGACATCTACGAGCTGATCACCGGCCTGCGGATGAACCACGCGTACATCCGCCCCGGCGGACTCGCCCAGGACCTGCCGCCCGGCGCGGTGGACCAGATCCGCGAGTTCGTGAAGAAGATGCACAAGAACCTTCCCGAGTACGACAAGCTCGCCACCGGGAACCCCATCTTCAAGGCCCGTATGCAGGACGTCGGCTATCTCGACCTGGCCGGCTGCATGGCCCTCGGCGTCACCGGCCCGGTGCTGCGCTCGGCGGGCCTGCCGCACGACCAGCGCAAGGCGCAGCCGTACTGCGGCTACGAGACCTACGACTTCGAGGTCCCGACCGCCGACACCTGCGACTCCTACGGGCGGTTCCTGATCCGCCTCGAGGAGATGCGCCAGTCCCTGCGGATCGTCGAGCAGTGCCTGGACCGGCTCCAGCCCGGCCCGGTCATGGTCGCCGACAAGAAGATCGCCTGGCCCGCCCAGCTCGCGCTCGGCCCCGACGGTCTCGGCAACTCGCTCGACCACATCAAGAAGATCATGGGCTCCTCCATGGAGGCCCTCATCCACCACTTCAAGCTGGTGACCGAGGGCTTCCGCGTCCCGCCGGGACAGACATACGCGGCCGTCGAGTCGCCCAGGGGCGAGCTGGGCGTGCACGCCGTGTCCGACGGAGGCACCCGCCCCTACCGGGTCCACTACCGCGACCCGTCCTTCACCAACCTCCAGGCCATGGCGGCGATGTGCGAGGGCGGCCAGGTCGCCGACGTCATCGTCGCCGTCGCGTCCATCGACCCCGTGATGGGAGGCGTCGACCGGTGACCACCACTCCCGAGGGCGTCAGCCTGGGCATGCCGCAACTGCCCGCCCCCGACTATCCGGACGACGTCCGGGCCCGGCTCGAGACCGACGCGCGCGAGATCATCGCCCGCTACCCGGACTCCCGGTCCGCGCTCCTGCCGCTGCTGCACCTCGTGCAGTCGGAGGAGGGCCACGTCACGCGCACCGGACAGCGGTTCTGCGCCGACGTGCTCGGCCTGACCACCGCCGAGGTCACCGCGGTCGCCACCTTCTACTCCATGTACCGCCGCAAGCCGAGCGGCGACTACCAGGTGGGCGTCTGCACCAACACCCTGTGCGCGGTGATGGGCGGTGACGCGATCTTCGAGGCCCTCCAGGACCACCTGGGCGTCGGCAACGGCGGGACCACCGACGACGGCAAGGTCACCCTGGAGCACATCGAGTGCAACGCGGCCTGCGACTTCGCCCCGGTCGTGATGGTCAACTGGGAGTTCTTCGACAACCAGACCGTCGCCTCCGCCAAGCGCCTCGTCGACGACCTGCGCACCGGAGCACAGGTCGAGCCCACCCGCGGCGCCCCCCTCTGCACGTTCAAGGACACCGCCCGGATCCTGGCCGGCTTCCCCGACGAGCGGGACGGCGCCGTGGAGGCCGGCGGCAGCGCGGGCCCCGCGTCGCTGACCGGCCTGCGGCTGGCCAAGGGCGAGACCGGCGCCGCCCGCGTGGTGCACCCGCGGGGCTCCGGCGGCTCCGGCGGACCCCAGGACGGAACCCCGCACGAGCCGTCGCCGACCGAACACCTCAGCTCGCACGACGCGCCGCAGGACACGTCGGCCTCCGACCCGGCCCACCCGGCGGGTCCTGTCGCCGAGGAGGGGGAGTGATGACCTTGTCCACTCAGTACGGAGGCACCTCCCAGCCCGAGGCAGGCGGCGGGAGCAGCCCCGAGAAGCTCCTCGCCCCCGTGCTCTCGGCCTTCTGGGACGAGGAGAAGTCCTGGACGCTGGACGTCTACCGCCGGCACGACGGGTACGAGGGGCTGCGCAAGGCGTTCGCCATGTCCCCGGACGACCTCATCGCGTACGTCAAGGACTCCGGTCTGCGCGGCCGCGGCGGCGCCGGATTCCCCACCGGGATGAAGTGGCAGTTCATCCCCCAGGGAGACGGCAAGCCGCACTACCTGGTCGTCAACGCCGACGAGTCGGAGCCGGGGACCTGCAAGGACATCCCGCTCCTGTACGCGAACCCGCACAGCCTCATCGAGGGCATCGTCATCGCCTGCTACGCGATCCGGTCCTCGCACGCCTTCATCTATCTGCGCGGCGAGGTCGTCCCCGTGCTGCGGCGGCTGCACGAGGCCGTCCGCGAGGCATACGCCGCCGGGTACCTCGGCGAGAACATCCTGGGCAGCGGACTCGACCTCGAACTCACCGTCCACGCGGGCGCGGGCGCGTACATCTGCGGTGAGGAGACCGCGCTGCTCGACTCGCTCGAAGGCCGCCGCGGCCAGCCGCGACTGCGTCCCCCCTTCCCGGCCGTCGCGGGCCTCTACGCGTGCCCCACCGTCGTGAACAACGTCGAGTCGATCGCGTCGGTTCCCGCCATCCTGCACAAGGGCAAGGAGTGGTTCCGGTCGATGGGCAGCGAGAAGTCCCCGGGCTTCACGCTGTACTCGCTCAGCGGCCACGTCGCGAGCCCCGGCCAGTACGAGGCGCCGCTCGGCATCACCCTGCGCCAGCTCCTCGACATGAGCGGCGGGATGCGCCCCGGACACCGGCTGAAGTTCTGGACACCGGGCGGCTCCTCGACCCCGATGTTCACCGACGAGCACCTCGACGTCCCCCTGGACTACGAGGGCGTCGGCGCCGCGGGCTCCATGCTCGGCACCAAGGCGCTCCAGTGCTTCGACGAGACCACCTGCGTCGTTAGGGCCGTCACCCGCTGGACCGAGTTCTACGCCCATGAGTCCTGCGGCAAGTGCACCCCGTGCCGGGAGGGCACGTACTGGCTCGTGCAGTTGCTGCGCGACATCGAGGCCGGCAAGGGCGCCATGTCCGACCTCGACAAGCTGAACGACATCGCCGACAACATCAACGGCAAGTCCTTCTGCGCCCTCGGCGACGGCGCCGCCTCGCCGATCTTCTCCTCGCTCAAGTACTTCCGCGAGGAGTACGAGCAGCACATCACCGGCCGGGGCTGCCCCTTCGACCCGGCCAAGTCGACCGCCTGGGCGGACAAGCACACGGAGGTGAACGCATGACAGTGACCACAAGCGCTCCCTCCGGAGGCGGCGAGGCGGCGATCCCGCCGGAGGACCTGGTCTCCCTGACGATCGACGGCGTGGAGATCAGCGTGCCCAAGGGCACCCTGGTCATCCGGGCCGCCGAACAGCTCGGCATCGAGATCCCCCGGTTCTGCGACCACCCCCTCCTCGCCCCGGCCGGCGCCTGCCGCCAGTGCATCGTCGAGGTCGAGGGCCAGCGCAAGCCCATGGCGTCCTGCACGATCACCTGCACCGACGGGATGGTCGTCAAGACGCACCTCACCTCGCCCGTCGCCGAGAAGGCCCAGCACGGGGTGATGGAGCTGCTGCTCATCAACCACCCGCTGGACTGCCCGGTCTGCGACAAGGGCGGCGAGTGCCCGCTGCAGAACCAGGCCATGTCCCACGGACAGACCGAGTCCCGCTTCGAGGGCAGGAAGCGGACGTACGAGAAGCCGGTCCCGATCTCCACCCAGGTGCTGCTCGACCGCGAGCGGTGCGTGCTGTGCGCGCGCTGCACCCGCTTCTCCAACCAGATCGCGGGCGACCCGATGATCGAGCTGATCGAGCGGGGCGCGCTCCAGCAGGTCGGCACCGGAGACGGCGACCCCTTCGAGTCGTACTTCTCCGGGAACACGATCCAGATCTGCCCGGTGGGCGCGCTGACATCGGCCGCCTACCGCTTCCGCTCCCGCCCCTTCGACCTGATCTCCTCGCCGTCCGTGTGCGAGCACTGCTCCGGCGGCTGCGCGACGCGCACCGACCACCGGCGCGGCAAGGTCATGCGGCGCCTGGCCGCCGACGACCCCGAGGTCAACGAGGAGTGGATCTGCGACAAGGGCCGGTTCGCATTCCGGTACGCGCAGCGGCCCGACCGCATCAGCACCCCCCTGGTGCGCGGCGCCTCCGGTGAGCTGGAACCCGCGTCCTGGCCGGAGGCGCTGGAGGCGGCGGCACGCGGACTGTCGGCCGCCCGGGGCCGGGCCGGCGTGCTGACCGGCGGCCGGCTCACCGTCGAGGACGCCTACGCGTACAGCAAGTTCGCGCGCGTGGCCCTCGGCACGAACGACATCGACTTCCGCGCGCGCGTGCACAGCAGCGAGGAAGCCGACTTCCTGGCGGCCCGCGTCGCCGGACGCGGGCGGGACCTCGACGGCACGGGTGTCACGTACACCTCGCTGGAGAAGGCACCCGCCGTCCTGCTCGCGGGCTTCGAGTCCGAGGAGGAGGCACCCGGCGTCTTCCTGCGGCTGCGCAAGGCCTGGCGGGGACACGGCCAGCGGACCTTCGCGCTCGCCACGCACGCCACCCGCGGCCTGGAGAAGGCGGGCGGCACGCTGCTGCCCGCCGCGCCCGGCACCGAGACCGAGTGGCTCGACGCGCTCGCCGACGGCTCCGGCCTGGAGGGCGACGGCGCACTGGCCGCCGAGGCGCTGCGCACCGAGGGCGCGGTCATCGCGGTCGGCGAGCGGCTCGCCGCCGTCGCGGGCGGCCTCACCGCGGCCGTCCGGGCCGCCGCCGCGACCGGCGCCCGGCTGGTGTGGATCCCGCGCCGGGCCGGGGAGCGCGGCGCGATCGAGGCGGGCGCGCTGCCGTCGCTGCTGCCCGGCGGCCGGCCGGCCACCGACCCGCGCGCGCGGGACGAGGTCGCGGCCGCCTGGGGCGTCGCCGAACTCCCGCACCGCCACGGCCGTGACACCGGGCAGATCGTCGACGCCGCGGCCGGCGGTGAGCTGCAGGCCCTGCTGGTGGCCGGCGTCGAGGTCAACGACCTCCCGGACCCGGTACGCGCGCGTGCGGCACTCGCCGAGGTGCGCTTCCTGGTGTCGCTCGAACTGCGCCCGAGCGAGGTCACCGACCACGCGGACGTCGTCCTGCCGGTCGCGGCGGTCGCCGAGAAGGCGGGCACGTTCCTCAACTGGGAGGGCAGGGCCCGGCTCTTCGAGGCGGCGCTCAAGCCCGACCAGATGACCCGCCGGCTGGCACCCACCGACGCGCGCGTCCTGCAGATGCTGGCCGACGCCATGGACGTCCACCTCGGCCTGCCGGACCTGCGCACCGCGCGCGCCGAGCTGGACCGGCTCGGCGCCTGGGACGGGCCGCGGGCCGCGGACCCGCTGGAGACGGCGGCCCTGCTGCCGCGGCCCGCCGCCGGGGAGGCCGTGCTCGCGGGCCACCGGCTGCTGCTCGACCTGGGCCGCCTCCAGGAGGGCGACGAGGCGCTCGCCGGGACCCGGCACGCCGCACACGCGCGTGTGTCGGCCGCGACGGCCGCGGAGGCGGGCGTCGCGGAGGGCGGTCTCCTCGCCGTCACCGGACCCTCCGGAGTCGTCGAACTCCCGCTGCGGATCACCGAGATGCCCGACCGTGTGGTCTGGCTCCCGCTGAACTCCACCGGCGGGGGCGTCGCCTCCGACACCGGGGCGCTGCCCGGCGCACTCGTCCACATCGGCCCGGCGACGCTCGCCGCCGAGGCCCCCAAGGAGGTGGAGGCATGACTCCGTACCTCGCCGCTGAAGACCTGTCGATGTTCGGCCGCGACCCCTGGTGGCTGGTCGTCGTCAAGGCGGTCTTCTGCTTCGCCTTCCTGATGATCACCGTGCTCTTCTCCATCGTGTGGGAGCGCAAGGTCGTCGCCTGGATGCAGCTGCGCATCGGCCCCAACCGGCACGGCCCCTGGGGCATGCTCCAGTCGCTCGCCGACGGCATCAAGCTGATGCTCAAGGAAGACCTCGTCGTCAAACGCGCGGACAAGGTGGTCTACGTCCTCGCGCCCGTCGTCGCCGCCATCCCGGCGTTCATGGCGATCGCGGTGATCCCCTTCGGGCCCGCGGGCAACGAGATCTCGATCTTCGGCCAACGCACCACGATGCAGCTCACCGACCTGCCGATCGCGATGCTCTACATCCTCGCGGTCGCCTCGGTGGGCATCTACGGGATCGTGCTCGCGGGATGGTCCTCCGGGTCGACGTATCCGCTGCTCGGCGGTCTGCGCTCGTGCGCCCAGATGATCTCGTACGAGATCGCCATGGGCGCCGCGTTCGCCTCGGTCTTCCTGTACTCCGGTTCGATGTCGACGTCGACGATCGTCGAGCAGCAGCACGACCGCTGGTTCATCGTGCTGCTGCCGGTCTCCTTCGTGATCTACGTGGTGACGATGATCGGTGAGACCAACCGGGCCCCGTTCGACATGCCGGAGTCCGAGGGCGACCTGGTCGGCGGCTTCAACACCGAGTACTCGTCGATCAAGTTCGCGATGTTCATGCTCGCCGAGTACGTGAACATGGTGACGGTCTCGGCCGTCACCGCGACGCTCTTCCTGGGCGGCTGGCGGGCCCCCTGGCCGGTCAGCACCTTCTGGGAGGGCGCCAACCACGGCTGGTGGCCGATGCTCTGGTTCACGGTGAAGGTGCAGCTGCTGCTGTTCTTCTTCATCTGGCTGCGCGGCACCCTCCCGCGGGTGCGCTACGACCAGCTGATGAAGCTCGGCTGGAAGGTCCTGATCCCGGTCTCCGTGGTCTGGCTCATGCTCGTCGCGACCGTACGGACCCTGCGCAACGAGAACTACGACTTCGCCGACATCGCCCTGTACGTGGGCGGCGGTGTCCTCGTCCTGCTGCTGCTCTCGTTCGTGGTGGACATCTTCCGCGACCGGGGCGCCAAGGAGCAGGAGGCGAAGGCCGAGCCCGTCGCCTTCGACCCGATGGCCGGCGGATTCCCCGTGCCGCCGCTGCCCGGCCAGGAACTGCCGCCGGTTCCGCGGCGCCGCTCGCGCCGCGAGCGGGAGTTGATTGTCAGTGGTGGGTCCGATACTGCGAGTGACGGATCACTTGGCGGGACTCGTGACGGAAAGGAGGGGTCCGATGGCTGAGGAGCCGAAGGAGACCAAACCCGGTTTCCAGAACCCCGTCGCCGGCTTCGGCGTGACGTTCAAGGCCATGTTCAAGAAGCGGCTGACCGAGCAGTATCCGGAGCAGCCGAAGACCACCGCTCCGCGGTTCCACGGCCGGCACCAGCTCAACCGCCATCCGGACGGCCTGGAGAAGTGCGTCGGCTGCGAGCTGTGCGCCTGGGCCTGCCCCGCCGACGCCATCTACGTGGAGGGCGCGGACAACACCGACGAGGAACGCTATTCGCCGGGCGAGCGGTACGGCCGCGTCTACCAGATCAACTACGCCCGCTGCATCCTGTGCGGCCTGTGCATCGAGGCGTGCCCCACGCGCGCGCTGACGATGACGAACGAGTTCGAGCTGGCCGACAGCAGCCGCGCCAACCTCATCTACACCAAGGAGCAGCTGCTCGCCGGACTGGAGGAGGGGATGGTCGACAGCCCGCACTCGATCTTCCCCGGCACGGACGAACAGGACTACTACCGGGGACTGGTCACCGAGGCCGCGCCCGGTACGGAGCGCCAGGTGGCCGTCTCCCGCGGCGAGGTGCCGCAGGAGGCCGCCTCCACCTTCGGCGCGGAGGAGCCGGCGTCGGAGAAGGTGATCCGCCCATGATGCCTCTCGCCGCCTACTCCACCTCCACCGGAGAGGCCTTCCAGTTCTGGGTGCTGGGCACCGTCGCCGTGCTCGGCGCCCTGTGCACCGTCTTCATGAAGAAGGCCGTGCACAGCGCGCTCTGTCTCGCCGGGACCATGATCATCCTGGCGGTGTTCTACCTCGCCAACGGGGCGTACTTCCTGGGCGTCGTGCAGATCGTCGTCTACACCGGCGCGATCATGATGCTGTTCCTCTTCGTGGTCATGCTCGTCGGTGTCACCGCGGCGGACTCCGTGAAGGAGACCATCAAGGGCCAGCGCTGGCTGGCCCTGATGTGCGGCCTCGGCTTCGGCATCCTGCTCTTCGCGGGCATCGGGAACGCCTCCGTCAAGGACTTCAACGGCCTCGCCGAGGCCAACGCGAACGGCAACGTGGAAGGCCTCGCCTCCCTCATCTTCACGAAGTACGTGTTCGCCTTCGAGATCACCGGCGCGCTGCTCATCACGGCCACCATCGGCGCCATGGTGCTCACGCACCGCGAGCGCACCGAGCGGGCCAGGACCCAGCGCGAGATGTCCGAGGAGCGCGTCCGCGCGGGCAAGCACCTGCCGCCGCTGCCGGCGCCCGGTGTCTACGCCCGGCACAACGCGGTGGACATCGCGGGCCTGCTGCCCGACGGCACCCCGTCCGAGCTGACGGTCAACAAGACGCTGCGGGACCGCGGCCAGATCCGGGACGTGTCGACCGACGCGCTGAACGACCTGAAGGCCCTGGAGCAGCGTGCCGAAGAGCGCCTGGAGCGCACGAAGACAGGGGAGGGGCCCAAGTGAACCCGGTCAACTACCTGTATCTCGCCGCCCTGTTGTTCACGATCGGCGCCACCGGCGTGCTCATCAGGCGCAACGCGATCGTGGTGTTCATGTGCGTCGAGCTGATGCTCAACGCCTGCAACCTCGCGTTCGTCGCCTTCTCCCGGCTGCACGGCAATCTCGACGGCCAGATCATCGCCTTCTTCACGATGGTCGTCGCCGCCGCGGAGGTCGTGGTCGGGCTCGCGATCATCGTGTCGCTGTTCCGTTCCCGCCACTCGGCCTCGGTCGACGACGCCAGCCTGATGAAGCTGTAAGGGGTCGCTGAACCGTGACTAACGCTGAGAATCTGATTGCGCTGCTGGTAGCGGCGCCGCTGCTCGGTGCGGCCGTCCTGCTGTGCGGCGGCCGGCGGCTGGACGCCGTCGGGCACTGGATCGGCACGGCCCTCGCGGCCGCCTCCTTCGTGATCGGCGCGGTCCTCTTCGCCGACATGCTGGGGCAGGACGAGGAGCACCGGGCCATGGCCCAGCACCTGTTCAGCTGGGTGCCCGTGGAGGGCTTCCAGGCGGACGTCGCCTTCCAGCTCGACCAGCTGTCGATGACGTTCGTGCTGCTGATCACCGGTGTCGGCTCGCTGATCCACCTGTACTCGATCGGGTACATGGAGCACGACGAGCGCCGCCGCCGCTTCTTCGGCTATCTGAACCTGTTCCTCGCGGCGATGCTGCTGCTCGTCCTCGCCGACAACTACCTCCTGCTGTACGTCGGCTGGGAGGGCGTCGGCCTCGCCTCGTACCTGCTGATCGGCTTCTGGCAGCACAAGCCCAGCGCCGCCACCGCCGCGAAGAAGGCCTTCCTGGTCAACCGCGTCGGCGACGTGGGCCTGTCGATCGCCATCATGCTGATGTTCACGACCTTCGGGACCTTCGCCTTCGGGCCGGTGCTCAACAGCGTGGACGACTCCGGTGAGGGCAAACTGACGGCCATCGGCCTGATGCTGCTGCTCGCCGCCTGCGGCAAGTCCGCCCAGGTGCCGCTCCAGTCCTGGCTCGGCGACGCGATGGAGGGCCCGACCCCGGTCTCCGCCCTCATCCACGCCGCGACCATGGTGACCGCGGGCGTGTACCTGATCGTCCGCTCCGGAGAGATCTTCAACGCCGCGCCGGACGCGCAGCTGGTCGTCACCGTCGTCGGTGCCGTCACGCTCCTGTTCGGTGCGATCGTCGGTTGCGCGAAGGACGACATCAAGAAGGCGCTGGCCGGTTCGACCATGTCGCAGATCGGCTACATGGTGCTGGCCGCGGGCCTCGGCCCCATCGGCTACGTCTGGGCGATCATGCACCTGGTGACGCACGGCTTCTTCAAGGCCGGCCTCTTCCTCGGTGCCGGTTCGGTCATGCACGGCATGAACGACGAGGTCGACATGCGCAGGTACGGCGGCCTCCGCAAGTACATGCCGGTCACCTTCATCACGTTCGGCCTCGGTTACCTCGCCATCATCGGCTTCCCCGGCCTGTCCGGCTTCTTCTCCAAGGACAAGATCATCGAAGCGGCGTTCGCCAAGGGCGGCACCGAGGGCTGGGTCCTCGGCGGCGCGGCCCTGCTGGGCGCGGCCATCACCGCGTACTACATGACGCGCGTGATGCTGATGACGTTCTTCGGCGAGGAGCGCTGGCGCGACGCGCCGACGCCGTCCCCGGCCGAGCCGAGCGTGGAGCCCGCCGCCGAGGAGCGCGGCGAGCACGCCGAGCCGCACCCGCACGAGTCGCCGAAGTCCATGACGATCCCCATGATCGTGCTGGCCTTCGGATCGGTCTTCGCCGGTGGTTTCTTCAGCATCGGCGACCGCTTCCTGCACTGGCTGGAGCCGGTCACCGGACACTCGCACGGCGACTCGCCGGTCAGTGCCCTCACGGTCACCCTCGCCACGATGGCCGTGCTCGTCGTCGGCGTAGCCGTCGCGTACGCGCAGTACGGCCGCCGGCCCGTCCCGGCGGTCGCCCCGCGCGGGTCCCTGCTCACCCGGGCGGCCCGGCGCGACCTGCTCCAGGACGACTTCAACCACGTCGTGCTGGTGCGCGGCGGGGAGCACCTCACGCGCTCCCTGGTGTACGTCGACCACACCCTGGTCGACGGCGTCGTCAACGGCACGGCGGCTTCGGTCGGCGGCCTCTCCGGACGGCTGCGCAAGCTGCAGAACGGCTACGCGCGCTCGTACGCGGTCTCGATGTTCGGCGGTGCGGCGGTCCTCATCGCCGCGACCCTGCTGATGAGGGCGGTCTGATACCGAATGTCTGGATCCAACACAGTCTTTCCCCTGCTGACAGCGACGGCGGCGCTCCCGGCCCTCGGGGCGATCGCCACGGCCGCGGTGCCGGCCGCGCGTCGCGTCGCGGCCAAGTGGCTGGCGCTGTTCGTCTCGCTCGCCACGCTCGTCCTGGCCGCGATCGTCCTGGTCCGTTTCGAACCCGGCGGCGACCGGTACCAGCTCACCGAGTCCCACTCCTGGATCGCCGACTTCGGCGTCAGGTACGAGCTGGGCGTGGACGGCATCGGGGTGGCGCTCGTCGCGCTGACCGCCCTGCTGATCCCGTTCGTGATCCTGGCCGGCTGGCACGACGCCGACCCCCAGGAGACCGGAAGCAGCCGCTGGCGGCCGACCCAGGGCTTCTTCGCCCTGATCCTGGCCGTCGAGGCGATGGTGATCCTCTCCTTCGAGGCCACCGACGTCTTCCTCTTCTACATCTTCTTCGAAGCCATGCTGATCCCGATGTACTTCCTCATCGGCGGCTTCGGGGACCGGGCCCACGAGCACGGCGACGCGGCGGCGGCCACGCAGCGCTCGTACGCCGCCGTGAAGTTCCTCCTCTACAACCTGGTCGGCGGCCTGATCATGCTGGCCGCCGTCATCGGTCTGTACGTGGTCGCCGGGAACTTCTCACTCCAGGAGATCGCAGAGGCCCGGGCCGCCGGCACGCTGGACATGGCGACGAGCACCGAACGGTGGCTGTTCCTCGGCTTCTTCTTCGCCTTCGCGGTGAAGGCGCCGCTGTGGCCGCTGCACACCTGGCTGCCGAACGCCATGGGCGAGGCCACGGCCCCGGTCGCCGTGCTGATCACCGCGGTGGTCGACAAGGTCGGCACGTTCGCGATGCTGCGCTTCTGCCTCCAGCTGTTCCCGGAGGCCTCGAAGTGGGCGACGCCCGTCATCCTCGTCCTGGCGCTGATCAGCATCATCTACGGGGCGCTGCTCGCGGTCGGCCAGCGGGACATCAAGCGGCTGGTGGCGTACGCGTCGATCTCGCACTTCGGCTTCATCATCCTCGGCATCTTCGCGATGACGAGCCAGGGACAGTCCGGCGCGACGCTCTACATGGTCAACCACGGCATCTCGACCGCCGCCCTGATGCTGGTGGCCGGATTCCTGATCTCGCGGCGCGGTTCGCGCCTGATCGCCGACTACGGGGGAGTGCAGAAGGTCGCCCCGGTGCTCGCGGGCACGTTTCTGATCGGCGGCCTGGCGACCCTCTCGCTGCCCGGACTCGCGCCCTTCGTGAGCGAGTTCCTGGTCCTGGTCGGCACGTTCTCGCGCTACCCGGTCATCGGCATCATCGCCACCTTCGGCATCGTCCTCGCCGCGCTCTACACGCTCGTCCTCTACCAGCGGACGATGACGGGCCCGGTGAAGGCGGAGGTCGCCGAGATGCCCGACCTCAGGGTGCGTGAGCTCCTGGTCGTCACCCCGCTGATCGCGCTGCTGATCTTCCTGGGCGTCTACCCGAAGCCGCTCACCGACATCGTGAACCCGGCGGTGCAGCAGACCATGTCAGATGTACACAAGAAGGACCCCAAGCCCGAGGTGGAGGCGGCCAAGTGAGCGCAGTAGCCGTCCACAGCCTGTGGACAACCGCGGCCGACCCGATCTCGAAGATCGACGCGCCGAAGATCGAATACGGGCAGCTGTCCCCCACCCTGATCGTCATCGGGGCGGCTGTCGCCGGGGTCCTGATCGAGGCGTTCGTGCCTCGCAAGTCCCGCTACTACGCGCAGGTGTTCCTGTCCGTCGTCGCGCTCGCCGCCGCCTTCGCCGCGGTCGTGGCGCTCGCGGCCGGCGGGTACGGCACGACGAAGGCGCACATCGCCGCCATGGGCGCGATCGCCGTCGACGGTCCCGCCCTCTTCCTGCAGGGCACGATCCTGCTGGCCGGACTGCTCGGCGTCTTCACCTTCGCCGAGCGGCGGCTCGACCCCGAGGCGCACGGCAACCGCGTCGACTCCTTCGCCGCGCAGGCCGCGTCCGTGCCCGGCAGCGACAGCGAGAAGGCCGCCGTGAAGGCCGGGTTCACCACCACCGAGGTGTTCCCGCTCCTGCTCTTCGCGATCGGCGGCATGCTGGTCTTCCCGGCGGCGAACGACCTGCTGACGCTGTTCGTCGCCCTGGAGGTCTTCTCGCTCCCGCTGTACCTGCTGTGCGCCCTGGCCCGCCGCAAGCGGCTCCTGTCGCAGGAGGCCGCGGTCAAGTACTTCCTGCTCGGCGCCTTCGCCTCCGCGTTCACCCTGTTCGGCATCGCCCTGCTGTACGGCTACGCGGGCTCGGTGTCGTACGCGACGGTCGCGCAGGTCGTCGACGGCACCGTGCAGAACGTCGATCCCGCGCTCGCCGGCACCATGGGCAACGACACGCTGCTGCTCATCGGCGTCGCGATGGTCGTCATGGGGCTGCTGTTCAAGGTCGGCGCGGTGCCGTTCCACATGTGGACCCCGGACGTCTACCAGGGCGCGCCCACCCCGGTCACCGGCTTCATGGCGGCGGCGACCAAGGTGGCCGCGTTCGGCGCCCTGCTCCGCCTCCTGTACGTGGTCCTGCCGGGCCTGCGCTGGGACTGGCGGCCGGTCATGTGGGGCGTCGCGGTCGTCACCATGCTGGGCGGCGCGATCGTCGCGATCACCCAGACCGACATCAAGCGGCTCCTCGCGTACTCGTCCATCGCGCACGCGGGTTTCATCCTCGCGGGTGTCATCGCGACGACGCCCGACGGTGTCTCCTCCGTGCTCTTCTACCTGGGCGCGTACTCGTTCGTGACGATCGGCGCCTTCGCGGTCGTCACCCTGGTCAGGGACGCGGGCGGCGAGGCCACGCACCTGTCCAAGTGGGCGGGCCTCGGACGCAGGTCCCCGCTGGTGGCGGCCGTGTTCGCGGTCTTCCTGCTGGCCTTCGCCGGTATCCCGCTGACATCCGGGTTCGCGGGCAAGTTCGCCGTGTTCAAGGCGGCGGCGGAAGGCGGCGCGGGCGCGCTCGTCGTGGTCGGTGTGATCTCGTCGGCGATCGCGGCCTTCTTCTACATCCGGGTGATCGTGCTCATGTTCTTCAGCGAGCCGCGCCCGGAGGGTCCGACGGTCGCCGTGCCGTCGCCGCTGACCACGACGGCTATCGCGGTCGGCGTGGCGGTCACGCTGGTGCTGGGTGTGGCGCCCCAGTACTTCCTGGACCTGGCGGGCCAGGCGGGAGTCTTCGTCCGCTAGAGCGACCGCGTACGTGCCGGGCCCCGGCCTCCCCTCGGAGGACCGGGGCCCGCGCGCGTACGGAGGCCCAGGACCGCGCGCGTACGGAAGTACAGAGGACCGCGGCCGCCCGTGCGTGCGCCGCGCCGCGGTGTTCGTGGAACGCAGGTGCGTGGCGCAACGGAACGGAACGGTCGCAGCCTGTGGACAACTCCCGGGGCTGTCGGTGCGGAGCCCTATGGTGGCTGTCGTGGGCGAAGCACGACATACGGGGGACGACGGGCGATGAGCGGGATGGGCGGGACAGCTGTGGTGACCGGAGCGGACGTGACGGCGGGACCGGCGGCGAGCGAGGCACTGGCCACGCTCCACCGGGTCTTCGGGTACGAGGCCTTCCGCGGCGAGCAGGGAGCCGTCATCGACCACGTGGTCGACGGCGGTGACGCCGTCGTCCTCATGCCGACCGGCGGCGGCAAGTCCCTGTGCTACCAGATCCCGGCCCTCGTCAGACCGGGCACCGGGGTCGTCGTCTCCCCCCTCATCGCGCTGATGCAGGACCAGGTGGACGCGCTGCGGGCGCTCGGCGTGCGCGCCGGGTTCATGAACTCCACGCAGGACTTCGACGAGCGGCGCGTGGTCGAGGCGGAGTTCCTGGCCGGGGAGCTGGACCTGCTCTATCTGGCCCCGGAGCGGCTGCGCCTGCAGGGCACGCTGGATCTGCTGTCGCGTGCGAAGATCTCCGTCTTCGCGATCGACGAGGCGCACTGCGTGGCCCAGTGGGGTCACGACTTCCGCCCCGACTACCTGGCCCTCTCCCTGCTGGGCGAGCGCTGGCCCGACGTCCCCCGCATCGCGCTGACCGCGACGGCCACCCACGCGACGCACCGCGAGATCACCCAGCGTCTGGGCATGCCGGACGCCCGTCACTTCGTGGCGAGCTTCGACCGGCCCAACATCCAGTACCGCATCGTCCCCAAGGCCGATCCCAAGAAGCAGTTGCTGTCCTTCCTGCGTGAGGAGCACGCGGGCGACGCGGGCATCGTCTACTGCCTCTCGCGCAACTCGGTCGACAAGACGGCCGAGTTCCTCTCGCGCAACGGGATCGAGGCGGTGCCCTATCACGCGGGGCTCGACGCGGGCACCCGCGCGGCGCACCAGTCGCGTTTCCTCCGGGAGGAGGGGCTCGTCGTCGTCGCGACCATCGCCTTCGGCATGGGCATCGACAAGCCGGACGTGCGGTTCGTCGCCCACCTCGACCTCCCCAAGTCCGTCGAGGGGTACTACCAGGAGACGGGCCGCGCGGGCCGCGACGGACTGCCGTCCACGGCCTGGATGGCGTACGGGCTGCAGGACGTGGTGCAGCAGCGCAAGCTCATCCAGGGCAGCGAGGGCGACGAGGCGTTCCGCCGCCGGGCGGCCGCCCACCTGGACTCGATGCTGGCGCTCTGCGAGACCGTCCAGTGCCGGCGCTCCCAGCTCCTCGCCTACTTCGGCCAGGACCCCCAGGCGGACCGCTGCGGCAACTGCGACACCTGCCTGGCCCCGCCGGAGACCTGGGACGGCACGGTTGCCGCGCAGAAGCTGCTCTCGACGATCGTCCGGCTGCAGCGGGAGCGGGGGCAGAAGTTCGGGGCGGTCCAGATCGTCGACATCCTGCTGGGCCGGCGGACGGCCAAGGTGATCCAGTTCGACCACGACCAGCTGTCCGTGTTCGGCATCGGCGAGGAGCTCTCGGAGTCCGAATGGCGCGGTGTCGTCCGGCAGTTGCTGGCCCAGGGCCTGCTCGCGGTCGAGGGGGACTACGGCACGCTGGTGCTGACCGAGGCCAGCGGGACGGTGCTGCGGCGCGAGCGCCAGGTGCCGTTGCGCAAGGAGGCGCCGAAGCCGGTCACGTCCCGGTCCGGTTCCGGCCGGGGGGAGAAGAAGTCCAAGGCCGCGGTGGCCGAGCTGCCCGCCGAGCTGGTCCCCGTCTTCGAGGCGCTGCGCTCCTGGCGCGCGGCCCAGGCGAAGGAGCAGGGCGTCCCGGCGTACGTCATCTTCCACGACGCCACCCTCCGGGAGATCGCCACCGCGGCGCCGGCCTCGGTCGCGGAGCTGGGCGGGATCAGCGGCGTCGGCGAGAAGAAGCTGGCGACGTACGGGGAGGGAGTCCTCGCGGCGCTCGCCTCGGTGAGCGGTGCTCCGGCCGCCGAACCCGGCCCGGGTGCGACGGCTGCCGCTGCCGGCCCGGACTCCGGTGCGGAGCCCGGCCCGGACTCCGGCCGGGGCTCCGGTTCCGCACCGGGCCCTGACTCCGGCCGGCGCTCCGGTTTTGCCGGTGCCCCCGACCCGGACTGGCCCGAGATGGACGAGGAGCCGGAGCCGGAGGACTGGATGTAGCGGCGGCGGGCGGGCAGGACGCGCCCCGCCGCGACCGGCCGGGGTCAGTTCTTCGGTACGACCCTGCCGGTCACCTCGCCGAGGCCCACCCGGGTCCCGCCCGGCCCCGGCGCCCAGGCCGTGAGGGTCACCTCGTCGCCGTCCTCCAGGAACGTCCGGGTGCCGTCGGGGAGTTCGAGGGCGTCGCGGCCGTTCCAGGTCAGCTCCAGCAGGGAACCGCGCTCGCGTTCCGTGGGACCGCTCACCGTCCCGGAGCCGTACAGGTCGCCGGTCCGCAGGGACGCCCCGTTGACCGTCATGTGCGTCAGCTGCTGCGCCGCCGTCCAGTACATGCTGGAGAACGGCGGCTCGGAGACCGGATGGCCGTTGATCGCGACGGAGATCCGCAGGTCGTAGCCGCCGGGGTCCTCCGAGGCGTCGTCCAGGTAGGGCAGCAGCGGGTGCGTGCGCTCCGGCGGCGCCACCCGCGCGTCCTCCAGCGCGTCGAGCGGGGTGATCCACGCCGACACCGAGGTGGCGAACGACTTGCCGAGGAAGGGGCCGAGCGGGACGTACTCCCAGGCCTGGATGTCGCGCGCCGACCAGTCGTTGAGGAGGCAGAGGCCGAAGACGTGGTCGCGGAACGCCGACAGGGGGACGGAGGTGCCCTGTTCGGAGGGCGCGCCGACGACGAAGCCGACCTCCGCCTCGATGTCCAGGCGGACGGACGGGCCGAAGACCGGCGCGGCGTCCGCGGGTGCCTTGCGCTGGCCCGACGGACGGATCACGTCGGTCCCCGACACGACGACCGTGCCGGACCGCCCGTGGTAACCGATCGGGAGGTGCTTCCAGTTGGGGGTGAGGGAGTCCTCCGCGTCCGGGCGGAAGATCTGTCCGACGTTGCGGGCGTGGTTCTCGGAGGCGTAGAAGTCGACGTAGTCCGCCACCTCGAAGGGCAGGTGCAGGGTGACCTCGGACAGCGGGTACAGCAGCGGCTCGATCGTCTCCCGGTGCGCCGGGACCGTCACCCACGCGGTGAGCGCGCGCCGCACGTCCGACCAGGCGGTGCGGCCCGCGGCGAGCAGGGGGTTGAGGGTCGGCCGCGCGAGCAGCGTCTCGTAGGGGGAGCCGAGCGCCCGTGCCGCGGCGCCCGCGTCGAGCACGCGGTCGCCGAGCCGGACGCCCACCCGTCGCGCACCGGAGGACGGAGCACGGCCTGACCCCTCCGCGGAGCCGCCGGAACCCGCTGGGGAGAACACGCCGTACGGAAGATTGTGCGGACCGAAGGGGTCGCCCTCGGGGACGTCGAAGGGGGGCATCGGGTGCTGCCTCGCTTTCGTGCTCGCCAGTGATCCATGTGTGTCACGCGTCGATCCATGTGTTCCACGCGTTCCAGGTGGTCGCGGCACACGTTACGTGGGAGAGGCGAGCGGAGGCAGGTCCCGTGACGGACCGCGCACCGCGTCCGAAGAGTTCGCAATGTCCGTCGAGCCGTGTCGGGCGGGGCGTTGCCGCCTTCCGGCGCAGGCGCCCACGACGGCCGCTTCGTACGGACCCGGTGATGCGCGGCGCGTGATCCCTTACGGGGGGCCGGCGTTGCTGCCGGGATACCGGACGTCGTCCGGTTCCCGCCGGGCCGTTGGGGCGCGGGATCCGTATTCTTCGGATCATGGCCGCTCCGACTGCATATTCACTCATCGCCACTGACCTGGACGGAACGCTGCTGCGCGGCGACGACACGCTCTCCGACCGGTCGCGGGCCGCGTTGGCGAGGGTGGCCGAGGCGGGCGGTCGGCATCTCGTGGTGACCGGACGCCCGGCGCCGAGGGTGCGCCCGCTGCTCGACGAACTCGGCGGCACAGGGCTCGCGGTGTGCGGCCAGGGCGCGCAGCTGTACGACGCCGGGGCCGGCCGTCTGCTGTGGTCGGTGACCCTGGACCGGGAGCTGGCCGAGACGGCGCTCGGCAAGATCGAGGCCGAGGTCGGGCAGGTCTTCGCCGCCGTGGACCAGGACGGGGTGGACGGGCTCACGCTCATCGAACCGGGCTACCTCATGCCGCACCCGACGCTGCCCGCGGTGCGGGTGCTACGGCGCGACGACCTCTGGGCCAAGCCGATCAGCAAGGTGCTGCTCCGCCATCCCTTCCTGTCCGACGACGAGTTGGCGTCGGCGGCCAGGGCGACGGTCGGTTCCCTGGCGACCGTCACCATGTCGGGACCCGGCACCGTCGAACTCCAGCCATGCGGCGTGACCAAGGCGACGGGCCTCGCGCTCGCCGCCGGGCACCTCGGTCTGTCGGCGTCGGCCACGATCGCCTTCGGCGACATGCCGAACGACATCCCCATGTTCGACTGGGCCGCCCACGGTGTCGCCATGGCCAACGCCCATCCCGAACTCAGGGCGGTGGCGGACGAGATCACCTTCTCGAACGAGGAGGACGGCATCGCGGTCGTCCTGGAACGGCTGTTCCCCGGCCCTGGGGACCGGGGAACGGCGGACGCCGTCGGGCGGGGAGCGCCCGGCACGGTCCTGCACGGGGCCCGGTAGGCGGGGCCCCGCGCGCGGGAATTCAGTACGCGCGGGCCCGTACGGTGATCAGTACGCGCCGAAGACGTTGTCGATCGAACCGTACTTGTCGGCCGCGTAGTTGCAGGCCGCCGTGATGTTCGCGACGGGGTCGTACGGGTCCATCGAGGTGCCGTCCACGTGGTACGCGGCGAAGGTCGGGTCGATGACCTGGAGGAGACCCTTGGAGGGGGTGCCGGCCACCGCGTTGGAGTCCCAGTTGTTGATGGCCTGCGGGTTGCCCGACGACTCGCGCATGATGTTGCGGTAGATGCCGTCGTAGCTGCCCGGGATGCCCTTCTGGGACATGATGTCCAGGGCTTCCCTGATCCAGCCGTCCAGGTTGTTCGCGTACGTCTTCGCGGACGCGGGGGTGACGACGGACTTGGCGGCCGTGGTGGTGCCGGTCGCGGCGCCCTTGACGGTCTTCGTGCCGACCGTCAGCTTCAGGCCCGGGCGGATCAGCGACGGGTCGCTGCCGATGACCGCGCGGTTGGCCTCGTACAGCTTCTTCCAGTCGCTGTTCTTGGTGTGCTCTCGCGCGATCTTGGCCAGGGTGTCGCCCAGGGCCACCTTGTAGGTGACGAGCTGGACCTGCGGGACCGCGGCCGGCACGGACCGGACGGCCTGCGTCGGCTGCGCTGCCTGCGCGACGGTGGCGCCCACGAGGGGGATCGCGAGTGCGGCTCCGCCCGTTCCGGCGGCGATGAGCCCGCGGGTGAGGGCGTTGTTTCCGGGACGACGGTGCTTGCCTCGAACGGCCATGGCGAAACTCTTCCTCTCCGATGCCTGCGAGGTGAGCTGTCGGGTTCGGGCTGGGAGGTGCCCGGCCGCACGGTGACATGCGACTTAACCCCGAGCCGTTCCGGTGATCCGGACCGGCGGCTTACCTGGGTCCCCCGCTCCTGCCGTGCGTGGGTGGGTGGGGTCACCGAGCGCGGCAGGATTAGGCGGGTCCGCTCGGATCGACGTGAACGTATGCGAGAGCACATGTCCGAAACAAGGCCCGATTTCCCCTGGCAAGGCATTTGATCTACCTCTGGCCAGGGGGGAAATGGTCCGATTAGACCGGAACGTGAAACTCAACTTGCCTTTAGCAAAGGGAGACTTGTCCGGCCGGACCGGCCAAAAGATCGATTTGAGCGTGACCCATTTCACGCCAACAAGCCCCATGAAAGGGGATTCAAAGCAGGCAACTCGGGCATTACTGGCTCCGGTCCGGAGGTCGGGCGGCGCGGTGGCCCGGCGGCGCTGTGGCCCGGTGGGCTGCCGGGAGCCGGGAGCCGGGAGCCGGGAGCCGGGAGCCGGAGCCGGAGCCGGAGCGGGAGCGGGTGGTCGCCGGACGGGGGCGGGCAGGTCGCCGGGCGGGCCGCCGAGGGGGAGACGCCGCGGGCCGGGCCGGGCCGAGTCCCGCCGGGCTCTAGCCCGCCGTGCGCGGGATGCGCCTCTCCCACGTCCGGTGGAAGACGACCTCGTCCCCGTCCCGGCAGATCACCTCGTCCGAGGTGATGAACTCCCCCGCCTCACAGGTGATTTGGGAGTGGGTCTCCACGCGCGCGTCCCAGGACGTGTCCGGCCGGTGGAACCGGATCGACCAGTCCGAGCGGGTGCGGGCGGACAGGGGATCACGCTGGCCGGTCGTGTACGTCTCCAGGGCGTCCTCCGTGACCTCGAGGCCGTCGGGGTACACGCGAGTGCCGCCGAGGCCCGGGTCCACCTCCAGTCGCCAGGTGCCCGCGGCGACATCGCGCACGACCAGCCGTTGTGGGCGGGGTTCGTCCAGAGTCGCCGGGACGACCGCGCCCAGCGGCTCCGACTCCTCCGGCTCCTCGAAGGTGATCGAGGGGTCCGACTCCCGTGCGCGTACGGGCAGTTCGAGCGAACTGCCGTCCGGGTGCAGCGTGAAGCCGGCGTCCGAGCCCGGCTGGGGCCAGACCCAGGGCCAGTACGCCGAGGAGACCGCGAGCCGGATGCGGTGCCCCGGCGGGAAGGCGTGACCGATGCCGCTCAGCTCGAACGTCACGTCCCGGGTCGCGCCGGGCGGCCACTCCACCGCCCGGTCCGTGCCCTCGCGGGCGGAGAGGTTCAGTACGCCGCGCGTGACGAGCGTCGACGCTCCGTCCGGGAACACGTCGCAGAGCCGCGCGATCACCTGCCCGCGCGGCACCGGCGAGGTCAGCCGCAGACGGACCCTCGGCCGCCCCAGCACCCAGGTCTCCTCCCGCACCTCGAACTCGAAGCACGCCGACTTCGCGTCCTCGTCCCGCTGGTCCGGCGGCAGGTCGGCGTCGTTGCCGAGGGGCAGGAAGCGTCCGGCGTCCAGCCCGGTGTGCAGCGGTGAGCGCACCGGCACGGGCACACCCCGCAGCGCGTACGACACCGGTGTAACCGACGGCGAGGGCCAGGCGTCCTCCCCGACCCAACGGCCGGGCAGGGCCGGGTACACCGTGGCCGGGACGTGCGAGTCGCTGATGTACGCGCGCAGGAGCGGTTCGGACAGGACACCGGTGGCGCCCCCGGCCGGGGCGGCACCGGTGTCGGGGCCGGGTTTCAGCCAGTGGTCCCACCAGCGCAGCGTCTCCTGGAGGAAGCCGATCGCCGGGCCGGGCGGCAGCCCCCGGTCGGGGTACTGGTGCGACCAGGGGCCGATCAGCCCGCGTACGCGGTCCGCCGGAAGGTGTTCGACCAGGCGCAGGACGGTGTCCCGGTACGGGTCGTGCCAGCCGCCGACCGCGAGCACCGCGGCCCTGACCGACCCGTAGTCCTCGCGCACGCTGCCGCGCCGCCAGTAGGCGTCCCGCGTCTGGTGCTCCAGCCAGGTGTGGACGAAGGGGGTCACGGCCTCCAGCCGTCCCACCCACATGTCGCGCCACATCACCTGACCGACGTAGCGCGGGTCCGGCGGCCGGGAGGCGAAGGCGAGCATGGCCGCCGCCCGGCCGTGCAGGTCGCAGGCCAGGACGGAACCACCCAGGTAGTGCCGGTCGTTGTCGTAGCGGTCGTCCGTCGAGCAGACCGCGACCACGGCCTTGAGCGGCTCGGGCGCGAGGGCCGCGACCTGGAGGGAGTCGAAGCCGCCCCGCGAGAGGCCGAACATGCCGACCCGCCCGCTGCACCACGGCTGGGCCGCGAGCCAGTGGACGACCTCGACCCCGTCGGCCGCCTCCACCTGCGCGTGCTCGTCCGCCGGCAGGCCCTCCGAGTTGCCGTGCCCGCGGACGTCCACCCGGACCGAGGCGTAGCCGTGCCCCGCGTACCAGGGGTGGCGCTGCCAGTCGCGGGGCGCGGTCCAGTCCGTCAGGCGGTACGGCAGGTATTCGAGGAGCGCCGGGACCGGCTCGTCGGTGACCGGCCGCCACACGCGCGCGTACAGGCGTGTCCCGTCCGGCAGCGGGATCAGGACGTCCTCGTGCGCCGTCTCGTAGGGGAACGACGTACGGATGTGCGTGCTCATCACGGTGACCTCGGGGAGTGGAGTGCCTCGGGCCGCGTGGCGTGCCGGGTGGCGGCGGCGCGTCACGGCACGAGAGCCTTCCGGTGGGTTCGGTACAGGTCAGGACGTATCAGGTGATCAAGAACATACCGCCCGTGATGCCGTATCGCCCGGGCATGACTGCGCCCGCTGGGGGAGGGAAGTCGTAGACGGGGGCGGTGGGCGCTCGTGGTGATCGAAACGTGACCGGATACGCTGACTTGAGTGATGGCAGCGACACATCGACAAACCGTGTCATCGACCGAATGATCGACCGAGTTCGCCATGTGATCGTCAGCAGACAGGAGAACCTCTCGTGACCGTCGTCGGGCCTTTCGGGCTGAGCGTGCGGGACCAGGCTCTCGAAGCCGATGTCCAGGCCGGATTGACGGCCGTGGAAGAGGGCTTGCTCGAAGCCACCAAGAGCGAGGTCCCCTTCATCACGGAGGCCGCCCAGCACCTCGTGCGGGCCGGCGGAAAGCGGTTCAGGCCGCTGCTCGTGATGCTCGCCGCCCAGTTCGGGGACCCCTACGCGCCGGGCATCGTGCCCTCGGCCGTGGTCGTCGAGCTCACCCACCTCGCGACGCTGTACCACGACGACGTGATGGACGAGGCGGAGGTGCGCCGCGGGGTGCCCAGCGCCAACACCCGCTGGGGCAACTCGATCGCCGTCCTCACCGGCGACTTCCTCTTCGCCCGCGCCTCCCACATCCTGGCGGACCTCGGCCCGGAGGCCGTCCGGGTCCAGGCCGAGGCGTTCGAGCGCCTGGTCACCGGCCAGATCCTGGAGACCGCCGGCCCCCGTGACGAGCGCGACCCGATCGACCACTACCTCGACGTGCTCAGCGGCAAGACCGGCTCGCTGGTCGCCGTGGCCTGCCGTTTCGGCGCGATGATGTCGGGCGCCGACGACACGGTCGTGGACGTGCTCACGCAGTACGGCGAGCGGCTCGGCGTCGCCTTCCAGCTCGCCGACGACGTCCTGGACATCGCGTCCGACTCGCACGAGTCCGGCAAGACGCCGGGGACCGACCTCCGCGAGGGGATCTCCACGCTGCCGGTGCTGCGGCTGCGTGAGCGGGTGGAGCGCCTTGGGCTCGCCGAGGACATCGCCCTGTGCGAGCTGCTCGACTCCGACCTCACGGACGACGCCCGGCACGCCGAGGCGCTGACCCGCCTGCGGGCGCATCCCGCGCTGGAGCAGGCCCGCCGGGACACCGTGCGGTACGCCGAGGACGCGCGGGCCGCGCTGGCGCCGCTGGTGGAGTGCGATGCCAAGGCGGCGCTCCTGGAGCTGTGCGACGCGGTGGTGCACCGGGCCGGCTGACCGGCCCGCCCGCCCGCGGGCCGGCGAGGGTCCCGCCCGCGCCTCGGGCTGCGCCCTCGTTCCACGCTGCACGCTCGTCCCTGCGCGCCGGACGCGCCTGAGCACCTGGGCGCCGGACGCACCCGAGCGACTGTGACGTGGGTCACATACTCACTTTGAGTGCGGAACTCCTTCCACTCCGTAGTCCCGTTCGCAGGCCGACGCCAGGGGGCGCGGCCGGGACACGGGGAGACGACGGAATCATGGGATCGAACCTCACACGCGCGGCGCGCCGCGGGCGCCTGGCCCTGGCCGGTGTCGCGGTGGCCTCGGCCGCCGCGCTCGCCGTCGCAACCGTTCCCGCGGTCGCCGACAGCGGAGCCGTCCCGCCGGGCGGCGGCACGATCCTCGCCGCCAGTCTGCGCGGCGCGGGCGAGGTGCCGGCGGCGGGCGGTCCGGCCATCCGCGACAAGGAAGGCGCGGCCCTGGAATTCATCGAGGTCGACGGCGACCGGGTGTCCGTCGCCGTGACCTGGCGCGGCACCGGCAGGCCGATCCGCCTCCACCTCCACGAGGGAGCCAGGGGCACCCACGGCGCCGTGCGGGTGGACTTCAACGAGCGGCTGAGCGGGAGCGGGCGGCACCGCGCCACCGGCACCGCCGTGGTCGAGGACACCGCCCTGCTCCAGCGGCTGACCAACGACCCGGGCGCGTTCCACGCCGATCTGCACACCGCCGAGTTCCCGGGCGGCGCGCTCCGCGGACAGCTCCACCGCGTCACCACCGCCTTCGACTTCCGCCACGCGTTCGACAGCTTCCAGGCGACGGTGGTCAGGGGCGAGCAGATCTACGCGTGCAAGCCGGTCGAGGGCGGCGGCCACGCCTTCGCCCAACGGGACGTCAGCGCCGTGTTCGGCGGCCGTATCGCGCACTCGTTCGTGGCGCCCGACTCCGGTACGCCGCAGTGGGTCGCGCCCGACGGCAGCGCGGTCACCGGGGCGGTGCTCGCCAGGACGCCGAACGGCGCCGGGAACATCCCGGAACTGGACCTGAAGGCCACCCCGTCCGGAAAGCCGCGCGGACTGCTGGCCGGCACCGCCGAGATCCTGCGCCTCAACACGGTGGGCGGGGTGGCCCCGGCCGGGTCCTGCACACCGGGCGCGATCACGCGGGTCCCCTACCGGGCCGACTACGTGTTCGTGCAGCGCTGACAGCGAGTCCCGGTCCCACGGGCGGTGTCCGCCCCACACGACCCCTACGGGTCGGGGGAGACACCGCCCCTGTGTGTCATACCGCAGCAGTACACGGAGTTGAGCCCGGGGTCTGACGCTTCTTCCCGGCGGATTTGGTCAGATGGAAAGCACCACTCCTCATCAATTCGGGTGAGAATGGCGGCGCAGGGGTGGACGAGGACAGTGACTGAAGGCCGCCGCCGATGACGGAGGTAAAGGCACACATGACACCGTACGCATCCGAGGACCCGTTGGCCCACGAGGCCGACGACGTGAGCGCGGGCCGGCGCAAGGCCGCGCGGTACGTCGTCCCGGTCGCGGTGGTGGGGGTGGCGGCGGCGACCATCGGGCTCGTCCCGGCGCTCGCCGACTCCGGCGACCCCGACCTGCCGAAGATCACCGCTCAGCAACTCATCGAGAGGATCGCGAAGTCGGACACCCAGCGGCTGTCCGGCACGGTGAAGATCAGCACCGACCTCGGGCTGCCCGACCTGGGCGGTCTGGAGAGCAGCTTCGCCCCGGGGGCGGCCGGCAAGGGCGACGGCTCCTCCGCCGACCCGTCGTCCAAGCTCATGGAGCTGGCCTCCGGCACGCACACCCTGCGCGTCGCGGCCGACGGCCCCGACAAGGGCAAGGTCTCGCTGCTGGACAAGGCCGCCGAGTACAGCGTCATCCACAACGGCGCGGACGTCTGGGCCTACGACAGCAAGTCGAACGAGGTCTACCACTCGACCGCTCCCGAGGGCATGAAGAAGTCCGAGGCGCCCGAGGACGTCCCGGCCACGCCCCAGGACCTGGCCGAGGAGGCGCTGAAGGCGGTCGACAAGACCACGTCGGTGACCGTCGACGGCACCGCGCAGGTCGCCGGCCGGGACGCGTACCGGCTGGTCGTCAAGCCGAAGCAGTCCGGTTCCACGGTCGGCGCGATCACCGTCGCCGTCGACGCCAAGACCGGTACGCCGCTGAAGTTCACGCTCACCCCGGCGAGCGGCGGCTCGGCGGTCGTGGACGCCGGCTTCACCCAGGTCGACTTCGCGAAGCCGGCCGCGTCGACCTTCGACTTCACCCCGCCGAAGGGCGCGAAGGTCACCGAGGGCGACACCGGGGCCGGCTCGAAGGGCCCGCATTCCGCGCCGAAGTCCTCCCCGCAGTCCTCCCCGGAGTCCGACGAGGACCTCGCCGAGGGCCTCGACGGGCTGAAGACCATCGGCGAGGGCTGGACCACGATCGCCCGGTTCGACACGGGCGGTCAGGGCATGCCCTCGGAGTCCTCCGGCAACGGTGACGTCTCCGGCTTCCTGAACTCCCTCGGCGACCACGTCAGCGGGAAGTTCGGCTCGGGCACGGTCTTCTCGACCCGGCTGGTCAACGCGCTGATCACGGACGACGGCCAGGTGTACGCCGGTGCCGTCACCAAGGAAGCGCTGGTCAAGGCGGCCGACGCCGCCGTGAAGTAGGTCCGCGTCCCGCGGGCCGGGGACCGACGAATCGAGGGAACGCATGGAGGAGCCGTCCGCCGCGGAGCCCGGGCTGGTGGACGCGGTGATCGCCACCCGCGCGCTCACCAAGCGCTACCGCGGCGGACAGCTCGCCGTCGACCGTCTCGATCTGAGCGTCCCGGCGGGCAGTGTCTTCGGCTTCCTCGGGCCGAACGGCTCGGGCAAGACCACCACCATCCGCATGCTGATGGGCCTGATCGCCCCGACGTCCGGCACGGCGCGCGTGCTGGGGCAGCCGATGCCCCGCGCTGCGCGCGCCGTGCTCCCGCAGGTGGGCGCCCTCATCGAGGGCCCGGCCCTGTACGGGTTCCTGTCCGGGCGCGACAACCTCCTGCGGTACGACGCCGCCGACCCGACCGCCGACCCGCGCACCCGGCGCACCCGCGTCGCGGCCGCGCTCGACCGGGTCGGCCTCACCGCCGCCGCGGGCAAGAAGGCGAAGGCGTACTCCCTGGGCATGAAGCAGCGGCTGGGACTCGCCGCCGCGCTCCTGCAGCCCCGGCGGCTGCTCGTCCTCGACGAGCCGACCAACGGCCTGGACCCGCAGGGCATGCGCGAGATCCGCTCCCTGGTACGGGAGCTGGCGTCCGACGGCGCCACCGTCTTCCTCTCCTCGCACCTCCTCGACGAGATCGAGCAGGTGTGCACGCACGCGGCCGTGATGGCCCGGGGCCGGCTGATCATCCAGGGTCCGGTGGCGGAGCTGGCGGCGGGTGCGCGAGGGCGCCTCGTGGTGACCACCCCCGACACCGGCGAGGCGGCGCGGGTGCTGAAGGAACAGGGCGTCACGGATCTCGTGGTGACGGAGACGGGGGTGAGCGCGGAGCCGCCGGAGCGTGAACCGGCCGAACTGAACGCCGCGTTGGTCACGGCGGGCGTGCGGGTGCGCGGCTTCGGGGTGGAGCGGGCGTCCCTGGAGGACGCGTTCGTGGCGCTGACGGGAGAGGGTTTCGATGTCGCGGGCTGAGGTGGCGGCCCCTGCGGCCGGCGACCGCACCGTACGGAAGCCGGGCCCGCTGTGGACGCTCGGACTGTTCCGCAGCGAGCTGGTCACCACCTTCCGGCGCTGGCGGACGATCGCGCTGCTGGCCGTGCTGGCGGCCGTGCCCGTCCTCATCGGTGTCGCCGTCAAGATCGAGACCGGTGACGGCTCGGCGGCGGGCGGCGGAGGCGGTGAGGGCCCGGCGTTCATCTCGCAGATCACCAACAACGGCCTGTTCCTGGTGTTCACGGCGCTCGCCGCGACGCTCCCCTTCTTCCTGCCGATGGCGGTCGGTGTCGTCGCGGGCGACGCCGTCGCCGGCGAGGCGAACGCGGGCACCCTGCGCTATCTGCTGGTCGCCCCCGCGGGCCGCACCCGCCTGCTGGTCACCAAGTACGCGACGGTGCTGACGTTCTGCCTGGCCGCGACCCTCGTGGTGGCCGTCTCGGCGCTCGCGGCGGGCGCCCTCCTCTTCCCGCTCGGGGAGCTGACGACGATCTCCGGGACCCGGATCAGCCTCGCCGAGGGCATCGGCAGGGCCCTGCTCATCGCGCTGGCCGTCGCCGCCTCACTGACCGGAACGGCGGCGCTCGGCCTGTTCGTCTCGACGCTGACCAACAGCGGCATCGCCGCGATGGCGACGACGGTCGGCCTTCTCGTCACCGTCCAGATCCTCGACCAGATCCCCCAGCTGCACGCCCTCCAGCCCTACTTCTTCTCCCACTACTGGCTGTCCTTCGCCGACCTCATGCGGGAGCCGGTGTACTGGGACGACATGGTCCGCAATCTCGAACTGCAGGCCCTGTACGCGGCCGTGTTCGGTTCCGCGGCCTGGGCGCGGTTCACGGCGAAGGACATCACGGCGTAGGGCATCACGTAGGACAGGACTTCACGGCGTAGGGCGTCACGGCGTAGGCCGGACCCGCCCTCAGGCGGCCGTTTCCCCGGGCACCTCGTAGGGGAAGCGGGCGAGCGGGGCCTCCCGCGCGAAGAACGTCTTGGCCCGGGCCAGCGCCGCGGAGTCGTTCAGTACGTCACCGGGCTTGCTGCCGTTCCCGAGGAGGACCCCGCCGAAGCGCATGCCCAGGTACGCCGCCGAGTTGTTCAGCGCGCCGACCAGTGGCTCGGCCACCACCTCCTCCGTGTGCGCCAGCGCCGTGACACCCCACAGGGTGCGGCCGGTCAGCGTCTTCTTGAAGTCGACGCCAGGCGTGCGCAGCCAGCCCGACCAGTGGTCCAGGTAGCGCTTGACCGGTGCGGACAGCGTGTACCAGTACAGCGGCGAGGCGATGACGATGTCGGTCGCCGCGAGGGTGGCGTCGAGGAGCAGGGCCGCCGCGCCCTCGGTGGGCCGGACGTGATCGCTGTCGTGACGCTGGTCCTCGAAGTCGGGGAGCGGGTGGTCGGCGAGGCTCAGCCAGCGCTGCTCCACGTCGGCGGGCAGCTGCTCGGCGGCGCGGCGGGCCAGCAGTTCCGTGTTGCCGTCGGTGCGGCTGCTGCCCAGAAGGAAGAGGAAGGAGCGGGACATGGGGCGGCCCTCCGAATGCTCGGCGTACGACAATTACATGCGTACGCAGTATATGCATGCGCAAGAAATGATGTCACTGAGTGGCGGCAACGGGCAGGTGGGGGTGCGTGCCGTGCGTGCCGTCGACGGTCAGGCGTCGGGGAGCGTGACTCCGGCCGGGGGCACGGGGGAGCGGAGGCCGCCCCGGCTCTCGGCGGCACGCGCGACGGCCAGCAGCAGGGGCTCACCGCCGTGCCGGGCCACCAGCTGGAGGCCGGCCGGGCAGCCGTCGGGACCGAAACCCGCGGGCACGCTCGTCGCGGGGTGACCGCTGAGGTTGAACGCCCAGGTGAGGGCGGTGGAGTAGCGGTCGCCCGGACCGTCGTGGCCGTGCGGCGCGTTCGGGGTGACCGGGGTCAGCAGCAGCTCGGCCCGGGCGAAGACCCCGGCGAGCCGCCGGTCGTTCTCCTCCCGGACCGGCCGCGCGACGTCAGGACCGGCCCCGGGCGTGCGCAGCGCCAGCCAGGCGGGACCGGGATCCACCAGCCGTACGTCCCCGGGCACGAGCCGTACGACCCCGGCGCGGACGAGCCGTTCCACCGCCCCGTACGCGACGGCCGCGAGGGCGCCCGCCTCCGCGCCGGTGCCGCCGAAACCGAGGCCGGGGGACCAGACGGCGGTGACGGCAGCCGGGGCATCGGGGGCTCCCGCCGGTCCGCGGGGCGGGTCGGTGGCCGGAAGGCTGGCCGGATCCGTGCGCGGGCGCGGGTGCGCGGCGCGGGCTCTCGGGAGGGGGCGCGGATACGCCGCACGGCGTTCGGGGGAAGGGCGCGGGGGCGGGTCTGCCGCGCCGGCCGGCGGAAAGAGGCGTGGGGGCGAGGTGTGGTCCTCGGGGCCGGACTGCGCGGGGGCGCCGGACACGACCCGCCAGTACGCCGCCAGGTCGGACGCGTGCCGGGTGAGGACGCCGGCCGCCGTGAGCCCCGTACGATCCGCCGACGGGAGGCGGCCGTTGGTGGTCTTGAGGCCGAGGACACCGCACCACGCGGCGGGGATGCGGACGGATCCGGCGCCGTCGCTGCCGGTCGCCATCGGCACCACGCCCGCGGCCACCGCCGCCGCCGATCCGGCCGAAGAACCGCCCGGAGTCCGGTCGGGCCGCCAGGGGTTGACGGTCCGCCCGTGCGCCCCGAGCCCCCATGTCTGCCAGGGCGTCCCCGGACCCGGCACGGACGTCGCCCCCACGGGTACGCACCCGGCGGCGACCAGCGCGGCCGCCGTACGCAGCCCGTGGCGCCCCTTCACCCCGATCGGGACCCCCGCGAGGGCCGGCCGCTCGCCCGCGGCGACCCGGGCGTCCACCTCGCGGGCCCGGCGGAGCGCCTCCGTGCCCCACACCTCGGTGAACGCGCACAGCACCGGCTCCACCGCCTCCAGCCGCGCGAGGCAGGCCGTGACCACCTCGACGGCGCTCACGGTGCGCGCTCGTACGGCCATGGCGATGTCCTCGGCCGACAGGGACCGGTACGTGTCGATCTCCATGGGCTGCCGGGGGACGGACTCCTTCGGTCTGCCGGTCTGCGGGCCTATCGGGCTGCTCGTCCGGAGTGCTGGTGGGTTGGTGGGTTGGTGGGTCCGATGGTGTTCGGGTGTTCCGGGCCGTGGGGGTCAGCGGGGGCCCCGTCTGCCGGAGGACGGGGGTGCCGCGCCGGTCAGACGGGCCAGCGCTTCGCACTCGCGCGGCGGTTCCCCGCCGAGGTCGCCCACCCGCCACGCCGGCACCCAAGGCACCTGGTAGACGTCGATCGTCGCACCGAGCTCCTTGACGTGCTGGGCGAGTTGGCGGGGCAGGCGGCCCGGCGCGTCGGCGACCAGGACGACGGCGTCGAGGTCGAGTCCCGGCGGCACGTCTCCGCGCCGGAACGTGTCCAGGGTGTGCGAGACGGCCCGCAGTCCCGTGGCATGCGTACGCGCCACGAGGAGCAGCGAAGCCGGGTCGCCCTGCTCGGGCCGCGGCCAGTTGCGGCCCGCGTCATGGCCGCCGAAGACGGTGGCGAGCGTGCTGGCGCCGGCGCCGCCGTGAGTGGCCACCCAGGCGAACCGGCGTGCGGTGACGGAGCCTTGGGCGGGCTGCGGCAGCTCCTGGTCCGGTCCGGCGACCGGCCCGCGTATCCACACCTCGGGGCCCTGCGGCCCCTGCCCTGCGATCCCCTGCATCGCCATTCCCCTCCATCGTCGTCCGTCGGTCCTCCCGTCACCCGGGGTGGTCCCGGAGTCGCGGCGCGGGGTCCTGGGACGAGCCTGTGACGCCCTGGTGACCCAGGAAACGGGAGTGGGCCGGGAGACTCAACCACAGGTACGCGATCGGGCCTCGAGGCGACCGGTTCCCGACGGCGCACAACCGCGCACCGGCGACCGGCGTCCAGTCGGGCAGAGGGCCCGCGGCGGGCGAAACGGATTCTTCCGCAGGTCGCGCCGGGGCCCAAGTGAGGGTGAGAAGGGGGGCGTTGATGCGTACGAACATGGGGCCGGCCGCGGACGCGCGGGTGCCGGGCCCGTCCGCCGCCCGGACCGGCCGGCGGGCCGGCGGCTTTTTGAAACTGGTGCGTTCGGGTACGGGCAAGCCGAGGCGCGTGACGGAGGTGACGCCGGCGGAGGCAGCGACCCCGCCGTCCGCGCCCTCGCCCGCCCCGTCCGCCACCCCTTCCTCCACTGACCGACCCGAGTGAGGGAACCGATGTCTCGATTCAGCCGCGAACACAAGCGGGAACTCAAGCGGGGACGGCAGGCGCCCGCGACGTCGGTTCCGGGGGCGAGGTCCGGCGCGGGCGTGACGCCGATCGAGGTCCGCGTGACCGTACGGACCGACGGGGGCGTCTCCGGTGGGGGCGGCGCGGAGGCGGTGCCCGCGGGTGCCGTGGCGGTGTCCGGGAGTGCCGTGGCCGGGGTTCCGGGCGCGACGGTCGGCGGGATGCCGGTCGTCGCGAGCCCCGGCGAGACCGTCCAGGACGCCGTGCTGAACTACCTCCACCGCATCGCCCTCGCCACGGGCCATCCCGTGCTCACCATGGTCCACGACGAGACCATCGGGTACGTCGTCCCGCTCCAGGTGTACGTCGACGGCTCCAGCGAGTACGCGGGCAACCCGGTCCGTCTGGGGCCCCCGCCGCCCGCCCCGGCAACCGCGGCACCCGCGATACCCGGAGTACCCCGAGTACCCGCACAGGCCCCTGCGGCCACGCCGGGCGCCGCCCGCACGCCGGGTTTCGGCCCTGCGTCCGGCACCGGGGGCGACCGGAGTGCGGTGCCCGCGCGAACTGCCGCTTCGGCGCCCGCGCCCGCGTCGGCGCCGGACTCCGGACTCGCGTCCAGCCCCACGCCCGCCCCGCACCCCGCGCCGGTGCCGAGCCCCGCGCCCGCGTCCAGCCCCCCGCCCGCGCCCCGGTCCAACCCCGCGCCCGCGCCGCACCCCGCGCCCCCGTCAGCTCCCGCTCCGCCGGAGGCCGGCGCGCCCGGCGCCCCCGGGTCCGCCCCGAAGTCCCCCACCAGGGACAAGGCGACCCACCTCCTGCGGGCGCTTGCGGAGCCGGTGTCGGGAGCGCTCGCGCCGGGTGCGCCCGCGTCTGCGGCGACGTCTGCCCCGCAGGCCCCGGGCACCGGCGGACGCACCCTCGCCTCACCGGCGCCGGGCACCCTCGCGCCGAGGGCATCGGCTCCGTCCAGGCCGGCCGGGTCGAGCCCCTCCGAGCCGTCCCCGTCGGCCGCGACGCCGGCCCCGGTTCCCTCCGGGTCGGACGAATCCCGGATCCCGGCCCCACCCGTACCGTCCTCTCCGCCTCCGCCCCCGCCTCCGTCCGCGGGCCCCGTCCCCGGTGACCTCATACCGCCCGCGCCCGGGGTGCCCGGCAAGCGCCCGGCGAGCCCAACGGTCCCGCCTCTCGCCGCCGATCGGGAGACCCCGGAGCCCGCCCCCGCCGCGAGCGTCACGAACGCACCGACGTTCCCGCTGCGGGCCGTACCCGAACCAGAGCCCCAGGCGTCGTCCGCGCCCGCGGCCCCCGAGTCGCCCGAGCCCGAGCCCGAGCCCGAGCCGGAACCGGCGTCGGCTTCGGAGGCCGGCGGGACCGTGGCGACCTACGTCCTGCGGGCGCTCCCGGAGTCCGCCGCGGGCGCCGTCCGTCCCGTCCCGGGAGCGCCGGGCCCCGCGCAGCCGCTGCCGGAGGCCGCCGAGCCGGGACCGGCCGGAGATGACAGCCCGGTGCCGGCCCCGGGTACCGTCTCCGCGCCGACGGGCGAGTTCGGCCCGGCCCCCGCGCCCGGCCCGAAGGCCCCGTCCGCCCCGCCGCTGTCCCGGGAACCGGACAGCGCCCCTGCCCCCGGCACCGCCCCCCTCACCCCCTTCGAGCGGGAGAACGAGCCCTACTTCGCGCCCGAGTGGAAGGTGATCCCCTCCTCCGGGCTCATCCCGATGGTGGAGACGGAGACCGAACCCGAGCCCCGGCCCGCCCCCGGGTGGCAGGCGACCCCGACTCCCGGCGGAACCCCGGTGCCCCCGCAGGACCCCGCACCCGCCGCGGCCCCCGAGCCCCGCCGGGCGCCCGACTTCCGCCGGAACCCAGGGCCCCGCCCGGCCCCCGCGCGCCTGCCCGCCCTGGAGCCCGAGCCGGAGCACGATCCCAAGCCCACGCCCGCCCGGGGGTTCGACGCCGTGGCCGAAGCGGTACTGGCGCCCGCCACGGAGGCCGGTACGGCGGACGCGACGCCGCCGTCCCCGTTCGCCGCGTCCGTGACGCGGATCAACGAGGCCGTGCGGCAGGGCCGGATAGAGGACGCCGCCGGTCTGGCCGAGCGCACCGTCGCGGAGGCCTCGGCGACCTGGGGACCGGACCACCCCGAGGTGCTGAAACTGCGCGAACTGACCTCGTACATCGCGTACTTGGCGGGTGATCCGCTCCGGTCGTTCCACCTGTCCCTCGACCTGGCGCGGCTCCGCAGGCGGCAGGGCGACCCGGGCGCCGCGTACGGCAACGTGCAGAGCGCCGCCGCGGCCTGGCGGGCCGTCCGCGACCCCCTGCAGGGCCTGCACCTCGGACGCGATCTGCTCGGCGTGTGGACGGAGCTCACGGCCGACGAGGGCCCCGCCGCGGACGACCTGGAACAACTGGAGAGCGCCCGTAGCCGCATGGGCCGTCTCGCGGAGCGCGCCCGCTCCCTGCCGGACAACCCGTACACCCGCGGTCCGCGGCCCCCGGCCCGGTGAGTCCGCCCGTCCGCGGCCCCGCGCGGTGAAGCGCGGGCGCGGGCCGGCCGGCCCACGCCCGCGCTCCGCGCGCGACTCGCCCCGGCGGCCCGGAGGCCGCACGCGGAGTGCCTACGCGGACAACTCCCACACCGCGTACGCCAGCGCGTCCGAGTGCCGGTTCAGCGCCGTGTCGTTGATGTTCGACGACGTGTCGCAGGACGAGTGGTAGCAGGCGTCGAACGCCCGGCCCGCCGTGCCGCCCCACTTCGTGGCCTGCGCGGAGGTCTTGATGTAGTCGGCGCCGCTGAAGAGGCCGCCGACCGGAATGCCCGCGTTCTTGAAGGGCGCGTGGTCCGAGCGGCCGTCGCCCTCGGTCTCGATCTCCGTGGGGACGCCGATCCCCGTGAAGTAGGTCTTGAAGGTCTTCTCTATGGCGGGGTCGTCGTCATAGACGAAGTACCCGGGGTTCGGCGAGCCGATCATGTCGAAGTTCAGGTAGCCGCTGATCCTCGAACGGTTCGTGGTGGAGAGGCTGTTGACGTAGTACCGCGAGCCGACCATGCCCAGCTCCTCGGCGCCCCACCAGGCGAACCGCAGGTGCTTCGTGGGCTGGTAGTTCGTGCGGGCGACGGCGAGCGCGGTCTCCAGGACGGCCGCCGAGCCGGACCCGTTGTCGTTGATGCCGGGGCCCGACGTCACGCTGTCCAGGTGGGACCCGGCCATGACGACCCGGCCGGTGTCGCCGCCGGGCCAGTCGGCGATCAGGTTGTAGCCCGTGCGGCCGCCGGAGGTGAACTGCTGGACGGTCGTGGTGAAGCCGGCCGCGTCCAGCTTGGCCTTGACGTAGTCGAGGGACGCCTTGTAGCCGGTACGGCCGTGCGCGCGGTTGCCGCCGTTGGCGGTGGCGATGGACTGGAGCTGGGTGAGGTGGGCCTTGACGCCGGCCACGGGGATGTCGGGTGCGGCGGCCGCTGCCACGGGGGCGGGGGCCGCCCCGGCTATGGATCCGCCGACGAGCAGCGAGGTGACGGCGACGACCGAGGCCGCCGAGGCACGCCCGGGAATGGAGAGCTTCATGTGGGGGGCTCCGAATTCCAGGGAGATCCCACGGGGCGCCACGAGGGGAGCGTGCGGCGTCCGGGGACTCCACGGTGAATGGGGTGCCTGGATGGTGAAGCTGGGACTGACTGAGCGTCAAGAGCGTTATTCGGTCACGGACGTTCGTATACCGGAGACGGCTCGGTGACGTCGACCGTCTCCGGCGTGACGGCGTTCCCGCGGGCGTGGATCGCGGCCCTCGCGCGCGCCGACCGGCGTGCGGTGCGCAGCGCGTCGAAGGTGAGCAGCGACAGCGCGACCCAGACCAGCGCGAAGCCGGCCCAGCGCTCGGGCGGCATGGCCTCGTGGAAGTAGAGGATGCCGAGCAGGAACTGGAAGACGGGCGCCAGGTACTGCAGCAGGCCCAGGGTGGACAGGGGGACCCGGATCGCGGCCGCGCCGAAGCAGACGAGAGGGATCGCGGTCACGATGCCGGTCGAGGCGAGGAGCGCCGCGTGCCCGGTGCCCTGCGTCGCGAACGTCGCGTCGCCGCGGGCGCCCAGCCACGCCAGATAGGCCAGCGCGGGCAGGAACTGGATCGCCGTCTCCGCGGCCAGGGACTCGATGCCCCCGAGGTCGACCTTCTTCTTCACCAGGCCGTACGTCCCGAAGGAGAAGGCGAGGCAGAGCGAGATCCAGGGCGGGCGGCCGTATCCGACGGTCAGCACCAGCACCGCCACGAGGGCGATGCCGACCGCGGCCCACTGCGCCGGCCGCATCCGCTCCTTGAGGACCAGGACGCCCAGCGCGATGGTGACGAGCGGGTTGATGAAGTAGCCGAGCGAGGATTCCACCACGTGGCCGGCGTTCACCGCCCAGATGTAGACGCCCCAGTTGACGGTGATGACCGTCGCGGCGACCGCGACCAGGCCGAGCCTGCGGGGCTGCCGCAGCAGTTCGCCGAGCCAGGCCCAGCGCCGCATCACCAGCAGCGCGACCCCGACCGCGGCGAGGGACCACACCATCCGGTGGGCCAGGATCTCGGCCGCCCCCGCGGGCTTCAGCAGCGGCCAGAAGAGGGGGACGAGGCCCCACATGCCGTACGCCGCGAAACCGTTGAACAGGCCCGTCCGCTGCTCGCCCCTCGACTGCCCGGTCACCGGCACCTCCCTCTTGCGCGGCTGCCTCCGTGCAGCCTCCCCGACGGTAGCGCCGGGCACCCTCGCCTGTCATGCCCGTATCGCCATACGGTCATGACAGGGCCGGGAGCGCCGGAGGGTGGCGCGGGCGCCGTGCCCGTCAGGCCTTGAGGGCCGCCGCGATGGCGTCCGCGACCGGCGTGGCCGGGCGTCCGGTCAGGCGGGCCAGGTCACCGCCGGTGCGGGCGAGCAGCCCGTGCCCGATGGCGCGGTCCACGTCCACGAGGATCGCGGCGAAGGGCTCGGGCAGCCCGGCGCCGGTGAGAATGCCCTGGTGCGTCTCGGCGGACACGTTGTCGTACGTGATGTCCCTGCCGGTCTGCCGGCTCAGCTCGGCCGCGTACTCCGCGTAGCTCCAGGCGGTGTCGCCGCTGAGTTCGTACGTCTTGTTCTCGTGTCCCTCGCCGGTCAGTACGGCGACGGCCGCGGCCGCGTAGTCGGCGCGCGAGGCCGAGGCGATCCGGCCGTCGCCGGCGCTCTGCACGACGGCACCGTGCGCCAGGACGGGGGCCAGGTTCTCGGTGTAGTTCTCGTGGTACCAGCCGTTGCGCAGGAAGGTGTACGGCAGCCCGGAGTCGAGGATCGCCTGCTCGGTCACCTTGTGCTCGGCGGCCAGCCGGAAGTCGGCGTCCGGGCCGCCCAGGACGCCGGTGTACGCCAGCAGCGCGACCCCCGCCCCCTTCGCGGCGTCGATCACGGCCCGGTGCTGGGCGACGCGCTGCCCGACCTCGCTGCCGGAGATCAGCAGCACCCTGTCGCCCGCGGCGAAGACGCCCGCCAGGGTCTCGGGGGCGTTGTAGTCGGCCACGCGCAGCTCGACGCCGCGGGCGGCCAGGCCGGCGGCCTTCCCCTTGTCGCGGACGACGGCGACGACCTCGGCGGCCGGGATCTTTTCCAGCAGCCCGTCGATGACGAGACGGCCGAGGCGGCCGGTGGCTCCGGTGACGACGATGCTCATGCGGAAACAACTCCTTGTGGGGTGGGTACTCCGCTAACCCTAGGAGGTGCACTAACTAAGTGAAAGTACCCACTTTGAAGTAAGGTACTGGCATGGCCGTAAGTGAACCGAGGGCGGATGGTGAGGCGATGTGCCCCTACCGCCTCGTCCTGGAGCACGTCACCAGCCGGTGGGGCGTCCTCGTCCTCATCGCGCTGCGCGAGCGCCCGTACCGCTTCAGCGAGCTGCGCCGGGCCATCGGCCGCGTCAGCGAGAAGATGCTCACCCAGACCCTGCAGACCCTGGAGCGCGACGGTCTGGTGCACCGGGACGCCAAGCCCGTGATCCCCCCGCGCGTCGACTACTCGCTCACCGCCCTCGGCCGCGAGGCCGCCGAGCAGGTGGCCGCCCTGGCCGGGTGGACCGAGCGCCGCATGGACGCGGTCCTCGACGCGCGCCGGGCGTACGACGAAGCCCGGGCCGGGACGGGCGGCCGGGGGAACGAGCAGGCCCGGACCTGAGGGCCCGGGCCTGCTGGGACGTACCGCACCGCGTGGATCAGCCGACGACCGTCCAGGTGTCGCCGCCCGCCAGCAGCGCCGACAGGTCGCCCTTGCCGTTCTGCTCGACGGCGGTCTCGAGCTGCTCGGCCATCAGCGTGTCGTAGACCGGCCGGTCCACGGAACGCAGCACCCCGATGGGGGTGTGGTGCAGGGTGTCGGGGTCGGCGAGGCGGGAGAGCGCGAAGGCCGTGGTCGGGGACGGCGCGTGCGCGTCGTGGACCAGGACCATCGACTCGTTCTCGGGGGTGACGGTGACGACGCGGAGGTCACCGGTGAGCCGGTCCCGTACGACGCCCTTCGCGCCGTCCGCGCCGAAGCGGACCGGCTTGCCGTGCTCCAGGCGGATCACCGCTTCCTCGGCCTGCTGCTTGTCCTTGAGGGCTTCGAAGGCGCCGTCGTTGAAGATGTTGCAGTTCTGGTAGATCTCCACCAGCGCCGTGCCGGGGTGGGCGGCGGCCTGGCGCAGCACCTCGGTGAGGTGCTTGCGGTCGGAGTCCACGGTCCGTGCCACGAAGGACGCCTCCGCGCCGATGGCGAGGGAGACGGGGTTGAAGGGCGCGTCGAGCGAGCCCATCGGGGTCGACTTGGTGATCTTGCCGACCTCGGAGGTGGGCGAGTACTGGCCCTTGGTGAGTCCGTAGATCCGGTTGTTGAACAGCAGGATCTTGAGGTTGACGTTGCGGCGCAGGGCGTGGATGAGGTGGTTGCCGCCGATGGACAGCGCGTCGCCGTCGCCGGTGACGACCCAGACACTGAGGTCCTGGCGGGAGGAGGCGAGCCCGGTGGCGATGGCGGGGGCGCGGCCGTGGATGGAGTGCATCCCGTAGGTGTTCATGTAGTACGGGAAACGCGAGGAGCAGCCGATGCCGGAGACGAAGACGATGTTCTCCTTGGCCAGGCCGAGCTCGGGCATGAAGCCCTGCACGGCGGCCAGGATCGCGTAGTCGCCGCAGCCCGGGCACCAGCGCACTTCCTGATCGGACTTGAAGTCCTTCATGGACTGCCTGGCCTCGGCCTTCGGCACGAGGGAAAGCGCCTCGATCGTGCCCGAGCCTTCCGTGGACGTCTCAGCCATCGATGGCCTCCTTGAGCGCCGTGGCGAGCTGTTCGGCCTTGAACGGCATGCCGTTCACCTGGGTGTACGAGTCCGCGTCGACCAGGTACTTCGCCCGGACGAGCGTGGCGAGCTGACCGAGGTTCATCTCGGGGACCACCACGTTGTCGTAACGCCGCAGGACGGTGCCGAGATTCCGCGGGAACGGGTTGAGGTGGCGCAGGTGGGCCTGGGCGATGCTCTCACCGGCGGTGCGCAGGCGCCGGACCGCGGCGGTGATGGGCCCGTAGGTCGAACCCCAGCCCAGCACCAGGGTGTCGGCGCTGTCACCGGGGTCGTCGACGTCGAGGTCGGGGACGTCGATGCCGTCGATCTTGGCCTGCCGGGTGCGGACCATGAACTCGTGGTTGGCCGGGTCGTAGGAGATGTTGCCCGAGCCGTCCTGCTTCTCGATGCCGCCGATGCGGTGCTCAAGACCGGGCGTGCCGGGGACCGCCCAGGGCCGGGCGAGGGTCTGCGGGTCACGCTTGTAGGGCCAGAACACCTCGGTGCCGTCGTCCAGGGTGTGGTTCGGCCCCTGCGTGAACTGCACGCGCAGGTCGGGCAGTTCGTCGGTGTCGGGGATGCGCCAGGGTTCGCTGCCGTTGGCGAGGTAGCCGTCGGAGAGCAGGAAGACCGGGGTGCGGTAGGTCAGCGCGATCCGGGCGGCCTCGATGGCGGCGTCGAAGCAGTCGGCGGGCGTCCTCGGGGCGACGACGGGCACCGGGGCCTCGCCGTTGCGCCCGTACATCGCCTGGAGCAGGTCGGCCTGCTCGGTCTTGGTCGGCAGCCCCGTCGAGGGGCCACCGCGCTGGATGTCCACGACCAGCAGCGGCAGTTCGAGGGAGACGGCCAGCCCGATCGTCTCGGACTTCAGCGCCACCCCCGGCCCGGACGTCGTGGTCACCGCCAGCGAACCGCCGAAGGCCGCCCCCAGCGCCGCGCCGATGCCCGCGATCTCGTCCTCGGCCTGGAAGGTGCGCACCCCGAAGTTCTTGTGCCGGCTCAGCTCGTGCAGGATGTCCGAGGCGGGCGTGATCGGGTACGAGCCCAGGTACAAAGGCAGGTCCGCCTGGTGCGAGGCCGCGATCAGCCCGTACGACAGCGCCAGGTTCCCGGAGATGTTCCGGTAGGTGCCCGTCGGGAACGCCTGCGCCGCCGGGGCGACCTCGTAGGAGACCGCGAAGTCCTCGGTGGTCTCGCCGAAGTTCCAGCCCGCGTGGTACGCGGCGATGTTGGCCGCGGCGATCTCGGGCTTCTTCGCGAACTTGGTCCTGAGGAACTTCTCCGTGCCCTCGGTCGGCCGGTGGTACATCCAGCTCAGCAGGCCCAGCGCGAACATGTTCTTCGAGCGCTCGGCCTCCTTGCGGGACAGGTCGAACTCCTTGAGCGCCTCGACCGTGAGCGTCGTCAGCGGGACGGGGTGGACGCTGTAACCGTCCAGGGAGCCGTCCTCGAGCGGACTCGTCGCGTAGCCGACCTTGGCCATCGCCCGCTTGGTGAACTCGTCGGTGTTGACGATGATCTCCGCGCCGCGCGGCACGTCGGCGATGTTCGCCTTCAGCGCGGCCGGGTTCATCGCCACCAGCACGTTCGGCGCGTCGCCGGGGGTCAGGATGTCGTGGTCGGCGAAGTGCAGCTGGAAGGACGAGACGCCCGGCAGCGTCCCTGCGGGGGCGCGGATCTCGGCCGGGAAGTTCGGCAGCGTCGACAGGTCGTTGCCGAAGGACGCCGTCTCCGAGGTGAAGCGGTCACCGGTGAGCTGCATACCGTCACCGGAGTCGCCCGCGAAGCGGATGATGACGCGATCGAGACGGCGTACGTCCTTGGCGCCCGCCGGTTTGCGCTGCTCTCCTACGACGGTTTCGTCGGCCTGTTCCGCTGGACTGCTGACCTGGCTGGTCACTGAACCGGACCTCCCTCGGGGCGGCTGTCTGGGAACGGTCGTCCCGCCGACCCTCCCAGGATCAACCCTACGTCTGTAAGGGTCGCCTTCCCTCGGCCATTCGCATGATGGACTCGACTCCGGAATTCCCGGACGCCCTGTTGTGCCATGGTCTGCTCGCCCCCCGGCGCTCTACGTGAGGAAGTTCCCTGCCGTCCTTCGGTTCTCGTGCTCGTGCGGGTCGCGGACGCCCGGCTTCGTACTGCACACCCGCCGGCTCGACCGGCGCTGGACAACTGACACAGTGTCAGCCGGTCAGGAGTTCAGATAGGTGAGGACCGCGAGCACACGCCGGTGATCGCCGTCGCTCGGCGACAGCCCGAGCTTCAGGAAGATGTTGCTGACGTGCTTCTCCACGGCGCCGTCGCTGACCACCAGCTGCCGCGCGACGGCCGAATTGGTGCGCCCCTCCGCCATCAGCCCCAGGACCTCCCTCTCCCTCGGCGTGAGCCCCGCGAGCACGTCCTGCCTGCGGCTGCGCCCGAGCAGCTGTGCCACCACCTCCGGGTCCAGCGCGGTGCCCCCTCGGGCCACCCGCACCACCGCGTCCACGAACTCGCGCACCTCGGCTACCCGGTCCTTGAGCAGATAGCCCACACCACGGCTGGAACCGGCCAGCAGCTCGGTGGCGTACTGCTCCTCCACGTACTGGGACAGCACCAGCACGCCGAGCCCCGGATACTGCTTGCGCAGCTGCACGGCCGCCCGGACGCCCTCGTCGGTGTGCGTCGGCGGCATCCGCACGTCGGCCACCACCACGTCGGGCAGCTCGCCCCGGTCCGCGAACTCGGTGATCGTCCTGATCAGCGCCTCCGCGTCACCCACACCGGCCACCACGTCGTGCCCGCGGTCGGTCAGCAACCGGGTCAGGCCCTCCCTGAGCAGCACTGAATCCTCGGCGATGACCACCCGCACCTTGTCCTCCACGATTCTTCGGCCCCCCACAGCCTGTGCCCGGCCCACGCCGGTTCTCTCCACCCCGCACACGCCGGTCGTCTCGCGCCCCGGCCCGTCCGTCCCTCGTACGACAGCCCCAGCATTCCAGCATTCGAACCGGGCCGCGCCCGAGCCACCCGAATCCGCACCCGGAACAGGGAGAGGGCCGCCCTGTGCCGTTCGAATCCGGGACCGGATCCCGGTACCGACGCCGGCCCGGCCCGGCCCGGGCGAACGACGGCAGGCCCGGCCGAACCTGGCCGGATCCCGGTACCGACGCCGGCCCGGCACAGGGGAACGACGGCAGGCCCGGCGTCGATGCCGGGCCTGCCGTGCTGTCCGCCCGCCGGGACGCCACCGGGCACCTGGTGCCTCGGCGCCGTGAGCCCGGCGACGGGAGTGCCGGTCAGGAGAGCCGCTGTCCCCGCCAGGGCAGCTCCGCCGTGACGCGGGTCGGCCCGCCCGCGGGCGAGTCGACCACCAGGATCCCGTCCACCGCGTCGAGCCGCTCCGCGAGCCCCGCGAGCCCCGACCCCGCGGACAGCTCCGCGCCGCCCACGCCGTTGTCCGAGACCTGGAGCATCAGCCGGTTCTCCACCCGCCACACGTCGACCGTGGCCCCGGTCGCCCGCGCGTGCTTGCTGATGTTCTGCAGCAGCTCCGAAACCGTGAAGTACGCGATCCCCTCGATCGCCGGGGCCGGCCGGGACGGCAGGTCCACCTCCACCCGCACCGGCACCGTGCACCGCGAGGCGACCGCCGACAGCGCCGCGTCCAGCCCGCGGTCCGTCAGCACCGCCGGGTGGATGCCGCGCGCCAGATCCCGCAGCTCCTGGAGCGCCGTCTTCACCTCGCCGTGCGCCTCGCCCACCATCCGTGCCGCCTCCCGCGGGTCCTCGGACAGCTTCTCCTTGGCCAGCCCCAGATCCATGGCCAGCGCCACCAGCCGGGCCTGCGCCCCGTCGTGCAGGTCGCGCTCGATGCGCCGCAGGTCCGCCGCGGCCGTGTCCACGACCACGCCCCGGTCCGACTCCAGCTCCACCACCCGGGTCGCCAGCTTCGACGGGCCCAGCAGCCCCAGCACCATCAGCCGGTCCACGGTCGTCAGCGCCCGCACGATCCAGGGCGTGGCCAGTGTGAACAGCAGCCCCACCAGCGCCGTCACCCCGATCTCGAACGGGTTGTCCAGATAGACGCGGTGCCCCTCGTCCCCGTAGAGCTGGAGCCCGCCCTGCCCGCCGTACAGCGGGAAGAGCCAGAACCACAGCGGGTACGTGAGCATCGCCCACCCGTACGCCCAGAACGACAGCGCCACCGAGAACGCGAAGACCGCCCACGGGAAGTGCAGCAGCGTGTACAGCAGGTGCCGCCAGGACGTGCCGCTCCTCAGCAGCGCCCCCATCGCCGCCATCGGCCCCTTGCCGCCTCGGCGCAGCGGCTCGGGGTCGGCGATCTCCAGGCCGAGCAGCGCCCGCGCCCGGGCCCGCTCGAGCGCCCCGAACCCGCGGCCCCCGGCCAGCGCCGCCGCCAGCACCGGGACACCCAGGAAGGTGATCAGCAGGCCCGCGCCGAGCGAGACCATCGTGACCGTCCAGACGAAGCCGGCGATCGCGATCGGCAGGCTCAGCATCAGATACCCGAACTCGCGCCAGCTGCGCGCCTCGACGGGGGCCCGCAGCGCCACCGGAAGCCGATGCGGCCGGCCCTCGGTACCCGCCCCGTGGAATCCGGGCCCGCTGTGCGGTCCGTATCCCTGTCCGTAGTCCGTGGCCATCGGCTTCGTCCGTTTCTACTCGTCCGGTTCTGCTCGTCCGGTCAGTGGGCTGAGGGGCTCTGTCCCTGTCGTACCTCCAGCCTGCTCGGCCGCGGGTCCGCAGGCCATGGAGGCCATCGGCGTCTTGGACCGGGGGTTTTCCCCACCTCGGCCCTGGCGGTGACGGGGTCTCGGCGGCGCGGGCGGTCACCGCCGGGGCCCGTGCGCGGGCAGGCGGCGGCGGTTTCCGCGGCCGCTTCATCGACGGGCGCGGTCACCGCGGTCACGTCCGCGGGCGGGGCGTGGTCACCCCCGGTACGCGCCGGGCTCCCGGTCGCGCCACGGCAGCTCGGCCGTGACCGTGGTCGGACCGCCCTCGGGCGAGTCGACGAGGAACAGCCCGTCCACCGCGCCCAGCCGGTCCGCGAGGCCCGCCATGCCCGTACCGCCGTCGAGGCGGGCCCCGCCGCGCCCGTCGTCCCACACCTGGATCAGCAGCCGCTCGTCCGCCCGCCACACGTCGACCGACGCCGAACGCGCCGCGCTGTGCTTGCTCACGTTCTGCAGCAGCTCGGAGACCGTGAAGTAGGCGATGCCCTCGATGGCCGCGGCCGGCCGCTCCATCAGGCCGGCCGTCACCTTCACCGGCACCGTGCACCGCGAGGCGATCGAGGACAGCGCCGCGTCCAGGCCGCGGTCCGTCAGCACCGCCGGATGGATCCCGCGGGCCAGGTCGCGCAGCTCCTGCAGGGCCAGCTTCACCTCGCCGTGCGCCTCCTCGACCATCACCGCGACACTCTCGTCGGCCTGCCCCTCCAGCAGCTTCTCCTTCGCCAGGCCCAGCCCCATCGCGAGGTTGACCAGCCGGGCCTGCGCCCCGTCGTGCAGATCGCGCTCGATGCGCCGCAGGTCGGCCGCCGCCGTGTCGACCACCACCCCGCGGTCCGACTCCAGTTCGGCGATGCGCCGCTCCAGCTCGTCCGACGGGGACAGCAGCCCGCGCACCATCGCCCGGTCGACATTGGTCAGCGCCCGCGTGATGAACGGCAGCACCGGCCACAGCACGAAGAAGGAGACCACCGTGATCGCGAACGTCGCGATGCCCCAGGGCAGCCGGATGAACTCGTACAGCGTCGTCCGCCAGCCCACCGGGTCCTTCAGCGCCGACCAGAGCCGGCCGAAGAACCCGGACCCCGCGATCGGCAGGGGGCTCGGCTCGTCGATCCGCACACCGAGCAGCGCCCGTGCCCGCGCCCGCTCGGCCCGGCCCAGCAGTCGCGCGCCCATCAGCCCGCCCGCCAGCAGCGGCAGCCCGACGACCGTCACGGTGAGGCCCGCGGCGACCGACATCACGGTCACGACGTACGTGAAGCCGAGGATCGAGACCGGCAGATTGGCCAGGAGATGCGCGATCTCCTTCCACGTCTGCCGGTGCAGGGCGAGGCGTGCGGGCGGCAGCAGCCCGTCGTCGGACGTCCGCCCGTCCGGGGCGCCGGTGGTCGTGATGCGTTCGGTCATATGCGCCAGCGTGCCCGGCCGCGAGCCCCGGCGCCATGAGGTGGGCCGCCACGATCCACGGGGGAAAACCCCACCCCCGGCGGTTCCCCGGGAGCCGTCCTGCCCATGCCAAGGCGTGACGGGCTGCTTACCGGTTCTTTAGCAGGCCCTAGACTCCCGTGCGTACAGATCGTCGAACGCGAGGTTCACGAAGGACCACGAGGTCAGAGAGCGAGGGGCGGACGTGCCGGAACCGACCGTTGCCGCCGGGACCGGGGGCGTGGAGACCGCGACCGTGGTCGCGTCGGACTATTTCCAGTCCTATTCGGTCGTCGGACTGCTCCTTCTCGTCGGCGTGCTGTTCGTCGCCGTCGCGTTCGGCGCCGGACGACTGCTGCGGCCCATCGTGCCGACCCCCGAAAAACTCCTGACGTACGAGTGCGGCGTCGACCCCGTGGGCGAGGGCTGGGCCCACACCCAGGTCCGCTACTACGTGTATGCCTTCCTGTACGTGATCTTCGCGGTGGACTCGATCTTCCTGTTCCCGTGGGCGACCGTCTTCGCCCGTCCCGGCTTCGGCGCGGCGACGCTCGTGGAGATGTTCCTCTTCCTCGGCTTCCTCGCCGTGGGCCTGCTGTACGCATACAAGAAGGGCGTCCTCACATGGACGTGACCCCGGAGCCGGCCCAGCCGGTACTGCTGCCCGAGCCGAAGAGGCTGGGCGCCCTCGCCCGGCTGGCTCCCGAGCCGATGAAGGTGGTCCTCAACTGGGGCCGCCGCTACAGCCTGTGGGTCTTCAACTTCGGCCTCGCCTGCTGCGCGATCGAGTTCATCGCCGCGTCGATGGCCCGGCATGACTTCATCCGCCTCGGCGTGATCCCCTTCGCGCCCGGCCCCCGCCAGGCCGACCTGATGGTCGTCTCCGGCACGGTCACCGACAAGATGGCCCCGGCCGTCAAACGCCTGTACGAACAGATGCCCGAGCCCAAGTACGTCATCTCCTTCGGCGCCTGCTCCAACTGCGGCGGCCCGTACTGGGACTCTTACTCCGTGACGAAGGGCGTCGACCAGATCATCCCCGTCGACGTGTACGTCCCCGGGTGCCCGCCGCGACCCGAGGCCCTGCTCCAGGGGATCCTGAAGCTCCAGGAGAAGATCGCCCGCGAGTCGCTGAGCGAGCGGTACGGCACGGACCGTCCCTCCACGGCCGCGCTCCAGAGCGGTCCGGTGCGGCCGCCGGCCGCGGGGGAGGGCCGATCCCGATGACCGTCGGCTGGCTCCCCGCCCCCGTCGAGGACCTGTTCGGCCCCGACACCACGGCCGAGGAGTCGTACGCGCTCCTCACCGTCGACGTACCGCCCGCGTCCTGGACCGCCGCCCTCCGGACGGCCCGCGACACGCTGGGGTGCACGTACTTCGACTGGCTCAGCGCCGTCGACGAACCCGGCACGGGCTTCCGCGTCTCGGCCCACGTCGTGGCGCTGTCCCCGGTACGCCGCCTGCTCGTCCGTACGACCGTCCCGCACACCGCGCCGGTCCTGCCGTCCGCGGTCGCCGTCTACGCGGGCGCCGGCTGGCACGAGCGCGAGACCCACGAAATGTTCGGCGTGGACTTCGAGGGCCACCCCGGACTGGACCCGCTCCTGCTCCCCGAGGGCTTCGAGGGCCACCCCCTGCGCAAGGACTTCGTGCTCGCCGCGCGGGTCGCCAAGGCCTGGCCCGGCGCGAAGGAGCCCGGGGAGTCGGACCACGGCGGCCCCAAGCGACGCCAGATGCTGCCGCCCGGCGTCCCCGACCCGAACGAGTGGGGCCCCCTCAAGGGCCAGCTCCCGCCCGCCCCGGCCCGCCCCGCCCGGGGCGCCGCCCGCGCGGCGGGCGACCGGCCGGCCCGCCGCACCCGCACGACGGACGAGGGCTCGGCGAGCCAGTCCGCCGCGGCCCCGACGCCCTCCACCGCCGGGCCTTCGCCCGCGCCACGGAGGGCACGCAGCGCGAGCGCCGGGTCGGCGAGCCAGCAGGCTCCGGCTGGTCCGGCCGCCGGAACGGCCGGTGCCGGGGATTCGGCCGCGGGTGCGGGTGGTCCGGGTCCGGCGGGTGCCGGTGGTGCGGTGGGTGCCGCTGGTCCGGCGGGTGCCGGTGGTCCGGCCGCCGCGGATCCGGCCGCGGACGCGGGGAAGCACCCCGGGGACGCGGGGAAGCTCCCCGGGGAGGGGACGCCGCCGTCACCCCCTGCCGCGCCGAGGCCCGCGAGAGCCCCGCGCAGCGCGGACGCCCCGTGGCACCACGCCCGACCGGCCTTCGGCGACGCGGGTGGCGGTACCGAGGCCGGTACCGAGCCCGGCGCCAGCGCCGGTACCGGCCCCGGCGCCGAGGCTGCGACGCCGGCCGGGGTCCGGCCCCAGGATGAGCCGGACCGTCCGTCCGGCGCCGACAAAGACGCCGACGCCGGCGCCGGGACGGACGCCGAGTCCGAACCGGGTCCGAAGCCGGAACCGGAGCAGAGTCCGAAGTCGGAGTCCGAGCCGGGTCCGAAGCCGGAACCGGAACCGGCGTCGGACACGAGGCCGGAACCGGAGCCGACGCCCGAGTGCGGCCCGAAGGCTGAACCCGGCGCACGTACCGGTGACGAGCCCGACTCCGGCGCACGTACCGAGCCCGACTCCGAACCCGGTTCGGAGTCCCCCCGTCGAGCAACCCCCGCCAAGGACGACCCCGCAGGAGGCACGCAGTGAACGACGCTCTCGACGTCGCCCTGCGACTCCTCGTCGTCTTCGTCGTGTTCCTGACCTTCCCGCTCATCGTGGGTCAGACCGAGCACAAGGTGATGGCCCACATGCAGGGCCGCCTGGGCCCGATGTACGCCGGCGGCTTCCACGGCTGGGCCCAACTGGTCGCCGACGGCGTGAAGTTCGCCCAGAAGGAAGACGTCGTCCCGGCCGGGGCGGACCGCCGCATCTTCCAGCTCGCGCCCGCCGTCGCCCTCCTCCCTTACCTCCTCGTCCTCCTGGCCATCCCGGTCGGCCCGGGAGAAGGAGCCGTCGGCGAGGTCGTCGACGCGGGCATCTTCTTCGTCCTGGCCGTCATGGGCGTGGGCGTCCTCGGTTCACTCATGGCGGGCTGGGCGTCGGCCAACAAGTTCTCCCTGCTCGGCGGTCTGCGCACGGCGGCCCAGCTCCTCGCGTACGAACTGCCCATGCTGCTCGCCGCGGCCTCCGTCGCGATGGCGGCGGGCACCGTCTCGCTCCCCGGCATCGTCGACGCCTTCGAATGGTGGTGGCTGCCCTGGCAGATCGTCGGCGCGGTCGTCTTCTTCGTCGCCGGTCTCGCCGAACTCCAGCGCCCGCCCTTCGACATGCCCGTCGCCGACTCGGAGATCATCTTCGGCGCGTACACCGAGTACACCGGCCTGCGCTTCGCGCTGTTCCTCCTCGCCGAGTACGCCGGGATCGTCGTCCTGTGCGGCCTGACCACCGTCCTCTTCCTGGGCGGCTGGCACGGCCCGTGGGGTGCCGACGGACTCGGCTGGATCTGGACCCTGCTGAAGACCGCGATCCTCGCCTTCGTCGTCATCTGGCTGCGCGTCACCTACCCCCGTCTCCGCGAGGACCAGCTCCAGAAGCTCGCCTGGACCCTCCTCGTCCCGCTCGCCCTCGCCCAGATCGCCCTCACCGGCGTCGTCAAGGTGGTGATCTCCTAGTGGCCCCCATTCCCGGCGCCGGCCTCGCCAAGGGCCTCGCCGTCACCCTCCGCACGATGACGAAGAAGACCGTCACCGAGCAGTACCCGGACGCCCAGCCCGAACTCCCGCCCCGCACCCGCGGCGTCATCGGCCTCTTCGAGGAGAACTGCACGGTCTGCATGCTGTGCGCCCGCGAGTGCCCGGACTGGTGCATCTACATCGACTCCCACAAGGAGACGGTCCCGCCCGCCGCCCCCGGCGGCCGTGAGCGCAGCCGCAACGTCCTCGACCGCTTCGCCATCGACTTCGCCCTGTGCATGTACTGCGGCATCTGCATCGAGGTCTGTCCTTTCGACGCGCTGTTCTGGTCCCCGGAGTTCGAGTACGCCGAGACCGACATCCACGAACTCACCCACGAACGCGACAAACTCCGCGAGTGGATGTGGACGGTCCCGGCCCCGCCCGCCCTCGACCCCGCCGCCGAGGAACCGAAGGAGATCACCGCGGCCCGCAAGACCGCCGACAAACTCGCCGCCGAGCAGGCCGAGCAGGCCGAGCAGGCCGAGCAGGCCGGGCAGGCCGGGCAGGCCGGACCCGCCGGGCAGGCCGGACCCGCCGGGCAGGCTCAGCCGACCGAGCCGACCGAGCCGACCGAGCCGACCGGGCCGACCGGGCCGACCGGGCAGGCCCCGCAGGCCGACCGAGCCGCCCCCGACCGGACGGCCGGACCCACCGACCCCGGGGAGGCCCAGTCGTGAGCCTCGCAGCAGCCACCGCCGCCGCCACAGCACGCGCCACGACCGCCGCCGGCAGCCACGGTTTCCTCTCGCCGACCGGCGTCGAGATCGCGTTCCTCCTCGTCGGCCTCGTCACCTTGGGCGCCGCGATCGTGACCGTCACCACCCGGCAGCTGGTGCACGCCGCCCTCTGGCTGGTGGTCGCGCTCGGCGGCCTCGCCGTCGAATACCTCCTCCTCACGGCCGAGTTCATCGCCTGGGTGCAGGTCCTCATCTACGTCGGGTCGGTCGTCGTCCTGCTCCTGTTCGGTCTGATGCTCACCAGGGCCCCCATCGGCCGCTCACCGGACGCCGACTCCGGCAACCGCTGGGCCGCCCTGGCCGTGGCCGTCGCCGCGGCCGGCGCCCTGGTCTGGGTCGTCGTCGACGCCTTCCGCACCACCTGGATGGACCTGGACGGCGCCGCCGAGGGGTCCACGGAAACGACCGGCGAGAGCCTCTTCCAGAACTGGGTGCTCCCCTTCGAGGCCCTCTCCGTCCTGCTGCTCGCCGCCCTCGTCGGCGCGATCGTGCTCTCCCGCAAGACCGCCGCCGAAGAGGCGCTTTCGGCCCGCCCGAAGCCCGGCGCGCCCCGGCCCTCCGGCACACTCCCCCCGAGCCGCCCGGCCCCCGGCCCGACGACGGCCGGCGAGCAGCCCTTCGGCAAGGAAGGGAACCGCTGATGCACCTCGCCTATCCCGCCGTGCTCTCCGCTCTCCTCTTCTGCACGGGCCTGTACGGAGTCCTCGCGCGCCGCAACGCGATCCTGGTCCTGATGTCCGTCGAGCTGATGCTCAACGCCGTCAACCTGAACCTCGTCGCCTTCGACGTCTGGCTCTCCAAGGCCGCCCGCGACACCCTGCACTCCGGCCAGGCACTGACCCTGTTCGTCATCGCCGTCGCCGCCGCCGAGATCGGCATCGGACTGGCGATCGTCCTCGCCGTGTACCGCAACCGCGGCACCTCCGACATCGACAAGCTCCGCGACACCGCCGAGACCGGCGACGGCCCCGACGGCGACGGCCCCGAAACCGCCGCGCCGACCACGGCCGAGAAGGCTGAGGCCACCGCGTGACCACGACCACCCTCGCCGTCCTCGTCCCCCTCCTCCCGTTCCTGGGTGCCGCGACCGGTCTGCTCCTCGGCCGGACGGCCCCCGGTTTCGTACGCCCCCTCGCCGTGCTCCCGACCCTCGCGGCGCTCGTCGTCGCCGTGCTGGTCGCCGCGCGCCAGGGCGGCGACCGGGCCGTGGAAGCCGTCACCGAACTCACGCCCACCGGCTCGGTCCCCATAGAGCTCGCCCTGGACATCGACGGCTTCGCCGCCCTCGTCGCCGTGCTGGTCGGCCTCGTCGCGTCCTGCGTGCAGATCTACTCGACGGGCTACCTGCGCGACGACCCCCGCTACCCCTCGTACGCCGCCCTCGTCTCCCTCTTCACCTCCGCGATGCTGCTCGTCGTCTACTCCGGCGACCTGATCATGCTGCTGGTCGGCTGGGAGATCATGGGCATCTGCTCGTACTTCCTGGTCGGCCACTACTGGGAGACCCCCGAGGCGCGCGCCGCCTCCCTCAAGGCCTTCCTGGTCACCAAGCTCGGCGACGTCCCCTTCCTGATCGGCCTGTTCGCCCTCGCCACCGACGCCGGGTCCTTCCGCATCACGAAGATCCTCGGCACCGTCGCGAGCGGCGGACTCGACCACCCGACCCTGATCGCCGTGCTGCTCCTCGCGGGCGTGGCGGGCAAGTCGGCGCAGTTCCCGCTGCACACCTGGCTGCCCGACGCGATGGCCGGCCCCACGCCCGTCTCCGCACTCATCCACGCCGCGACCATGGTCGCCGCCGGTGTCTACTTCGTCGCCCGGCTCCTCCCGGTCTTCGAGGCCTCCACGGCCGCGATGGTCGTCCTCGCCGTGATGGCCGCGGTCACCATGACCGGCTCGGCACTCGCCGCCCTCGCCCAGGACGACATCAAGCGCGTCCTCGCGTACTCGACGATCGGCCAGCTCGGTTACCTGACCGGCGCCCTCGCCGTCGCCGACCGCGGGGCCGCCGTCTTCCACCTCCTGTCGCACGGCGCTTTCAAGGCGCTGCTGTTCCTCGCCGCCGGCGTGATCATCCACGCCTCCGGCACCAACTCGCTGGCCGCCATGTCCCGCATGAAGGACCTGCGCGTCCGCATCCCCGACGCCTACTGGACGATGACCGTGGCGCTGCTCGCGCTCGCCGCGATCCCGCCCTTCAGCGGCTTCTTCTCCAAGGAAGCCGTCCTCGGGGCGGCCGAGCACGCCGCCACCGGACACACCGAGCACGCCCCCGGCGCCGCGGGCTGGATCGTCCTCGTCGCCGGCCTGGTCACCGCCGTACTCACCGCCGCGTACGCGACCCGCCTGTGGCTGCTCGCCTTCAACGGCCGGGGAACCGAGGCCCCCGACCACGGCGGGCAGCCGCTGACCATGACCGTGGTGCTGTGGGTGCTCGCCGTCCCGTCGCTCGCCTTCGGACTGGCGTACGGCCCGCTGCCCGACTGGTTCGACGGCCGCGACCTGACGCCGGTCCTCACCACCTCCGTCCTGGCCACCGGACTCGCCCTCGTCGGCGGTCTCGTCACCTACGGCGCCTGGCGGCACACCACCGCCATGGCCGCCCCCGTACCCCTGGGCGCGGTCGCGGCCCACCCCGAAGGCGACGCCGGACTGGTCGAGGCCGAGGCCATCGCCAGCCACACGCCCGCCTACGGAGACATCGCCTCCGCCCCGGACCCGGCGGACCCGGGCCGTCTCCTGCTCGGCCCGCTGCACCGCCACGCGGCCGCCGGCTTCCACCTCGACGCCGTGTACGCGATGCTGTTCGTCCGCCCCGTCCAGGCCGGAGCCACCCTCGTCCGCTTCCTCGACCGCGAGGTCGTCGACACCTACGTACGCGGTGCGGGCGCCCTTCCCCGCTGGCTCGGCGAGGCCGCACGGCGCGCCCAGACCGGCAATGTGCAGACCTATGTGAGCGCGCTGCTCGCCGGCACCGTCGTCCTGACGGTCGCCGTCCTCCTCGTCGCCACGGGAGCGTGAGCAGGCGTGATCGATATCAGCGAATCCGTGATGCAGATCCTTCTCGCATTGATCGTCGTGGGCCCGCTCATCGGGGCCGCCACGGCTCTCCTGCCGGCCCCGCCCGGGCTGAAGGGGAAGTCGCCCGAACAGGCCGTGCTGCGGCACGGCGTGCTGGTCACCGGTGTGGTCCTCATCGCCGCGATCGTCCTGGCAATGGGCTTCGACCACGACACCCCTGCCAAGGCCCAGCGGATGCAGGCCACGACGGACATCAGCTGGATCCCCGCACTCGACGTGCGCATCCACCTCGGCATCGACGGCATCTCCCTCCCCCTTCTGGTCCTGACCGCGCTGCTGACCTTCCTCTGCGCGCTGTACAGCTACTTCAAGATGCCCGCGGGCCCCACCCCGAAGGCGTTCGTCGCACTCGTCCTCGTCCTCGAGTCCGGCACCCTCGCGACCTTCGCCGTCCTCGATCTGCTGCTGTTCTTCCTCGCGTTCGAGATGGTGCTCATCCCGATGTACTTCCTCATCGCCCGGTGGGGCGGTGCCGGACGGCAGGCCGCCGCCTGGAAGTTCATCCTCTACACGCTGCTCGGTTCCGTCGTCATGCTGCTCGGCCTGCTCCTGATCGGGATCAAGGCGGGCACATTCGACATGGTGGCACTCGCCACTGACAACGGCCGCGAACTGACCACATCCGTGCAGGTCATCGCGGTTCTGGCGGTCGGGATCGGACTCGCCGTCAAGACGCCGATGTGGCCGCTGCACAGCTGGCTGCCCGACGCCCACACCGCCGCGCCCACCGTCGGCTCGGTCCTGCTGGCGGGCGTACTGCTCAAGATGGGCACGTACGGATTCGTCCGGATCCTGCTCCCCGTCGCGCCCGACGGCATGCACACCTTCGCGCCCTACCTCGCCGCCCTCGCGGTGGCCGGCATCATCTACGGATCGCTGGCCTGCCTCGCCCTCGCCAAGCAGGGCGCCAAGGGCGACCTCAAGCGCCTCATCGCGTACTCCTCCGTCGGCCACATGGGCTTCGTCCTGCTCGGCATCGCGACGATGACCCCCACCGGCGTGAACGGCGCGCTGTTCGCCAACGTCGCCCACGGCCTCATCACCGGCCTCCTGTTCTTCCTGGTCGGCGGCCTCAAGGACCGCACGGGCACCACCGACCTCGACACCCTCGCCCAGGAGACCGGCGCCGCCCTCTACGGCAAGGCGCCCCGCCTCGGCGGCCTGCTCGCCTTCGGCGCCGTCGCCTCGCTCGGACTGCCCGGCCTCGCCGGGTTCTGGGGCGAGATGCTGGCGCTCTTCGGCGCGTTCAACCCCGCCGAAGGCCTCAGCCGCCCCGCCTTCCTCACCTTCATGGCGGTCGCCGCCTTCGGCACACTGCTCACCGCCGCGTACATGCTCATCGTGGTCCGCCGTGTCTGCATGGGAGCCGCGCCCCAGCAGGACGCCCCGCGGCTCGCCGACGTCCAGAACTACGAGTTCGCGGCCTGGGCACCGCTCGTCGCCCTCACCGTCATCGCCGGACTCTGGCCGAGGACCCTCCTCGGCCTGACCGACCCGGCCGTGCAGCAACTGCTCGCAGGAGGCACCCGATGAGCTCCCTGGTCCAGTCCGTCGACTGGCTCGCGATCGCGCCGCCCACCCTCGCCGCGGCCGTCGGACTCGTCGTGCTCGTCGCCGACCTCTTCGTCGGCGACGCCAGGAAGCCGCTGCTCGGCTGGCTCTCGGTGGCCGGCCTCGCCGCGTCCGCGCTGCTCCTGCTGCCGCTCCTGGACGGGGACCGCGCCACCTTCTGCCTGACCGGCGACGCCGACGTGTGCAGCTACACCGCGGACCGGTTCACCCTCGTCATCCAGCTCCTGGTCCTCGGCGGAGCGCTCCTCGCCGCCCTGCTCTCGGTGACCGCCCTGAAGGACGCCGACAAGGAACTCCCCGAGGGGGAGTACTGGTTCCTGCTGCTCTCCTCGGCCGCCGGCGCCGCCCTGCTGCCCGCCTCACGGGACCTCGCGACCCTCATCGTCGCCCTGGAAGTCGCCTCCCTGCCCGCCTTCGCCCTGGTCGGCATCAAACGCGGCGACCGCAAGTCCTCCGAGGCGGCCCTGAAGTTCTTCCTGTCCTCGGTCACCGCGACCGCCGTCAGCCTCCTGGGCGTCAGCTTCGTCTACGCCACGACCGGCACCCTGTACCTGACAAAGATCGCGGACAGGATCCAGCACGTCGACGGGCAGTTCGCCACCCTCGCCCAGACCGGCGTCGTCCTCACCCTCATCGGCTTCGCCTTCAAGACGGCCGCGGTGCCCTTCCACTTCTGGGTGCCCGACACCTACGTGGGCGCACCTCTGCCCATCGCCGCCTACCTGTCGGTCGTCGGCAAGGCGGTCGGCTTCTCCGGCCTGATCCTCGTCACCGTCGTCGCCTTCCCGTCGTACGCGCACATCTGGGGCCCCGCACTCGCGGCACTGGCCGCCCTGACCATGACCATCGGCAACGTCGGCGCCCTGCGCCAGCGCACCACGCGCGCGTACAGCGCGGTCCGGCTGCTCGCCTGGTCCTCCGTCGGGCAGGCCGGCTACCTCCTGGTGCCGATCGCGGCGGCCGCCTACTCCAAGGACGCCGAGAAGGCCATCGGCTCCACCGTCGCGTACGCCCTGATGTACGCCGCCGTGAACCTGGGCGCCTTCGCCGTGGCCGCTCTCGTCGCCCGTACGAGCCCCCTGAACCGCGTCAGCGACTACCGAGGGCTGTACGCCGCCAGCCCCCTCTCGGCGCTGCTCCTCGGGTTCTTCCTGCTGTGCCTCGCGGGACTGCCGCCGGGCATCATCGGCCTCTTCGCCAAGGTCACCGTCTTCTCGGCGGTCGTCGACGCCGGGCTCGGCTGGCTGGCCGTGGTCATGGCCGTCAACGTGGTGATCGCGCTCTTCTACTACCTCCAGTGGACGACGCTGCTCTTCCGCGCCCCCGAGGGCGAAACCGCCGAGCACCGGGTACCGGCCCCGCTCACCGCGGCCATCGCCCTCACGGCCGTCCTCGGGATCGCCCTCTCCGGAGCACCCCAAGTGGTCCTGCGCTTCTCGGACACCGGCCTCTTCTGACCGACCGCCCACCGGGGACCGCCTCTTCATCCCGCCACGCGCGCGTGGACCCGCCTCCATGCCCGCGTCCACACCCATGTCCGGCCGACGCCCCCTGAACACCCCCACGCGCGCTTGCGCCACCGCGCCCCGTCACCCGGTCGGCCCACGCCCGCCGTCCCGGGCACAAGGGAACTAGTGCCTCCCGCCTGGCGTTGACCAGTACGGGAGGGTCCACTGAGCAGTGGACGCACGCAGCAGCATCAGCAAGCAAGGGTTCCCCTGCCGCACCACTTGGAGGGCGTACCGTGCACCGCCGGCACAACGGGCTCAGGACCGCCGTCCTCCTCGGGGGACTGTCCGCACTCATCATCGTCATCGGCAGCTTCTTCGGGCGGGTGGGCCTGGTCGTCGCTCTCGTGATCGCCGTCGGCACCAACGCGTACGCGTACTGGAACAGCGACAAACTGGCGCTACGCGCGATGCGTGCCCGCCCGGTCAGCGAATTCGAGGCCCCGGCCCTGTACCGCATGGTCCGCGAACTCTCCACCCAGGCCCGTCAGCCCATGCCCCGTCTGTACATCTCGCCCACCGAGGCGCCGAACGCGTTCGCGACCGGCCGCAACCCACGCAACGCCGCCGTGTGCTGCACCGACGGCATCCTGCGGATCCTCGACGAGCGCGAACTGCGCGGCGTCATCGGCCACGAACTCAGTCACGTGTACAACCGCGACATCCTGATCTCGTCCGTCGCCGGCGCCCTCGCCTCCGTGATCATGTTCCTGGTGAACTTCGCCTGGCTGATCCCGGTCGGCCGCTCGAGCGACGACGACGGCCCCGGACTCCTCGGCATGCTGCTGATCATGCTCCTCGGCCCGCTCGCAGCGTCCCTCATCCAGCTCGCCGTCAGCCGCTCCCGGGAGTACGAGGCGGACGCCTCCGGCTCCCGGCTCACCGGGGACCCGCTCGCCCTAGCGAGTGCCCTGCGCAAGCTCGACGCCGGCACCAAGCAGCTGCCGCTGCCCCCGGAGCCGCGCATCGAGACCGCCAGCCACATGATGATCGCGAATCCGTTCCGTCCGGGCCAGGGACTCTCCAAGATGTTCTCCACGCACCCGCCGATGGCGGAGCGCATCGCCCGGCTCGAGAAGATGGCAGGTCACCACCAGTGAAAACACTCCTGAACGTCATCTGGCTCGTCCTGAGCGGCTTCTGGCTGTTCCTCGGGTACCTGCTCGCGGGCGCGCTGCTCTGCCTCACCGTCATCGGCATCCCCTTCGGCATCGCCGCGTTCCGGATCGGCGTGTACGCCCTGTGGCCGTTCGGCTATACGACGGTGGAGCGCCGCGACGCGGGCGCCCCGTCCTGCGTGGGCAACGTGCTGTGGCTGGTCCTCGCGGGCTGGTGGCTCGCCCTCGCCCACATCGTGACCGGCATCGCCCTGTGCGTCACGATCATCGGCATCCCGTTCGGCATCGCCAGCTTCAAGCTCCTGCCGGTGTCGCTGCTGCCGCTGGGACGCGAGATCGTCCGCTCGGACCAGCCGTTCGCGACGCGCTGACGCCCGGTGCGGGGGTACGACCGTCGTACTGCCGCACCTCGCGCGTCGCACCTCGCGCCAGGGAAGGTGAGCCTGGCCCGAGTCGTCCCGCAACTGCCTTTGTCCACAGCCCCGAACGTGCCTCGCCCGCGGTTGTCCACAGGCCCGCCCGGCTGTCAGTGGCGCGTTGCATCATGAGCCCATGACCGAAATCGAGCAGCTGCTGGCACGGGTTGCCCAGCAGGCCCGCGACACCCGCCCCTGGGGCTGGCCCTCGCTCCCCGAGCCCGTGGCCCCGTCCGCGATCGCCCGTGCGGAGTCCGCCCTGGGCTTCCCGCTGCCTGCGCTGCTCGCCGCGCTCTACCTGCGGATAGGCGACGGCGGATTCGGCCCGGAGTACGGCCTGTTGCCGCTGCTGGACAGTTCGCCGTCCGGCGAGCCCGCGGTCGTCCCGCAGTACGTCGCCAACCGAGCCGAGGGCGTCGAGGACCCCGACTGGCCCTGGCCCGAGGGTGTCCTGCCGATATCCCACTGGGGCTGCGGAATGTACGCCTGCGTGGACTGCCAGGACCCGGACGGCACGGTCCTGTTCTTCGAGCCGAACGCCGACCGTGCCGAAGACGCCTGGTACGTGGACTCGGCAAGCCTCGAGGACTGGCTGCGCGCCTGGCTGGACGGCACCGGCTGGTACGAAGAGGCGAGCGAAGGCGCGGACATGGCCCCGTGGCCCGGCTTCCGCATACGCACGGCTCCGGCTCCCTGACCGGTCCGCGCCCACGGACTATCGCGAGGCCGTCCACCGCCGCACTCCGTAGGCCGCCGCCCCCGCCAGCAGCACGGCCGTTCCCACGGCGACCGAGACACCCGGCAGCGCGAACGCCAGCGTCGCGCACCCGACGAGCCCCACCGCCGGCAGGACCCGCCGGGAGAGAGCCGAACCGAGCGTCCAGGCGGACGCGTTGGCGATCGCGTAGTACGCCAGCACCCCGAAGGAGGAGAAACCGATGGCACCCCGCACGTCCACCGTCGCGGCCAGCGCCGCGACGACCGTACCCACGGCCAGCTCCGCCCGGTGCGGTACCTGGAAGCGCGGGTGGACGACGGCCAGGGCACCCGGGAGGTGCCGGTCACGCGCCATGGCCAGCGCCGTGCGCGAGACGCCCAGTATCAGCGCGAGGAGCGACCCGAGCGCGGCCACCGCGGCACCCACCCGCACCACCGGCACGAGCCCCGGCACCGCCGCCGCCCGTACGGCATCGGCCAGCGGAGCGGAGGCCGAGCCCAACCCGTCCGTACCGAGCACGGTCAGCACCGACACGGCCACGGCCACGTACACCACCAGCGCGATACCGAGCGCGAGCGGGACGGCGCGCGGGATCGTGCGCGCCGGATCCCGTACCTCCTCGCCGAGGGTCGCGATCCGCGCGTACCCGGCGAACGCGAAGAACAGCAGACCGGCCGCCTGAAGCACCCCGTCCACCCCGCCGGAGACCCCGACGTCCAGCCGCCCCGTGTCGGAGGCACCGGAGCCGAGACAGACGACCACCACGGAAGCGAGGACCGCGAGGACCACCGTCACGATCACCCGGGTCAGCCGGGCCGACTTCTGCACCCCGCCGTAGTTCACCGCGGTCAGCGCGACCACGGCACCGACCGCCACCGCGTGCGCCTGCCCCGGCCATACGTACGCGCCCACGGTGAGCGCCATCGCCGCACAGGAGGCCGTCTTCCCGACCACGAACGACCAGCCCGCGAGATACCCCCAGAAGTCCCCGAGCCGCTCGCGTCCGTACACGTACGTACCGCCCGAGGCGGGGTACAGGGCAGCCAGCCGAGCGGAGGACATCGCGTTGCAGTAGGCGACGACGGCGGCCACCGCCAGCCCGATCAGCAGCCCGGAGCCGGCCACCCGGGCGGCGGGGGCGAGCGCGGCGAAGATTCCGGCACCCACCATCGAGCCCAGACCGATGACGACCGCGTCCCCGACACCGAGCGTCCGTCGCAGCCCGGCACCGGCACCGGCACCAACACCGGCACCCGGACCGTCGGCCCCCTGTCGTGTCATGACCCGCACCCTACTGATCAGTGCAACCGGCCGACGCCGTGCAGGCGTCCTCCCCGGCAACGGAACATCAACATGAGCGTGACCGGCGGCTCGACCGCGGGAACCCAGCCTGGCCGAGGCGAGAACACAGTCCAGGCACAGCGTGGAGAGGCAGGTTCAGGGCATGGGCATCATCAGCTGGATCATTCTGGGGCTGCTGGCCGGAGCCATCGCCAAGTTCCTGATGCCGGGACGCGACCCGGGCGGTTTCGTCGGGACGACCCTCATCGGCGTCGCGGGCGCCTTCACCGGCGGCTGGATATCCGCCCGCTGGCTGGACCACCCGATCACCAAGGACTTCTACGACGGCGCCACCTGGGCCGCCGCGATCGGCGGCTCGTTCGTCCTGCTGGTGGTCTACCGGATCCTGTTCGGGGACTCGCGGCGCTGAGCGCGCACCCCTGACTTCGCGGCCGGCGGCACGAAGGGCGGGCACCCGAGGCGCCCACCCTTGCTCGTACCCGCGCCGAACGCTCTACCGGTAGTTCACGAACTGCAGCGCGAAGTCGAAGTCCTTGCCCTTGAGCAGCGCCTGCACGGCCTGCAGGTCGTCCCGGCTCTTGGAGCTGACGCGGAGCTCGTCGCCCTGCACCTGAGCCTTCACGCCCTTCGGGCCCTCGTCACGAATGATCTTCGCGACCTTCTTCGCGTTCTCCTGGGAGATGCCCTCCTCGATGGACGCGAAGATCTTGTACTCCTTGCCGGAGAGCTGGGGCTCACCGGCGTCCAGCGACTTCAGCGAGATCCCGCGCTTGATCAGCTTGGTCTCGAACACATCGAGGATGGCCTTGACCCGCTCCTCGGAGTTCGCCTCCATGAGGATCTTCTCGCCGGACCAGGAGATGGAGGCGCCCACGTTCTTGAAATCGTAGCGCTGCGAGATCTCCTTGGCGGCCTGGTTGAGGGCGTTGTCGACCTCCTGCCGCTCGACCTTCGAGACGATGTCGAAACTGGAGTCGGCCATGTCCTGTGGCTCCTTGTATCGGGGTGCGTGAGGGCGGCAGCAGAACCGGCATCAGCCCCGCGCCGCATCCGCATAAGCCTAGCCACCCGCTCCCCGCGGAGTACTGATCAATCGGGTGGCGAAGCACCCCCGGGCATCGGGTATCGTTTACGTCGTTGCCACGGAGCACCGCCGAAAAGCGGTCCTCACGGCAGCAAACCCCGGCGGTGTGCCCGAGCGGCCAAAGGGAGCAGACTGTAAATCTGCCGGCTCAGCCTTCCCAGGTTCGAATCCTGGCGCCGCCACACGGGAACCAAGGGCCCGTGACCTGCCTCAACAGCAGGTCACGGGCCCTTGGTCATGCGCGGGAGCGACCGGCGTGCCGCCCCCGCACCGGGGCATGGTGCGCCCCCGGCGTCGCGCGGCAGCCCGTCAGCGTCAGACGGCGGGGTCCAGGAGCCCTCGGGCCCGGGCCAGACCGTAGGCGGCCAGGGTGTACGCGTCGGAAATCCGTCCGCCGGCGAGCATGCTCTCGAACTCCTTCAGGGGCAGAGCCCGGTGTGACCGGGAATTCCCGTGGGACGCCCGGACCCGCCGCTGCCCGGCCGGTCCTGCGGCCCGGTTCCGCCGGCCGCCGGGCACACTGGACCGCATGTCGTCCCGCCGCAGGAAGTGTCCCGAGTGCCGTCGTGAGATCGCCGTCGTCGCGGGTCGGTTCGCGCGGCACGACCCGGCCGGAGCCCGGGGGAGCGGTGAGCTCGTGTCGTGCCCCGGGTCACGCAGACCGGCAGAACTCGGCGCGGCCCAGCCCACCCTCGACGGGTACGTCGTGCCCGGGTTCCCCGGTCAACTGCCCCTCTTCTGACCCGTCCGTCGAGGCGGCGGGCCCGGTGCCGGGGATCTTCCGACCCGTCCGTCGAAGCGGTGAACCCTGGATGCGACTCCGGTCGTACTGGCGGCATGCCCCGGATGCGACTCCGGTTGCACACGATCGCGACCCTGGAGCGATGCGGCAGCGCGTACCCCGCGCCGAGGATGACCGGGTGACCGAGATCATCACGGGACTGCACGTGTCCCCCCTGGAACTCCTTGCCTTGGCGGGTGCCGTCGCGCTGGTGCTGGCGCGCTGGCTTCCCCCCGCCGCCCGCCCACCCGTCACGATCGCGGCGGGAGCGGTCTTCGTACTGTCCGCGATCGTGCTGAGCGCGGTGGGGATCCGCTGGCAGATGCTGCCGGTACTGGCAGGCGCTGCCCTCGCGTTGCCGTTCGCCGTGTCTCCGCTGCTGCGACGACGTACGGGCCGGCCGACGAGGCGGGCCCGCTGGTGGCTGGCGTTGCCGGGATCGCTGGCCTGCGTAGGCCTGATCAGCGTGGGCCCGGCGGCCGCCTGGGCCTTTCCCGTACCCGTGTTCCCCGAGCCGTCGGGCCACTTCGCGGTCGGCACGCGCGTGATGCAGTGGACCGACCCGCACCGCCCCGAGACCGCCACTGCCGAACGCGGAGACCGGCGCACGGTCGTGGTCCAGCTCTGGTACCCCGCGCAGCGGAGTCCCGCGGGCGCGCAACGGGCCCAGTACCTCGGGCGCACGGAGGACGAGGCCCGCACCGTATCCGACGCACTCGCGCGCTACATCGGCCTGCCCGGCTTCCTGGTCGACGGCGTCCCGCGCGCCCACACCCATGCGGTCTTCGACGCCCCCGTGAGCGGCGGGGGCGGACGGTTCCCGGTCGTGCTGTTCTCCGCCGGCCTCGGGGGAGTGCGCACCCAGAACACGGCCTGGGCGGAGGAACTGGCCAGCCACGGCTATGTGGTCGCCGCCCTCGACCACCCGTACGATTCCGCCGCCGTCGTCCTCACCGACGGCCGGACGATCACCACCAGGATCGCCTCCGCCGGCGACCCTGACGAAGACGAGAAACGGTCCGCCGAGACGTCGGGGATACGGGCCGCCGACCTCAGCTTCGTCCTCACCCAGCTGGGCCGTCTTGACCGAGGTGAGATCGCGGGTTCTCTGACCGGACGCCTGGACACCGGCCGGGTCGCGGCGACCGGCCACTCCATGGGGGGCGGTGCCGCCCTGCAGGCCGCCCGCCAGGACCGCCGGTTCGACGCCGTCATCGATCTGGACGGCTACCCCCACGACCCCGCCCCGAGCTCCTTCGACCAGCCGGTGCTCGCGCTGACCCAGGCCATCACCGAGGAGACCGACCCGCGTTACCTGCCTCGCCTCGGCAAGGTCCTCAAGCTCAGCACCGCGACGAGCTACCGGCTCACCATCCCCGGCGCCGCACACATCACCTTCATGGACGGCCCTCTCTACCTGCCCCCGGTGCCCTCACTGGTCGGGTCCCTGGGCCGCACCGAGAGCCCGCGTGTCGTCGCCGCTGCCTCTCTCGCCTTCCTGGACTCCACGCTGCGTCACCAATCGGGCGACGTGACCGGCGCTCTGTCTGCCTACGGCGACCTGAGTGTCCACCGCCCGGGCGGCGGCCACTGACCGGCTGCCCCGCCACACCAGGCCGGGGGCACAGCTCCCGCGGCCCGGACTCCTAGTTCCCCGCCACCGACTTCACCGCCACCGAGACCGGTGCCGATCCGCTGATCAGCTCCAGGGTGAGGCCGGCCGTCGCCGGGGTGTCCACCAGCTCCGCCAGCACCGCCGCGACATCCTCACGGGGGACCGAACCGCGCCCCGTGGAGGCCTCCAGACGGACGAGGCCCGTCCCCGCGTCGTCCGTCAGGGCGCCGGGACGCAGGATCGTCCAGTCCAGGGCCTCCCGGCCGCGTACGTACTCGTCGGCCTCGCCCTTGGCGCGCAGGTACGCGTCGAAGATTTCGTGGCCCTGGTGCGCGGCATCCGCGCCCATGGAGGAGACGACGACGTACCGCCGTACACCCGCCAGCTCCGCCGCGTCCGCGAACAGGACCGCCGCGGCCCGGTCCACGGTGTCCTTGCGGGCGACGGTGCTGCCCGGACCGGCGCCCGCCGCGAAGACGGCCGCGTCCGCGCCCCGCAGGTGCCCGGCGACCTCCTCGACCGAGGCCGTCTCCAGATCGCACAGGATCGGCTCGGCACCGGCCTCCCGCAGATCGTCGCCCTGCTCCGCGCGGCGGATGATGCCCGCCGCCTCGTCGCCGCGCGCGGCGAGCAGGCGCTCCAGCCGCAGCGCGATCTGACCATGACCTCCAGCAATGACAATGCGCATGATTCCGACCGTACGCCCGGCCGGGCGGGTTCGCCGCACAACCCTGTGGACGACTTGTGAGTCATAGCGGTGATCACTGCGAATCAGAGGTCGCTGTTCACGCCGTACGACGCCCCGGGGGCCGTGCGGCGGCGTGCGGCCTCGTTAGGAGACCCCCATCACCGCCCTACGCAAGACCGTCACCGTGGCCGGCTGTGCCGCTGTCCTGTTCGCCACGGCGGCCGCCTGTGGCACGGTCGAGAATCTCACCGCCGGACAGAAGGTCGACCACGCCGTCGACCGGCTCGGCGAACAGAAGTCGCTCGCCTTCGGCTTGAGCCTGGACGCGACCCCTGAGGCGCTGGCCTCGCTGGCGGGCGACACCGAACCGGGCGAGGAGATGCCCGAGGAGTTCACCGACTTGATCGCCGGGCTGCACGTCGACGTCTCGGTCAAGTCCCGCAAGAAGCTCGCGGATTCAGGAGAGAAGGATCTCCTCGGTACGAGCGTCAGAGTCGCGGGTTCCAAGGGCGTCCTCGTCGAGTGCAGGGTCGTCGGCGACTTCATGTACTACCGCGCCGACATGAAGGCCCTCGGCGACGCAATGGGCTTCCCCTTCCCCACGGCCGACGAACTCCCGGAAGAGGAGAAGGGGTTCAAGAAGATCCTGGAAGGCGAGTGGGCCAAGGTCGACACTCGCGAGCTCGAGAAGTCGGACAAGGGCGCGAAGGGGTCCGGCGACGAGGTCGACGCAAAGACCCAGCAGAAGGTCATGAAGGCCGTCCGCGGAGTCATCACGGACGAAGTGACCTTCCGCGACAAGGGCGGCAGCGACGGTGCCGAACACGTCGTCGCCAAGGCCGGCTTCCGCGACCTGCTCACCGAACTCTTCGACAGGCTCCGGCCGCTGCAGGGGGACCTCCCGCCGGGTGCCGAACTCCCCACGGCCAAGGACCTCAAGGGCGCCCCGGACAAGAAGGTCGCCGTCGACTTCAAGCTGAAGGACGGTGACCTCGAGCAGGTCAAGGTCGACCTGGCCGTCCTCGCCGACAAGCCGAACGGCACGAAGCTGCCCCTGGTCCTGAAGTTCGGCGAGGCGGGCGACGTGAGTGCCCCGAAGGGCGCCACGGAGCTCCCCGCGGACGAACTCCACGGCCCCGGCAGCCCCTTCGCCGGCGGCATGCTGGGCGGCGGCATGCTCTGACCCGCCCGCCGGCCGGCCTTGAACGCCGATCCGGCGCACCGGCAGGGGCGGCGGGGACCGCTGCGACGGCCCTCCCCGTCCCCGCCGGGGGACCGCTGCGACGGCCCTCCCCGCCCGGCCGGGAGACCGCAGCCCTCCCTGCCCCGCCGGGGGTCCGCTGCGACGGCCCTCCCCGTCCCCGCCGAGGACACCGCTGCGACGGCCCTCCCTGCCCGGCCGGGAGACCGCGGCCCTCCCTGCCCCGCCGGGGGTCCGCTGCGACGGCCCTCCCCGTCCCCGCCGAGGACACCGCTACGACGGCCCTCCCCGCCCCTGCCGGGGCAGATCCAGCGCCGCCGTCACGGCCGAACCGCAGTACTCCCGCACCGCACTCGTCCGCGCCACCACGCGCCCGCCGTGTACGACGATCCGGCTGTACGCCAGCGACAGCGCCCCGGCGAGCCGGTCGCCGCGCACCGCGAGCAGCTCCGCGGGGAAACCGGCCTCCATGCGCACCTCGGGCAGGCCGAGGGCGGCCCTGGCGGCGGAACTGACCGTGTCGTAGGCGTCCTCGGGACGCAGCCCGTAGCGCGAGGCGAGCAGGTACGCCGCCTCCAGCGGGTCCCCCCGGCCCACCGGGTTCGAGACGTCGCGCAGGGCGCCGCTGCCCGCCGCGACCCGCACACCGGCCGACCGCAGCAGCCGTACCGGAGCCGTGCCATGCCGGTCGACACCGCCACAGCCGCCCTGCGGGACGCACACCACCGTCACCCCGGCCGCCGCGAGCTGGTCCGCCGCGCGCGCCGCCACCTCGCCGGGCAGCCGCCCGAGGCCGCCGCACGGGCCGAGGGTCACTCCGGGGCGCAGGCCGCCCGCCATCGCCGCCAGCCGGGCCAGCCGGGCCGGATCGGCGCCGTCCGTGTGCAGGTCGACCGGACAGCCGTGCTCGGAGGCGATCTCCAGCACCGCCTCCACGTACCCCGTCGGGTCCGGGTCCGTGTCCGGGCAGCCGCCCACCGCCGAAGCGCCCATCTTCACCGCGTCCCGCAGCATCGCGAGACCGTCGGCCCCGGCCACCCCGGTCAGCAGCCGGGGCATCGCGACCGTGGACAGCTCGGTGAGACCGCGCAGCGTCCGGCGTGCCCGGAGCACCGCCGTCAGCGCGCCGAGCCCCTGCACGGCACCGACGTGCACGTGCGAGCGCAGCGCCGTCGCGCCGTGCCCGAGTTGGAGCAGCGCCGCCTCGGTGGCCCGGCGCTGGACCTGCTCGGAGTCGGACGAGACCGGTCCGTCCTCGTCGGCCGTGAACGCCGTGTCGCCGTGCGCGTGCGCCTCGGCGGGGGCCGGCAGGAGCAGGTAGCCGTCGAGGTCCACACGCGTGCCCTGGGCGGGACTTCCGCCCGGAGCGAGGCTTCCCGCGGTGCCGACGGCCTCGATGCGTCCGCCGACGAGTCGCACGTCCACGGTCCTGCCGTCGGTGAGCCGAGCTCCGCACAGCAGCAGGGCGGCAGCGTCGGCATGTCCCGAGGAGGACGAGGACGAGGGGGGCGGCTGCGGCTGGCTGTCGTGCATCGCGCTCCTGGGGGCTCGGGGACGTCTGCGCGGCAGGGACGCAAGGTCACGCAGAGTGAGTCGAGCCTAGGGTCGCGACCCGCCGGTATCCGGGAGGAGCGCAATAGTCGTACCGGTGTGGTCCTCGTGTTGACCGGATACGACGAATGGGCCGAGGGGGAGGCTTCGACCGGGCCGAACGAGGACACGATCCGACTCCCGGACCAACGTGCCTCCAGAGCCCCGCGTGGGCTCCCGCGCCTCAGGAGTCACTGCCGTCTCCCCACGAGCATCGCCGGGTGACGACTGCGCGCCCTTCGCGGCGACGACCGTGCGGTACCCGAGCCGATCGGCCCTTCTCAGAGGCCGCTCGTGGGGGCCGCGGAACCCCCGGAGTACGGCCGCGACTCACCCCGCCGAGCGCCCGGAGTACGGCCGCCAGACGCCCTGAGTGACGGGTGGGAGACACCCCGGGGCAGGTGCCGCGAAACGGATTTGGGCGATCGGCGACCGACCGTGTAATGTCTTCATCGCTCGCCCCAATAGCTCAGTCGGCAGAGCGTCTCCATGGTAAGGAGAAGGTCTACGGTTCGATTCCGTATTGGGGCTCTGGTGTGTGAGGTTCCCGTCGCAAGGCGGGGCCCGATCGCATCTCAGCGGTGTAGCTCAGTCGGTAGAGCAAGCGGCTCATAATCGCTGTGTCACCGGTTCAAGTCCGGTCACCGCTACTGACAGTAGCCGATTGTTGGGTCGGTCCTTCGATCGGCTACTCTTCTATGCGTTAATCGTCCCATCCGTTCGTCAAGGAGCACTCCTGTGGCTGCCACCGACGTCCGCCCGAAGATCACGCTGGCCTGCGTGGAGTGCAAGGAGCGGAACTACATCACCAAGAAGAACCGGCGTAACAACCCGGACCGACTGGAGATGAAGAAGCACTGCCCGCGTTGCAACGCGCACACCGCGCACCGCGAAACGCGATAGTTTCAGGCTCGTACACGAGGCCGTCCCCAGCAACGGGGGCGGCCTCGCGTCGTTCACCCGCCGAGCGTCCCACCCGTGGGCCTCGGCTGAGACTCGTTGTTCCGGCTGAAACCAGGAGGTGCCGAGTCCATGGCGCTCGACCAGTCCTTCGTGGGGCGGTCCTACCCGCCCACCGACCCCTATGAGGTCGGCCGGGAGAAGATCCGCGAGTTCGCGGAGGCCGTGGGGGACGCCAACCCCGCGTACACGGACCCCGACGCCGCCAAGGCGCTCGGGTACGCCGATGTGATCGCCCCGCCGACCTTCGTCTTCGCGATCACCTTCAAGGCCGCGGGGCAGGTCGTCCAGGACCCCCAACTGGGCCTCGACTGGAACCGCGTGGTGCACGGCGACCAGAAGTTCGCCTACACCCGGCCGGTGCGCGCGGGCGACCGGCTCACGGTCACCTCGACCATCGAGTCGATCAAGTCCCTCGCGGGCAACGACGTCGTGGACATCCGCGGCGAGGTCCACGACGAGACGGGCGAGCACGTGGTGACGGCTCGCACGAAGCTCGTCGCGCGTGCGGCGGAGGAGGGCTGACATGACGGCGAAGATCTCTTACGCGGACGTCGAGGTCGGCACCGTGCTGCCGGCCCAGGTCTTCCCCGTGACGCGTGCCACGCTCGTGCGGTACGCGGGCGCCTCCGGGGACTTCAACCCGATCCACTGGAACGAGAAGTTCGCGGTCGAGGTCGGTCTCCCCGACGTCATCGCGCACGGCATGTTCACGATGGCCGAGGCCGTCCGCGTCGTCACCGACTGGGCGGGCGACCCGGGCGCGGTCGTCGAGTACGGCGTCCGCTTCACCAGGCCGGTCGTCGTCCCGAACGACGATCACGGCGCGACCATCGAGGTCAGCGCCAAGGTCGCGGCCAAGCTCGACGACAACACCGTCCGCGTCGACCTCACGGCGATGAGCGCCGGACAGAAGGTGCTCGGGATGTCACGGGCGGTCGTACGACTGGCGTGAGCGCCGGCGGATCCTGGCGAAAGCGCCGGACGCAGGCGAGGGCCCCGGTGTGAGCGCCGGACGTCAGCCCGCGCGCCGGACCGAGTGCCGCCCGGCCCCCGCGCGCCGGACCCAGTGCCGACCCTGGCGCCGGACGCTGGGGCTCCCGCGCCGGCCTGACGTCGGCCGCTCGAGCACCGGGCCCGCCGTGAGTCCACGCGATGTAAGGGGCGTCCTCCATGGGGGGGCGCCCCTTACGGGTGTCTGGCCCCCTGCCTGCATTAACGCTCGTCGGTCGGCGGGCGTTCCGGAGAGGGCGCCGGCCCTCTTGACGAAGTTAGTGATTGAGTACTAACTTTCTCGCATGGTCAGGATGAGCGCGGAGGAGAGGCGCGAGAGCGTCATCCGCGCGGCGACGAGCGAGTTCGCCCGCGGTGGTTACTACGGCACGTCGACGGAGGCGATCGCCAAGCGCGTCGGCGTCTCGCAGCCGTATCTTTTCCGGCTCTTCCCCAGCAAAAAGGCGATCTTCCTCGCGGCCGCCGAGCGGTGCGTGGAGGACACGATCCGCACCTTCGAGGAGGCCTCCGCGGGACTCGACGGCGAAGAGGCCCGGCTGGCCATGGGGAACGCGTACAGCAGGGTCATCGCCGAGCAGCCGGAGCGGCTGATGATGCAGATGCAGATGTATCTGGCGGTGGCCGCGGCCGAACAGGCCGGCGAGCGCGAGTTCGGGGAGAGGGTGCGGGCCGGCTGGATGCGGCTGTGGGATACCGTCCATCTCTCGCTCGGCGCCGACGTCGACGACACGACGGCCTTCATGGCGTACGGGATGCTCATCAACTGCTTGAACGCCATGGGCTTCCCGCCGGAGCACCGGGTCTGGGAAGGGATCTACCCGTCGGCGCGGGTCAACGGCCGGCTGGAGAAGTAGACGAACGGGTCGCTCTGGGCGCTCCTTTCTGCACAGAAAAGTTAGTCATCAATAACTAACCGGTAAGATCCAACATCCTCTGGGGAGAGATGTCGCAGCAGAACGCCCGTCGCGGGGGAACCGCCTGGGCCCTCGTCATCACCAGCGTCGCAGGCTTCATGGCGGCCCTGGACAACCTCGTCGTCACCACCGCCCTGCCCTCCATCCGCGAGGACCTCGGGGGAGCGCTGGACGACCTCGAATGGACCGTGAGCGCGTACACGCTCACCTTCGCCGTGCTGCTGATGTTCGGCGCGGCGCTCGGTGACCGGTTCGGCCGCCGCCGGCTGTTCCTCGTCGGGCTCACCGTCTTCACCGCGTCCTCCGCCGCCGCGGCCATGGCACCCGGCATCGACTCGCTGATCGCCGCCCGCGCGGTCCAGGGTGTCGGAGCCGCGATCATGATGCCGCTGACGCTGACCCTGCTGACGGCCGCGGTCCCGGCCGCCAGGCGCGGGATGGTGTACGGGATCTGGGGAGCCGTGAACGGCCTCGCCGTCGCCTCCGGACCCCTCATCGGCGGCAGTCTCACCGAACACGTGTCCTGGCACTGGATCTTCTGGCTGAACGTTCCGCTGGGTCTGGCGCTGCTGCCGCTCGCCCGGCTGCGCCTGGCCGAGTCGTACGGCAGCGGCGCCCCGCTCGACATCACCGGCACGGTCCTCGCCAGCGGCGGCCTCTTCGGAATCGTGTACGGGCTGGTCCGCGGGCCCGTCGACGGCTGGACCAGCGGATTCGTCCTGTTCGCTCTCGTCGCGGGCACCGCGCTGCTGGGCGGATTCGTCCACCACGGCATCCGTGCCAAGGCCCCGATGCTGCCGATGCGGCTCTTCCGCTCGCCCGCCTTCGCCGGGATCAACGCCGCGAGCCTGCTCATGTTCCTCGGGATGTTCGGCTCGATCTTCCTGCTCAGCCAGTACATGCAGGGCGTCCTCGGCTACTCGCCCACCGAGGCCGGACTGCGGATGCTGCCCTGGACCGGGATGCCGATGCTCGTCGCACCGATCGCCGGTTACCTCTCCGACCGCATCGGCGGCCGCCCGGTCGTCGCCGCCGGGCTCTTCCTGCAGGCCGCCGGGCTCGCCTATCTCGCCGCCGTCGTCACCGCCGACGTCTCCTACTCGGGACAGCTGCCCGGTCTGATCCTCAGCGGCATCGGAATGGCCCTGTACTTCGCCCCGGCCGCGGCCCTGGTCATGTCCAGCGTCCACCCCGGGGAGCAGGGCATCGCCTCCGGCGCCAACAACGCCCTCCGCGAGGTCGGCGGCGCCCTCGGCATCGCCGTGATGTCCTCGATCTTCGCCGCCCAGGGCGGTTACGAGTCCGCGCAGAGCTTCGTGGACGGGCTGCGGCCCGCGCTGTGGGTGGGAGCCGCCGTGGTGGCCGTCGCGGCGATGGCGGCCCTGGCCGTCCCGTCCGCACGGCGCGCGGCACCGCCCGCCGGCCCCGGCACCCCCGCCCCGTCCGGGGAGCCGGCCAGGGAAGCCGTCGCGACCTGAGCGTCCACTGCCCGGAAGGGGGCGGTCCGGCCCGACGGGCCGGACCGCCCCCTTCGGCGTGCCAGCCGTACCGGGGCTCCCGGGGCGGCCGGACATGCTCCGGGCCCCCACCGGTGGGCGGATGCTCCCCCGCTCTCTCGTACTCTTGAGCCCGTGCAGGAACTCCACGACGCTCCGCTCGCCCCCCTGACCACCTTCCGGCTCGGCGGCCCCGCCGACCGGCTGATCACCGCCACGACCGACGCCGAGGTGATCGCCGCCGTCCGCGAGGCCGACGACAGCGGGACACCGCTGCTGCTCATCGGCGGCGGATCGAACCTGGTCATCGGCGACAAGGGCTTCGCCGGGACGGCCCTGCGCATCGCCACGACCGGCGTCGAACTCGACGGCACGCGGCTGGAGCTGGCCGCCGGCGAGGTGTGGACGGACGCGGTCGCCCGCACCGTCGAGGCCGGACTCGCCGGCGTCGAGTGCCTCGCCGGCATCCCCGGCTCGGCGGGCGCGACCCCCATCCAGAACGTCGGCGCGTACGGCCAGGAAGTGTCGTCGGCCATCACCGAGGTGGTCGCGTACGACCGCGTCACGCGCGAGACGGTCACCCTCGCCAACGCCGACTGCGCCTTCTCGTACCGCCACAGCCGCTTCAAGGCGGACCCCGAGCGCTACGTCGTCCTGCGCGTCCGCTTCGAGCTCGAGGACGCGGCCGGGCTCTCCGCGCCGGTCAAGTACGCCGAGACGGCGCGCGCCCTCGGCGTCGAGCCGGGCGACCGCGTGCCCCTCGCCGCCGCCCGGGAGACCGTCCTGAAGCTGCGGTCGGGCAAGGGGATGGTCCTCGACCCCGAGGACCACGACACCTGGTCGGCCGGATCGTTCTTCACCAACCCGATCCTCACCCACGAGGAGTTCGCCGCGTTCCACGCGCGCGTGCGGGAGCGGCTCGGCGACGACGTCATGGCACCGGCGTACCCGGCCGGGGACAGCCACACCAAGACCTCCGCGGCCTGGCTGATCGACAAGGCCGGCTTCACCAAGGGCTACGGCACCGGGCCCGCCCGGATCTCCACCAAGCACACCCTCGCGCTCACCAACCGCGGCGGGGCCACCACCGACGACCTGCTCGCGCTCGCCCGCGAGGTCGTCGAAGGCGTGCGTGACGCCTTCGGGATCACGCTGGTCAACGAGCCGGTGACGGTGGGCGTCAGCCTCTGAGGCGACGGAGCCGTCCGACCGGGCCGAAGGGCCTCACGAGGCGAGCCAGTCGTCGACGCCGGACAGCAGCTTCGCGCGGACGTCCTCCGGGGCGGCCGAGGCGCGGATGGACTGCCGGGCCAGCTCGGCCAGTTCCGCGTCGCTGAAGCCGTGGTGGCGGCGGGCGATCTCGTACTGGGCGGCGAGACGCGAGCCGAACAGGAGCGGGTCGTCCGCCCCGAGGGCCATCGGGACCCCGGCTTCGAACAGAGTTCTCAGGGGTACGTCCTCGGGCTTCTCGTAGACACCGAGGGCGACGTTGGACGCCGGGCAGACCTCGCAGGTCACCTGGCGGTCCGCCAGCCGCTTCATCAGCCGCGGGTCGTCGGCGGCCCGCACTCCGTGCCCGATCCGCGTGGCGTGCAGGTCGTCCAGGCAGTCCCGCACCGACGAGGGCCCGGCGAGCTCGCCGCCGTGCGGCGCCGACAGCAGCCCGCCCTCGCGCGCGATCGCGAAGGCCCGGTCGAAGTCCCGCGCCATGCCTCGCCGTTCGTCGTTGGAGAGCCCGAAGCCGACGATGCCGCGGTCCGCGTACCGCACCGCCAGGCGGGCCAGCGTGCGGGCGTCCAGCGGGTGCTTCATCCGGTTCGCGGCCACCACGACCCGCATCCCGAGGCCGGTCTCCCGCACGGCCGAGTCCACCGCGTCCAGGATGACCTCCATGGCCGGGATGAGCCCGCCCAGGCGAGGCGCGTACGACGTCGGGTCGACCTGGATCTCCAGCCACCCCGAGCCGTCCCTCAGGTCCTCCTCGGCGGCCTCGCGCACCAGACGCCGGATGTCCTCGGGATCCTGCAGGCACGACCGGGCCGCGTCGTACAGCCGCTGGAAACGGAACCAGCCCCGCTCGTCGGTCGCCCGCAGCTGCGGCGGCTCCGCGCCGGTCAGCGCGTCCGGCAGCCGGACACCGTGCCTGTCGGCCAGCTCGAGCAACGTGCTGGGGCGCATGGACCCCGTGAAGTGCAGGTGCAGATGGGCCTTGGGCAGTTCAGAGAGATCACGTACACGCTCCATCCCAGGATCCTGCCGTACGGGAATGCCCCGCCGGTAGCGTTTTCCCTGATCGTGGTCTTGCCCGAACGAAGAAGCGGACCGCCCTCCCGGAGGAGGACGGCCCGCACCCGCGCGTGGAGCGCGAAAAGGAGAACGACGCCCCTTACGGCGTACGACCGTGTCAGTCGCGAGCCTCCGCCAGCAGCTTCTGGATCCGCGAGACACCCTCGGCCAGGTCGTCGTCACCCAGCGCGTACGACAGACGCAGGTAACCCGGCGTGCCGAAGGCCTCGCCCGGGACGACCGCGACCTCCGCCTCCTCCAGGATGAGCGCGGCGAGATCGACCGTGTTCTGCGGGCGCCTGCCGCGGATCTCCTTGCCGAGCAGCGCCTTCACCGAGGGGTACGCGTAGAAAGCACCCTCGGGCACCGGGCAGAGCACGCCGTGGATCTCGTTCAGCATGCGCACGATGGTCTTGCGGCGCCGGTCGAAGGCCTCACGCATCTTCGCGACCGCCTCCAGGTCGCCCGACACGGCGGCCAGCGCGGCGACCTGGGCCACGTTGGAGACGTTCGACGTGGCGTGCGACTGCAGGTTGGTCGCGGCCTTGACGACGTCCTTGGGGCCGATGATCCAGCCCACGCGCCAGCCGGTCATCGCGTAGGTCTTGGCGACGCCGTTGACGACGATGCACTTGTCGCGCAGCTCCGGCAGCAGGGCCGGCAGCGACACGGAGACCGCGTCCCCGTAGACCAGGTGCTCGTAGATCTCGTCGGTGAGCACCCACAGGCCGTGCTCGACGGCCCAGCGGCCGATGGCCTCGGTCTCGGCCTCGGTGTAGACCGCGCCGGTCGGGTTCGAGGGCGAGACGAAGAGGACGACCTTGGTCTTCTCCGTGCGGGCGGCCTCCAGCTGCTCGACCGAGACGCGGTAGCCGGTGGTCTCGTCGGCGACCACCTCGACCGGCACGCCACCGGCGAGCCGGATCGACTCCGGGTAGGTCGTCCAGTACGGCGCCGGGACGATGACCTCGTCGCCCGGGTCGAGGATCGCGGCGAAGGCCTCGTAGATGGCCTGCTTGCCGCCGTTGGTCACGAGGACCTCGGAGACGTCCGGCTCGTAGCCGGAGTCGCGCAGCGTCTTCGCGGCGATCGCGGCCTTCAGCTCGGGCAGACCGCCCGCCGGCGTGTAGCGGTGGTACTTCGGGTTCTTGCACGCCTCGACGGCGGCTTCGACGATGTAGTCCGGGGTCGGGAAGTCGGGCTCACCGGCGCCGAAGCCGATCACCGGACGCCCGGCGGCCTTGAGGGCCTTCGCCTTGGCGTCCACGGCGAGGGTGGCGGACTCGGAGATCGCACCGATCCGGGCGGATACCCGGCGCTCGGTGGGAGGGGTTGCAGCGCTCATGGCGCCCATAGTTTCAGACCGGAAACGTCCCGGGTACGCGGGTTTCACAGACTGAACACCCGCGGATCGACCACGGACAAAGCTCGTACGGACACTTTCTGTTCGACGACCGGCCGCCGAGCACGTACACTCTCACCTCGTTGGCCTTCACCGGCCGCGCCCTCCCGGTGCACACCGAGCACCCGGGCGGATGCGGTACGTTGGGGGAACCAAAGGGTCGTAGCTCAATTGGTAGAGCACTGGTCTCCAAAACCAGCGGTTGGGGGTTCAAGTCCCTCCGGCCCTGCTACACACTCCTTCGCCAGGATGTGTGCGCATGTACGTACTGCTTTGCACCGCCGTGCGGCTCAACCGGGCGCGGCGCGGCCACGACCCGGAATCAGGTGAGGACGAGTGACGGACGCCGTGGGCTCCATCGACATGCCTGATGCCCAGGACGAGGCGCCGGAGTCCAAGAAGACCCGCAAGGGCGGCAAGCGTGCCAAGAAGGGCCCGCTGAAGCGCCTTGCCCTCTTCTACCGCCAGATCGTCGCGGAGCTCCGCAAGGTCGTCTGGCCGTCCCGCCATCAGCTGACGACGTACACGACCGTAGTGATCGTCTTCGTCATCATCATGATCGGTCTGGTCACCGTGATTGACTATGGACTCGATCACGCCGCCAAGTACGTCTTCGGCTGAGCCAAGAGCGAAGGGCGCCGTCACCGGCGCCCCTTTCGCGTGTTCCACCCCCATGTATCCAGGAAGAAGCAGCCACCGTGTCTGACCCGAACCTGAACGACGCCACCGAGTCGGTCGAGTCCGCTGAGGACGAGCTCGACATCGTTGAGGCGGCGGACGCCGAGGACCCGGACCAGGCCGAGGCTGCCGACGCCGAGGCGGGCGAGCCCGCCGAGGAAGCGGCTCTGAGCGTCGAGGACGAGTCCGACGAGTCCACCGAGGACGACGAGCCCGCCACGGACGCCGAGGACGCCGAGGACGCCGAGGACGACGCCGCCTCCGACGAGGCCGTCACCGAGGACGCCGAGGAAGAGGCCGAGCCGGTCGACCCTGTCACCGCTCTGCGCGAGGAACTCCGCGCCCTGCCCGGCGAGTGGTACGTCATCCACACGTACGCCGGTTACGAGAACCGCGTGAAGACCAACCTCGAGCAGCGCGCCGTCTCGCTGAACGTCGAGGACTTCATCTTCCAGGCCGAGGTGCCGCAGGAAGAGGTCGCGCAGATCAAGAACGGTGAGCGCAAGACCATCCGTCAGAACAAGCTCCCCGGCTACGTGCTGGTGCGCATGGACCTGACGAACGAGTCCTGGGGCGTCGTCCGCAACACCCCCGGCGTCACCGGCTTCGTGGGCAACGCCTACGACCCGTACCCGCTGACCCTGGACGAGATCGTCAAGATGCTCGCCCCGGAGGCGGAGGAGAAGGCCGCCCGCGAGGCCGCCGAGGCCGAGGGCAAGCCGGCTCCGGCCCGCAAGCTCGAAGTCCAGGTGCTGGACTTCGAGGTCGGCGACTCGGTCACGGTCACCGACGGCCCGTTCGCGACGCTGCAGGCGACGATCAACGAGATCAACGCCGACTCGAAGAAGGTCAAGGGCCTCGTCGAGATCTTCGGCCGCGAGACCCCGGTCGAGCTCTCCTTCGACCAGATCCAGAAGAACTAGCCCTTCTGGAACAGATGCCTCCGACCAGGTCAGACAGGCGCTCGCAGCCGGTCTGACCTGCTCGGTTTTTGGCCGCGCACAGATACCCGTTATCGTTGTGCGGTATGCCTCCATACGGATCATTGGTCCGGTCGGGGCAGCCGTCTGGGGCGACTCGGACGTAGGAAGGCGAAAACGAAAGAGGACCCGGAATGCCTCCCAAGAAGAAGAAGGTCACGGGGCTCATCAAGCTCCAGATCCAGGCCGGCGCCGCCAACCCGGCTCCGCCTGTCGGCCCCGCGCTGGGCCAGCACGGCGTCAACATCATGGAGTTCTGCAAGGCCTACAACGCCGCGACCGAGTCGCAGCGTGGCTGGGTGATCCCGGTGGAGATCACGGTCTACGAAGACCGCTCCTTCACCTTCATCACCAAGACACCGCCGGCCGCGAAGATGATCCTCAAGGCCGCGGGCGTGGAGAAGGGCTCCGGCGAGCCGCACAAGACCAAGGTCGCCAAGATCACCCAGGCGCAGGTCCGCGAGATCGCCACCACGAAGATGCCCGACCTGAACGCCAACGACCTGGACGCCGCGTCGAAGATCATCGCCGGCACCGCCCGTTCCATGGGCATCACGGTCGAGGGCTGAACCCCACCTCGTAAGTCTTGAACCGTGGAAGGGCCTGCTCGGCCCGGACCACGACTCCTCAGAGAACACAGGAGCAGTAGTGAGCAAGCGCAGCAAGTCTCTCCGCGCTGCGGACGCCAAGATCGACCGGGACAAGCTCTACGCCCCGCTCGAGGCCGTCCGTCTCGCCAAGGAGACCTCCACGAGCAAGTTCGACGGCACCGTCGAGGTCGCCTTCCGCCTGGGTGTCGACCCGCGCAAGGCCGACCAGATGGTCCGTGGCACCGTGAACCTCCCGCACGGCACCGGTAAGACCGCCCGGGTCCTGGTCTTCGCGACCGGTGACCGTGCCGAGGCCGCGACCGCCGCGGGCGCCGACATCGTCGGCTCCGACGAGCTCATCGACGAGGTGGCGAAGGGCCGTCTGGACTTCGACGCCGTCGTCGCCACCCCGGACCTCATGGGCAAGGTCGGCCGCCTGGGCCGTGTCCTCGGCCCGCGTGGTCTGATGCCGAACCCGAAGACCGGCACCGTGACCCCGGACGTGGCCAAGGCCGTGACCGAGATCAAGGGCGGCAAGATCGAGTTCCGCGTCGACAAGCACTCGAACCTGCACTTCATCATCGGCAAGGCGTCCTTCGACGACACCCAGCTGGTGGAGAACTACGGCGCCGCGCTGGACGAGATCCTTCGTCTGAAGCCGTCGGCCGCCAAGGGTCGCTACATCAAGAAGGCCGCGATCAGCACCACGATCGGCCCCGGCGTTCCCGTCGACCCGAACCGCACCCGCAACCTCCTCGTCGAGGAGGACCCGGCCGCCGTCTGAGCCTCCCGCTCACTCCGGTAGCCGCGTCGCGCACGCGAACCCAGGACGGGCCCCGCACCCTTCGAGGTGCGGGGCCCGTCCGTCTTCCGTCCCCGGGTCCGGGGCCCCCGGGACAAGCGATCGGGACATCTGTGCCGGTGGCCTGCGCTAGCGTGCGGATCACAGTCATCGCTCAGGGGTGGGGGGACATGATCAGCACCGTACTGCGGCGCGCGGGCCTGCCGTTGGCCGTGATCGGTGTGCTGAGCGGCGCGCTCAGCGGGTGCGGCCCGGCGCACCCCGCGGGGAAGAAGCCCCCGCGCACGGACGACCCCCGCGAGGCCGCGGCCCGCACCGCCGTCACCAGAACGCTGAGCGAGGTCCGCAGCCGCACCCGCGAGGCGGGTTCGGCGCGCGTCGACTGCTCGGCGGCCAGGGGAGACATGGTCGCCACGCGGTCCAAGGGCGTCCTCGGCTGGTCCGACGGCCTCTCCGGCACCCTGACGATCACGTACACCGGGGGCAGCTGGGCCGCGACCATGCGGGACATGGGCAACGCGTCCACGCCGGCGCGCTTCGTCTCCGACACCTACTACGCGAGGATGAGCGACAGGTTCGCCACCGTCTCCGGGCGCAGCAGGCACTGGATCAAGTACGGCTACGACGCCTCAGCGAACTTCACCCCGGCGCAGTCGGTCGAACTGCTGCTGGCGGCTCCCGACACCCGCGAGGTCGGCACGGAGCAGGTCCGCGGCACCCGCACCACGCACTACTCGGGCACGGTGACCGTCGCCGCACTGGGCGCCCCCCGCCCGGGGCTCACCCGTGCCGAGGTCGCCGACCTCGAGAAGTGGTTCACCGGGGCCGGCGTCCGCGAGGAGAGGGTCGACATCTGGGTCGACGCCGGGGGCCTGCTGGTCAAGCGGTCCGAGCGCGGGCAGACCTCCTCCGGCGCCCTGGTGACCACGGCGTACTACGCGGACTACGGCACCCGCTTCGCCACCCCCGAGCGGCCGCCCGCCGACGACACGGTCGACTTCGCGGACCTGGTCGACCCCGAGACCCCCTGAGAACTCGCGGGACCGCCGTGAGCGGCCGGGATAGGCTCACGACCTTGCTGTGAACCTGCTCGACGTTTCCTGGGGGGAACCATGAACACCGCTGTACGCGCAGCCGCACGACGTCGGACGCTGGGCGTGGCGCTCGCCGTCCTCGCCTTCGGCACGAGCGCCGTCGCCTGTTCCAAGAGCGACAGCGAGGCCGGACGGTCGCCGTCGATGGCGCCCGCGGCCGCCGTGGCCGAGGCCGCGAAGAACACCGAGAACATCACGTCCCTGCGGTACCGGATGACCGGCAAGGTCCCGGAGCAGGGCCGGGTCGAGGCCGAGGCGTCGATGAGCATGAAGCCGATGGCCATGAGCATGAAGATGTCGGCGCTCGACGCGGGGGCCGACACCGGGAAGGTGGAGCTCCGGTTCGTCGACGGCGCGCTGTACATGGGCGGGGGTGCCGCTGCCGCCAAGGAGATGGACGGCAAGCACTGGATCAAGTTCGGTGGCCTGGACAAGAACGGCGGCTCCTCCGGTGCCGGCGCCTCCGGCATGGACGACCAGGTCAAGAAGAACCCGGCACAGGAATCGACCTTCCTGACCGGCTCCAAGGACGTGAAGAAGGTCGGCACCGAGAAGGTGGACGGCGTCGAGACCACGCACTACAAGGGCACGGTCACCCTCGACGCGTTCCGGGACTCCCTCAAGGACGAGGACAAGGCCACCCGGAAGTCGCGGGAGAAGAGCCTCCAGCAGTACGAGGCCATGGGCATCGACAAGCTCACGATGGACATGTGGGTCGACCCGGACGAGCACACCAAGCAGTTCCGGATGCGGGGCGCCGCCGACAAGGGCCCGCTCGACATGACGATCACCTTCCTCGACTTCAACAAGCCGGTGACGGTGCGCGCGCCGGCCGCCGGGGACACCGTCGACCTGGCCGAGACCCTGCGGGACGCCCAGGAGGGCTGAGCGCCTGGTCACGCGACTGCCGGGCACCCGTGCCGGGCGATCCGGGACCCTCGCGAGAGCGAGGGCACCGGAGCCCGGACGGGGGCCTTCCGGGCGGATTTGCTCGACGGCGATGCGTTCGCGTACTCTTCCGGAGAAGCCAAAGACCGCTGGTCGTTGCCGTGCGCTCGTGAGGGAGTGCGGTGGCCGAAGGATCCGCTGAAACTGCGGACGACCCGCGTAGGTGACTGTGGATGTGCTCCCCGGAGTTCGCTTGCGGACAAAAGGTCGAGCCACGCCCCTGCGCCTGCGCCGGGGCGTTTTGTTTTGTCGGCCTCTTCTGAGCGGTCCTCATCACCCGGAAGGAGGCCACGCTTATGGCAAGGCCCGACAAGGCTGCCGCGGTAGCCGAGCTCGCGGACCAGTTCCGCAGCTCGAATGCCGCCGTGCTGACCGAGTACCGGGGTCTCACCGTGGCGCAGCTCAAGACGCTGCGTCGTTCGCTCGGTGAAGACGCCCAGTACGCCGTGGTGAAGAACACGCTGACCAAGATCGCGGCCAACGAGGCCGGGATCAACCAGCTCGACGACCTGTTCAACGGTCCGACGGCGGTTGCCTTCATCACCGGTGACCCGGTGACGTCGGCGAAGGGTCTTCGTGACTTCGCCAAGGACAACCCCAACCTCGTCATCAAGGGCGGTGTCCTTGACGGCAAGGCGCTGTCCGCCGACGAGATCAAGAAGCTTGCGGACCTCGAGTCCCGCGAGGTTCTGCTCGCCAAGCTGGCGGGTGCCATGAAGGGCAAGCAGTCCCAGACTGCCGCGCTCTTCCAGGCGCTTCCCTCGAAGTTCGTCCGCACCGCGGAGGCGCTTCGTGCCAAGCAGGCCGAGCAGGGCGGTGCCGAGTAATTCGGCTCGCGCATTGACCGCCGCCTGAGGGCGACGGTCGCAGCGGGCCGAACGTACGCCCGCCTCACCAGTACATCCGGCACCTGCCGAATTAGTGGAAGGACGCCATCATGGCGAAGCTGTCCCAGGAAGAGCTGCTCGCGCAGTTCGAGAACCTCACCCTCATCGAGCTCGCCGAGTTCGTGAAGGCCTTCGAGGAGAAGTTCGACGTCACCGCCGCCGCCCCGGTCGCCGTCGCCGGTGGCCCGGTTGCCGGCGCCCCGGCCGAGGCCGCTGAGGAGCAGGACGAGTTCGACGTCATCCTCACGGGTGCCGGCGAGAAGAAGATCCAGGTCATCAAGGTCGTGCGTGAGCTGACCTCCCTGGGTCTGAAGGAGGCCAAGGACCTCGTGGACGGCGCTCCGAAGCCGGTCCTCGAGAAGGTCGCCAAGGACGCCGCCGAGAAGGCCGCCGAGTCCCTCAAGGGCGCCGGCGCCTCCGTCGAGGTCAAGTAACACCACGAGTCCCGCGAGGGGCTCACGCGCGCTGACACAGCCGCTCACGTAGCGCTGTAACGCCGACGCACCGAAGAGCGATCACCCACTTGGGTGGTCGCTCTTCGGCGTTCAGGGGGTCCCCGAGCGGCTGCCTTGCGCCGCCGGTCGCGACGAGTATGGTGATCTTCGTCGTGCCTCCGGTGGACCCCGGGGCGGGCGGCGAGTGACGTGGGCAGCACCTTGTTCGGGCCTGGGGGGCCTTGACGAACCGCACGGAGCGCGCAATTCTCAGGACGCGTCGTCACAACGATCCGGATCCGAGGCATGGATCGGCGGCGAAGAGGGCAGTATCGATGTGCATCGAGGGCATGGCTTGCAGCAGGGGTTGAGAGCAACGAGGGTCTTCAAAAACCCGCACTGGACATCAGTGGGCCTAGTGGCTACACTGACCCTTTGCGCTGCCTGTTAGCTGCCTCCTGCCCGTCACCAGGGGCATGCCCTCGCTTGAGCACCGATGATCGAATCACCTCTGAGCTGGTTTTTCCGGCCGAATGAGGAAGGTCCGTCCCGGTGCACCAGCCGGGGACCGGTACGCGCGTAGTGAGTCCGAGCCCTCGGAAGGACCCCCTCTTGGCCGCCTCGCGCACTGCCTCGACCGCGAATACGAACAACGGCGCCAGCACCGCCCCGCTGCGCATCTCCTTTGCAAAGATCAAGGAGCCCCTCGAGGTTCCGAACCTTCTTGCGCTGCAAACCGAGAGCTTCGACTGGCTGCTCGGCAACGACGCGTGGAAGGCTCGTGTCGAGGCGGCTCTGGACAACGGACAGGACGTCCCCACCAAGTCCGGTCTGGAGGAGATCTTCGAGGAGATCTCCCCGATCGAGGACTTCTCCGGGTCGATGTCGCTGACCTTCCGCGACCACCGCTTCGAGCCTCCCAAGAACTCCATCGACGAGTGCAAGGAGCGCGACTTCACGTTCGCGGCCCCGCTCTTCGTCACCGCCGAGTTCACCAACAACGAGACCGGCGAGATCAAGTCCCAGACGGTCTTCATGGGCGACTTCCCGCTCATGACCAACAAGGGCACCTTCGTCATCAACGGCACCGAGCGTGTCGTGGTGTCCCAGCTGGTCCGCTCGCCGGGTGTCTACTTCGACTCCTCCATCGACAAGACGTCCGACAAGGACATCTTCTCGGCCAAGGTGATCCCCTCCCGGGGTGCCTGGCTGGAGATGGAGATCGACAAGCGCGACATGGTCGGTGTCCGCATCGACCGCAAGCGCAAGCAGTCCGTCACCGTTCTCCTGAAGGCTCTCGGCTGGACGACCGAGCAGATCCTCGAGGAGTTCGGCGAGTACGAGTCCATGCGCGCCACCCTGGAGAAGGACCACACCCAGGGCCAGGACGACGCGCTCCTGGACATCTACCGCAAGCTGCGTCCGGGCGAGCCGCCGACCCGTGAGGCCGCGCAGACCCTGCTCGAGAACCTCTACTTCAACCCCAAGCGCTACGACCTCGCCAAGGTCGGCCGCTACAAGGTGAACAAGAAGCTCGGCGGCGAAGCCCCGCTGGACGCCGGCGTCCTGACCGTCGAGGACATCATCTCGACGATCAAGTACCTGGTGAAGCTGCACGCCGGTGAGACCGAGACCGTCGGTGACAACGGCACCTCGATCGTCGTCGAGACCGACGACATCGACCACTTCGGCAACCGTCGTCTGCGCAACGTCGGCGAGCTCATCCAGAACCAGGTCCGCACGGGTCTGGCTCGTATGGAGCGCGTCGTCCGCGAGCGGATGACCACCCAGGACGTCGAGGCGATCACGCCCCAGACCCTGATCAACATCCGGCCGGTCGTCGCCTCCATCAAGGAGTTCTTCGGCACCAGCCAGCTCTCGCAGTTCATGGACCAGAACAACCCGCTGTCGGGTCTGACGCACAAGCGTCGTCTCTCGGCTCTGGGTCCCGGTGGTCTGTCGCGTGAGCGGGCCGGCTTCGAGGTCCGTGACGTGCACCCCTCGCACTACGGCCGCATGTGCCCGATCGAGACCCCCGAAGGCCCGAACATCGGTCTGATCGGCTCGCTCGCCTCCTACGGCCGGGTCAACGCGTTCGGGTTCGTCGAGACCCCGTACCGCAAGGTCGTCGAGGGTGTCGTCACCGACGACGTCGACTACCTGACCGCCGACGAGGAAGACCGCTTCGTCATCGCCCAGGCGAACGCGATCCTCTCCGAGGACATGCGCTTCGAGGAGTCCCGCGTCCTCGTCCGCCGCCGTGGCGGCGAGATCGACTACATCCCGGGCGACGATGTCGACTACATGGACGTCTCGCCGCGCCAGATGGTGTCGGTCGCGACCGCCATGATCCCGTTCCTCGAGCACGACGACGCCAACCGTGCCCTCATGGGCGCGAACATGATGCGTCAGGCCGTTCCGCTGATCAAGTCCGAGGCGCCGCTGGTCGGCACCGGCATGGAGTACCGCTGCGCGGTCGACGCCGGTGACGTCCTGAAGTCGGAGAAGGACGGTGTGGTCCAGGAGGTCTCCGCGGACTACATCACCACCGCCAACGACGACGGCACGTACACCACGTACCGCCTCGCGAAGTTCTCGCGCTCGAACCAGGGCACCTCGGTCAACCAGAAGGTTGTCGTGGACGAGGGCGCCCGGATCATCGCCGGACAGGTCCTGGCCGACGGCCCGGCGACCGAGAACGGCGAGATGGCGCTCGGCAAGAACCTGCTCGTGGCGTTCATGCCGTGGGAGGGTCACAACTACGAGGACGCGATCATCCTGTCGCAGCGCCTCGTGCAGGACGACGTCCTCTCCTCGATCCACATCGAGGAGCACGAGGTCGACGCCCGTGACACCAAGCTCGGCCCCGAGGAGATCACCCGGGACATCCCGAACGTCTCCGAGGAGGTCCTCGCCGACCTCGACGAGCGCGGCATCATCCGTATCGGTGCCGAGGTCGTCGCCGGCGACATCCTCGTCGGCAAGGTCACGCCCAAGGGCGAGACCGAGCTGACCCCCGAGGAGCGCCTGCTCCGCGCGATCTTCGGTGAGAAGGCGCGCGAGGTGCGCGACACCTCGCTGAAGGTGCCGCACGGCGAGATCGGCAAGGTCATCGGCGTCCGCGTCTTCGACCGCGAGGAGGGCGACGAGCTTCCCCCCGGTGTGAACCAGCTGGTGCGCGTGTACGTGGCGCAGAAGCGCAAGATCACCGACGGTGACAAGCTCGCCGGCCGTCACGGCAACAAGGGCGTCATCTCCAAGATCCTGCCGATCGAGGACATGCCGTTCCTGGAGGACGGCACCCCGGTCGACATCATCCTCAACCCGCTGGGTGTCCCGTCCCGAATGAACCCGGGACAGGTCCTGGAGATCCACCTCGGCTGGCTCGCCAGCCGCGGCTGGGACGTCTCCGGGCTCGGCGAGGAGTGGGCGCAGCGCCTGCAGGCCATCGGCGCCGACCAGGTCGACCCGGGCACGAACGTCGCGACCCCCGTCTTCGACGGTGCGCGCGAGGACGAGCTCGCGGGTCTGCTGCAGCACACCATCCCGAACCGCGACGGCGAGCGCATGGTGCTCCCGTCCGGCAAGGCGAGGCTGTTCGACGGCCGCTCCGGCGAGCCGTTCCCGGAGCCGATCTCGGTCGGCTACATGTACATCCTCAAGCTCCACCACCTGGTCGACGACAAGCTCCACGCCCGGTCGACCGGTCCGTACTCGATGATCACCCAGCAGCCGCTGGGTGGTAAGGCCCAGTTCGGTGGCCAGCGCTTCGGTGAGATGGAGGTGTGGGCGCTGGAGGCATACGGCGCCGCGTACGCCCTCCAGGAGCTGCTGACCATCAAGTCCGACGACGTGACCGGCCGCGTGAAGGTCTACGAGGCCATCGTCAAGGGCGAGAACATCCCCGAGCCCGGCATCCCCGAGTCCTTCAAGGTGCTCATCAAGGAGATGCAGTCCCTGTGCCTCAACGTGGAGGTGCTGTCCTCGGACGGCATGTCCATCGAGATGCGCGACACCGACGAGGACGTCTTCCGCGCTGCGGAAGAGCTCGGCATCGACCTGTCCCGGCGCGAGCCGAGCAGCGTCGAAGAGGTCTGACGGGAGTCCGGCCCGGGGCTCAGCGATGAGCCCCGGCCGGCCCCAGGACCCCCGTTTCAGACCCCTAAGACTTACAACCCTGAGAGGGATTGACGCATAGTGCTCGACGTCAACTTCTTCGATGAGCTCCGGATCGGTCTGGCAACCGCTGACGACATCCGTCAGTGGAGCCACGGCGAGGTCAAGAAGCCCGAGACCATCAACTACCGCACGCTCAAGCCCGAGAAGGACGGACTCTTCTGCGAGAAGATCTTCGGTCCGACCCGGGACTGGGAGTGCTACTGCGGCAAGTACAAGCGCGTCCGCTTCAAGGGCATCATCTGTGAGCGCTGCGGCGTCGAGGTCACTCGCGCCAAGGTGCGTCGTGAGCGGATGGGTCACATCGAGCTTGCCGCTCCCGTCACCCACATCTGGTACTTCAAGGGCGTCCCGTCGCGCCTGGGCTACCTGCTCGACCTGGCCCCGAAGGACCTCGAGAAGGTCATCTACTTCGCCGCGTACATGATCACGTACGTGGACGAGGAGCGCCGCACGCGTGACCTGCCCTCGCTGGAGGCGCACGTCTCCGTCGAGCGTCAGCAGGTCGAGAACCGTCGCGACGCCGACCTCGAGGCCCGCGCCAAGAAGCTCGAGACCGACCTGGCCGAGCTCGAGGCCGAGGGTGCGAAGGCCGACGTGCGCCGCAAGGTGCGCGAGGGCGCCGAGCGCGAGATGAAGCAGCTGCGCGACCGTGCGCAGCGCGAGATCGACCGTCTCGACGAGGTGTGGACCCGGTTCAAGAACCTCAAGGTCCAGGACCTGGAGGGCGACGAGCTCCTCTACCGCGAGCTGCGTGACCGCTTCGGCACGTACTTCGACGGTTCGATGGGTGCCGCGGCGCTGCAGAAGCGCCTGGAGTCCTTCGACCTGGACGAGGAGGCCGAGCGCCTCCGCGAGATCATCCGCACCGGCAAGGGCCAGAAGAAGACCCGTGCGCTGAAGCGGCTGAAGGTCGTGTCTGCCTTCCTGCAGACCTCCAACAGCCCCAAGGGCATGGTCCTCGACTGCGTGCCGGTCATCCCGCCGGACCTGCGTCCGATGGTGCAGCTGGACGGTGGCCGCTTCGCGACCTCCGACCTGAACGACCTGTACCGCCGCGTGATCAACCGCAACAACCGCCTGAAGCGGCTTCTCGACCTCGGCGCCCCCGAGATCATCGTGAACAACGAGAAGCGCATGCTCCAGGAGGCCGTCGACGCCCTGTTCGACAACGGTCGTCGTGGTCGCCCGGTCACCGGTCCCGGTAACCGCCCGCTGAAGTCCCTCAGCGACATGCTGAAGGGCAAGCAGGGCCGATTCCGTCAGAACCTGCTCGGCAAGCGTGTGGACTACTCCGCGCGTTCCGTCATCGTCGTCGGTCCGCAGCTGAAGCTGCACCAGTGCGGTCTGCCGAAGGCCATGGCGCTGGAGCTCTTCAAGCCGTTCGTGATGAAGCGCCTGGTCGACCTGAACCACGCGCAGAACATCAAGAGCGCCAAGCGGATGGTCGAGCGCGGCCGCACGGTCGTGTACGACGTCCTGGAAGAGGTCATCGCCGAGCACCCGGTTCTGCTGAACCGTGCGCCGACGCTGCACCGCCTCGGCATCCAGGCCTTCGAGCCGCAGCTGGTCGAGGGCAAGGCCATCCAGATCCACCCGCTCGTCTGCACCGCGTTCAACGCGGACTTCGACGGTGACCAGATGGCCGTGCACCTGCCGCTCTCCGCGGAGGCGCAGGCCGAGGCCCGCATCCTGATGCTGTCCTCGAACAACATCCTCAAGCCCGCCGACGGCCGCCCGGTCACGATGCCGACCCAGGACATGGTCCTCGGTCTGTTCTTCCTGACCACGGACGGCGAGCTGCGCGACGTCAAGGGCGAGGAGCGCTCCTTCTCGTCCGTCGCCGAGGCGATCATGGCGTTCGACGCCGGCGAGCTCTCGCTGCAGTCCCGCGTGGACATCCGCTTCCCGGTGGGCACCATCCCGCCGCGCGGCTGGACCCCGCCGGCCCGCGAGGAGGGCGAGCCCGAGTGGCAGCAGGGTGACACCTTCCGGCTGCGGACGACCCTGGGCCGCGCGCTCTTCAACGAGCTGCTGCCCGAGGACTACCCGTTCGTCGACTACGAGGTCGGCAAGAAGCAGCTCTCCGAGATCGTCAACGACCTCGCCGAGCGCTACCCCAAGGTCATCGTGGCGGCGACGCTCGACAACCTGAAGGCGGCCGGCTTCTTCTGGGCGACCCGCTCCGGCGTCACCGTGGCCATCTCCGACATCGTCGTTCCCGAGGCGAAGAAGGAGATCGTCAAGGGCTACGAGGCGCAGGACGAGAAGGTCCAGAAGCAGTACGAGCGCGGTCTGATCACCAAGGACGAGCGCACGCAGGAGCTCATCGCGATCTGGACCAAGGCGACCAACGAGGTCGCCGAGGCGATGAACGCGAACTTCCCGAAGACGAACCCCATCTTCATGATGGTCGACTCGGGTGCCCGCGGAAACATGATGCAGATGCGTCAGATCGCCGGTATGCGTGGTCTGGTGTCGAACGCCAAGAACGAGACGATCCCGCGTCCCATCAAGGCGTCCTTCCGTGAGGGCCTGTCCGTGCTGGAGTACTTCATCTCCACGCACGGTGCCCGTAAGGGTCTGGCCGACACGGCTCTGCGTACCGCCGACTCGGGTTACCTCACCCGTCGTCTGGTCGACGTCTCGCAGGACGTCATCATCCGCGAGGAGGACTGCGGCACCGACCGCGGTCTGCGCCTGGCGATCGCCGAGCGCGGCGCCGACGGCGTCCTGCGCAAGGCGGACAACGTCGAGACCAGCGTGTACGCACGTGCGCTGGCCGAGGACATCGTCGTCGACGGCGTGGTGCTGGCCCCGGCCAACACCGACCTGGGCGACGTCCTCATCGACGAGCTGGTCAAGCACGGCATCGAGGAGGTCAAGACCCGCTCGGTCCTGACCTGCGAGTCCGCCGTCGGTACCTGCGCCATGTGCTACGGCCGCTCGCTGGCCACCGGCAAGCTGGTCGACATCGGTGAGGCGGTCGGCATCATCGCCGCCCAGTCCATCGGTGAGCCCGGTACCCAGCTGACGATGCGTACCTTCCACACCGGTGGTGTGGCCGGTGACGACATCACCCAGGGTCTGCCCCGTGTCGTCGAGCTCTTCGAGGCTCGTACGCCGAAGGGTGTCGCCCCGATCTCCGAGGCGGACGGCCGTGTCCGCATCGAGGAGACGGAGAAGACCAAGAAGATCGTCATCACCCCCGACGACGGCAGCGACGAGACGGCGTTCCCGATCTCGAAGCGTGCCCGTCTGCTGGTGGGCGAGGGCGACCACGTCGGAGTGGGCCAGAAGCTCACCGTGGGTGCCACCAACCCGCACGACGTGCTGCGGATCCTCGGTCAGCGCGCGGTCCAGGTCCACCTGGTCGGCGAAGTCCAGAAGGTCTACAACTCGCAGGGTGTGTCGATCCACGACAAGCACATCGAGATCATCATCCGGCAGATGCTCCGCCGGGTGACGATCATCGAGTCCGGCGACGCGGAGCTGCTGCCGGGCGAGCTGGTCGAGCGCGGCAAGTTCGAGACCGAGAACCGTCGTGTGGTCCAGGAAGGCGGCCACCCGGCCTCCGGCCGTCCGCAGCTGATGGGTATCACCAAGGCCTCGCTCGCCACCGAGTCGTGGCTGTCGGCGGCGTCCTTCCAGGAGACGACCAGGGTTCTGACGGACGCGGCGATCAACGCCAAGTCCGACTCCCTGATCGGCCTCAAGGAGAACGTCATCATCGGTAAGCTCATCCCGGCCGGTACGGGTCTGTCCCGCTACCGCAACATCCGGGTCGAGCCGACCGAGGAGGCCAAGGCCGCGATGTACTCGGCCGTCGGCTACGACGACATCGACTACTCGCCGTTCGGCACGGGCTCCGGCCAGGCCGTTCCGCTGGAGGACTACGACTACGGTCCGTACAACCAGTAAGGCGTACGTCTGTCGGCGGGCGGCCATCCCTGCGGGGGTGGCCGCCCGCCGGCGTGTGTGGTTGCCGGGGGGGGGGGCACAAAGCGGGGGGGGGGGGGGGGGGGACAGCTTGGAGGGGGGCGACAGCT